>NZ_JAEPMO010000087.1 GCF_017643905.1 Marivita sp.
CACTGTGAGAAGTTACGTAATTTTGCACTGTATCATCCATCGGAACCCTCCTTGTCCGGATGGGCTCTTCTCAGATGACAAACTTCAAACGTCTATGAGGGTGGTAACGCGGCGCTTACGGCCTGCGCCGGTCGGGTGAATGCCGTCGACACTGAAATAGCTTTGATCTGCGGGATCTGCGCCATCCGTAGAGATGTCACTGGTCACATTCGTGAACCCGTATTGCGCGGGATTGTCTTCGAGATCGTCTATGAAGTCTGCGACATCAATAAAAAGCGATGTCTGCCCGTCCACCGCGCCGACGGCGTCTGCGTAATCCTGAAGGGCGTCATTATACGTCTTCGTCAGGCTGTTCCAAAGACTGGCCAGCAGCGACCCCGCTGGCGCCTCGGCCCCGAGGAACGCACCGCCGATGGTGGGTTGTCCAAGGAAGACGAAATTGCGTGCGCCCACGGCCGCCAGTGTGTCGACGGCGGTTTCGATATTGTCGATGATCGACTCGTCCAGATTCAGGATGTCGAAGATGTCCGAAATCGTGGCGTCCGCGAAGCTCAGGAAATCGTTGCCGCCGATCCAGATCACGAACACATCCTGATCGTCCGGGGCCGGGATGTCGCCCGAAGCCACCAAGGCTGCAAACCCTTCGGCCTGTTGAACCGCCCCCGGAAGCAACGGATCGTCGGTCGAAGACGATACCGCGCCGGAATGCGCAAAATTGATACCGTTCAGCGCTGAGCCGCTGAGGTAGCCCAGAAAGTTGGGTGCCTGGCTGATCGACATGGCCGCAGGCGCGATGGCCAGATCATTGCGGATATATTCGTGCCAGACCGGCCCGTTCGAGGCCCGCCCCGCGAAAAACAGGTCAATCGGTTCGTCCTGTACCTGAACCGCGCGGGCCCCATCGTCAGAAAGGCTGTCGCCGAAGATGTAAAGCTGACCGGTTCGCATGTTTCAGTCCCCACCGTTGCGTACGGAAAATCTTGGCGGCTTGCCGGAACAGGTGCTGCGATGCAGCGTGGCATGCTACAGGCTATTTCAGACCAGATTTTTCCGCCAGAGACAAAGCTCCCAAGAATAGTCAAACGTTGCCGGGTCATCGAATGTCCATTGTCCGTGCAAGGGGTCCATGGCGGCGACAATATTGTCATCCGTTCCCCAGACACAAACGGCATGAACCGACGTTTTCCATGTCCGTTTCCGATACATGTAAATGACGTGGCTTGTCTTCAAACGCGGCAGCATCGACGCGTTGGAGGCGAGGTTGCTTCCGTGGAACCATTGCAAATTCAAACGGTTCGCAAGCCATTTGATAGATTTGTCTCCGCCTTTGAGGGCGCCATTCCACGCACTCATGCCGGCGGCTTTCGCCTCATCCATCAGTTCGACCAGTGTTACGTGATCCTGGCCTATTGTCTTTTCCGTATAGGCCTCGGCTGCAGCTGCCCAACATGTCGACTGATCCTGTACCAGCCGCGTCGGGCTTTCACGATAAAATGCGGGCATAGAAGTCGTCCTTTCGAAAATGACTTTCGATAGGGCGACGCCTGTCATGCCTCGAATTGACTTATAGAAACGTTTAGAGATTCTGGATTGTCCCGCGATGGCAGCTATCGGTCAAGGGCGGCTGCTCCCTTGGCTGAAAAAATTGACTGCGACCGCGCGGTGGATTGGGATTACGCTTTCGTCTTCGCTTCGGCGTCTTTCACTTTCTTCGCCAGATCCTGAGCAATGGCGAAGGCACCCTTGATCTTGTCGCTATCCTTGGCCCAGTCGCGGCGGACGATGATCTTGTTGTCCTTGACCTTGGCGAGACCCTTCTGGTCCTGGATGAACTCGACCAGACCCTGAGGCGAGGCGAACTTGTCATTGTGGAACTGGATCGTGGCACCCTTGGGCCCGCCATCGAGTTTCGCTATCCCTGCCAGTTTGCACATTGCCTTGATCCGCACGACGAGCATCAGTGTGTTCACCTCGCGTGGCAGTTTGCCGAAGCGGTCGATCAATTCAGCCGCAAAGCCTTCGAGTTCCACCTTGGTCGACAGCGACGACAAGCGCCGGTAGAGACCCAGACGCACATCAAGATCGGGCACATAGGCCTCTGGGATCAGGACCGAGACACCAAGGTTGATCTGCGGTGCCCATTGATCATCGGCTTCCGTCAGGCCCTCCATTTCGCCCGAGCGGATCTTGGCGATCGCTTCTTCCAGCATCTGCTGGTACAACTCGTACCCCACGTCCCGCATCTGGCCGGACTGTTCCTCACCCAAGAGGTTGCCCGCGCCGCGAATGTCGAGGTCCTGGCTGGCAAGCGTGAACCCCGCCCCCAGCGTGTCGAGCGACCCCAGAACGCGCAGACGCTTTTCGGCGGCGGGTGTCAGCTTGGCACGGGGTTTGGTCGTGAGATACGCATAGGCGCGGGTTTTGGAACGGCCCACCCTGCCCCGGATCTGGTAAAGCTGCGACAGCCCGAACATGTCCGCGCGGTGGATCACCATCGTGTTCGCGGTCGGGATGTCGAGGCCGGATTCGACAATCGTGGTCGCCAGCAGCACATCGTATTTGCCGTCGTAAAACGCGTTCATGCGGGTGTCCAACTCGCCCGCCGCCATCTGGCCATGGGCCACGACATAGGACACCTCGGGCACCTGTGTTTTCAGGAAGTCTTCGATTTCAGGCAGGTCGCTGATGCGTGGCACAACGAAAAAGCTCTGCCCACCGCGATAATGTTCGCGCAGCAACCCTTCGCGGATCGTCACCGCGTCAAACTCGCTCACATAGGTGCGGATCGCCAGACGGTCGACCGGAGGCGTGCCGATGATGCTCAGATCGCGCACGCCGGACAACGACAGTTGCAGCGTGCGCGGGATCGGAGTGGCGGTCAGCGTCAATACGTGGATGTCCGAGCGCAACTGCTTCAGACGCTCCTTGTGTGCGACGCCGAAATGCTGCTCTTCGTCGATGATCAAGAGGCCGAGGTTCTTGAACTGGATGCCCTTGGCCAGAAGCGCATGTGTTCCGACCGCGATATCCACCGTGCCGCGGGCAAGCCCGTCACGGGTTTCGTTGGCATCCTTGGCCGACACAAAGCGCGACAAGGGTCTGACTTCCAACGGGAAACCGCGGAAACGTTCGGCAAAGCTCTTGTAATGCTGACGCGCCAGCAACGTGGTTGGCGCGATCACCGCCACCTGAACGCCTGACATGGCGGCGACAAAGGCCGCGCGCATCGCAACCTCGGTTTTCCCGAAACCCACATCGCCGCAGATCAGACGGTCCATCGGTTGGCCGGAATGCATATCCGCCATCACGTCTTCGATGGCGCGAAGCTGGTCGTCGGTTTCTTGATAAGGGAACCGGGCCGAAAACGCGTCCCATGCACCCGGAGGCGGATCCATCACGGGGGCCTTGCGCAATGCACGCTCTGCCGCGACGCGGATCAGCTTGTCCGCCATTTCGCGGATGCGTTCTTTCAGGCGGGCCTTCTTGGCCTGCCACGCGCCGCCACCCAGCTTGTCCAGCAGACCTTCCTCGTGGCCGTATCGGGACAGCAGTTCGATGTTTTCGACCGGCAGATAAAGCTTTGAACTTTCGGCATATTCGAGCAGGAGGCATTCATTCGCGGCGCCTGCGGCCGTGATGACCTCCATCCCCAGATAGCGACCGATGCCGTGGTCTACGTGGACCACCAGATCGCCGGGAGACAGCGATTGGGTTTCGGTGAGGAAGTTCTCGGCCTTGCGGCGCTTCTTCGGGGACCGGATCAGGCGATCACCCAGAACGTCCTGCTCGGACACGACGGTGATGCGGGCCTCTTTGCCAGCCTCACTCCAAGGTGCTTCGAACCCCTGTTCCAACGGCCAGACCGCAAGGTGCAGACCGCGTTTGCCGACACGGGTCAGATCGTTGACATGAATCGTTTCGGCCAGTCCTTCGTCTTCGATCAGTCCGGAGAGGCGTTCACGTGCGCCCTCGGAATAGGACGCTATGACAACGGGCCCGACTTCCATCTTTTTGCGAACATGATCCGCCAATGCACTGAAAAGGCTGATGCTTTCCTGTTGACGCTCCGGTGCGAAATTACGCCCGATGCGCCCGCCTGCATCCACGACGCCGGGGCCAGAGGCCTGCGCGAGCGGATGGAATTGCACAACTCGTCGGTCACCCAAAGCCGCGTTCCATGCGGCATCGTCAAGGTAAAGCTGTTCGGGTGAAACCGGCTTGTAGACCGTGTCCATGCGCGATTTCTGCGCCAGCGCGGCTTTGCGGGTCTCGTACTGGTCCACAATCCCGTCCCACCGCGAGAGCCGTGCCGGCGTGATCTGATCGTCCTGTGTGACGGGAACACCGGGCAGGTAATCAAAGAGTGTTTCAAGACGGGCGTGGAAGAACGGAAGCCAATGTTCCATCCCGGCCTGCTTGCGTCCCGCACTCACCGCCTCGTAGAGCGGATCGTCGGTCCCTGCTGCGCCAAATTCGATGCGATAGTTCTGGCGAAAGCGGGTGATCGCTGCTTCGTCCAGAATGACCTCTGACACCGGGGCCAGTTCCACCAGATCAAGCTTTTCCGTCGTGCGCTGCGTTGCTGGATCGAACCGGCGCGCGCCGTCCAGAACATCGCCAAACAGATCAAGCCGCACCGGCCCACCATCCCCCGGCGGGTAGATGTCAATTATGCCGCCTCGAATGGCATAATCGCCGGGTTCAAGAACGGTGGGTGCTTGGGAAAACCCCATCCGAACAAGGAAATTCCGCAGTGCCTCTTCGTTCACGCGATTGCCGACACGGGCGGTAAAGGCGGCCTCGCGCAGCACCTCGCGGGCGGGCAACCGCTGCGTGGCCGCGCTCATTGTGGTGAGCAGCACGTATTGCTGCGGCATCGCATGGGTGAGCGCCGCCAGCGTTGCCATGCGTGTGGCGGAGATGTCGGGGTTCGGCGACACCCGGTCATAAGGCAGACAATCCCAGCCGGGAAAGACAAAGACCGGCATTCCTGGCGCAAAAATCCGCAGCGCCTCCCGCATTTGCGCCAAACGACGGTCGTCGCGGGCGATGTGGCAGACCGCGCCGCCGTGTTTCTCGGCTTCGGCCAGAACCAGACGGGCGTCATAGCCTTCGGGCGCGCCGCCCATGGTGATGTGTTGGGATGTCTTCATAGCGCGCTCATGTGGCGCGGCACCGGCTCCGCGTCAACCGCCAAGAACGCCAACGCTGAGGTTCATGTACATGCCCCACATCGCGGTGACAAAGATCGACACCATGCCGATACCCTGAACGATCAGACGGTGGCGACCAAGGCGTTTGTAGACCGCGTCAAGGTCGTGATCCTTTTCGTGCAAGGCACGGGCAGTGTAGACGCTCAGCAGGCTGACCAGCGACATGGGGAACCCGAGAAGAAACAGGGCCTGTGCGATCTCGACCCAGTAGACCCAGCCCAATACGGCAAAGCCGGTCAGGAAGAAGGTGCCCGAGGCAATCACCCAAAGCCCGGCTTCGTCTGCGATGTAGAGCAGCCGGGTGGTGTTGATGCGCAGCAGATCAGTCAAGTCTTCTGCCGCCTGCCCCCCCTTGCGCCGTGCGCGACTGACCATGTCGAAGGGCACGCCCAGCACCCAATGGCTGGCCGAAGACCACGCAACGGCCAACGCGATCCAGAACCAGAGGTTCGAAAACGACCGCATGTCGATCAGTTCAAAGACGGTAGAGTACCAATCCAAGGCGCGCGTCATCCCTTGTTCAAATGGCCTTAACGCGTGGCAGGCCTTGTTCCAGCGGTCATTCCATGCCACCCAAATACGGCAAAGACAAGGACTGCCCCGATGAAACCGATCACCCCCGCTTTTCCCGCCACACGTTTGCGCCGCCTGCGCCGCACCGAGGCCCTGCGTGCCATGGTGCGCGAAAACACCCTGACGCCCGATGATTTCATCTGGCCGGTCTTTGTGCGCGATGGTGAGGGGATCGAAGAACCCGTGCCCTCCATGCCAGGTGTTGTGCGCCGGTCGGTGGACAAAGTGGTCGAGGCGGCGCGTGAGGCCTACAGCCTCGGGATTCCGGCAATCTGCTTGTTTCCCTACACCGACCCGTCTCTGAAGACCAAGGATTGCGCCGAGGCCTGGAACCCCGAGAACCTGTCCAATCGCGCCACCCGTGCGATCAAGGACGCCGTGCCGGACATCATGGTGATGACAGATGTGGCGCTCGACCCGTATAACATCACCGGCCATGATGGATACATGGATGAGAGCGGCTATATCCTCAACGACGAAACCGTCGAGGCGCTGGTCAAGCAGACGCTGTCTCAGGCGCGCGCCGGGTCGGACATTATCGGCCCGTCCGACATGATGGACAGCCGCATCGCCGCGATGCGCGGGGCTTTGGAAAGCGAAGGGTTCAGGAACGTCGCGATCCTCAGCTATGCCGCGAAATATGCCAGTGCGTTCTATGGTCCCTTCCGGGATGCGGTGGGGGCGTCCGGGGCGTTCAAGGGCGACAAGAAGGGGTACCAGATGGACCCCGGCAATTCCGACGAGGCCATGCGCCTGATCGCGCGCGACCTGTCCGAAGGGGCCGATATGGTGATGATCAAGCCGGGCATGCCCTATCTCGACATCTGCCGCCGCACCAAGGACATGTTCGGCGTGCCGACCTTCGCATATCAGGTCTCCGGCGAATACGCGATGCTGGCGGGCGCGGCCGAGCGCGGCTGGCTCGATCACGACCGGGTGATGCTGGAAAGCCTGATGGCCTTCAAACGCGCAGGCTGTGACGGTGTGCTGACCTATTTTGCCCCTGCTGCAGCGCGGTTGCTCAACGGATAGCGGTGCGCCGCTTATCGTGATCTATCCTTAGTGACAGGGCGCGTCGCTGCGGCTATACTGATGCGCAACCGGCGGCACAGCCGGATTTCAGAGGCATCGGCAAAGAAAGAGCAGAGACAATGACATCCCTGACACGACGCGAACTGGCCCTTGGGCTTGGCGGAACATTCCTTTTGGCCGGCTGTAACAACGGCGTGGGCGGCAATGGTGGCGCACGGATCGACGCGCGGGTAGATGCGACGATTGCAGAAATGTACCGCCGCTTCCCCGGAACGCAGAACCTTGCGGCGAATGCCAATGGTTTGCTGGTCATGCCGTTGGTAACCGAGGCAGGTCTGGGTCTGGGCGGCGCCTTCGGGCGCGGCGCGTTGCGTGTGGGTGGGATCACGGTGGATTACTACTCGACCACCAAGGCCAGCGCGGGCTTGCAGATCGGCGCGCAGCAATATGCCCATGTCTTATTCTTCATGACCGAAGACGCGCTGATGAATTTCCGCCGCTCGCCCGGCTGGGCCGCAGGTGCCAATATCGAATATGCGATCCCCGAAGGTGGTGAGACCATTGCGGCCGAGACCACCACATCGCTGGCACCGGTGATTGCGGTGATCTTCGGTCAGGCGGGTCTGCGGTTGGGCGCGACGCTGGAAGGTGTGAAATACACGCGGATCATTCCCTGATCCTACGCTTGGGGGCTCTGCCCGCCGTCCATTGGGCTTGAACCAATGGCGCCAAATGAACGGCGCCCCGACGTATTTGTGAACCAGAGAAGATATGGACCGGGTCCACCCCCTGCATTTGTGACAGGGGGCTTCTCCGGTTACGGTCATCGGCGCTTCCGCCTGTACCGCTCATGCAGGATGCCGCGTTAAGGTTAACGCTTCGTTACTTCTCTGGTTGAGAAATACTTTCGGGGGTGAGGCGCGGCACGCGCCGAGGGGGCAGACAGCCCCCTGACCCGGTCAGCCAGCCATCGCAGCCGTCAGGGTTTTCAGAGCGGCAACCGGATCGTCCGTCCGCCAGATCTCTTCCCCGATTCCGAAGAAATCCGTGATCGGCGCAAGGCTGCGGACGATCTCGGCATCAAGACCGCCTTCCGCAACGACCGGAATCTCGATCATCTCGGACCACCACTGGAAGAGATCCGCCTCGGCCCGCGATCCATCGCCAAGAGCCGTTTCGCCGACCGGGCCGAAGCTGACGTAATCCGCCCCCGCCTCGCCCGCACCCATCCCGTCATGCCGGGACTGCGCGCAGAACGCGCCGACAATCGCGTCGGCCCCCAGTTCCTTGCGGGCCATACGCACTGATCGTGCGCCATCGGTGAGGTGCACGCCGTCGAGGCCGAGGCGCTGGGCGAGAACCACATGGGTGTCGATCACCAAGGCCACGTCGAACCGATGCGCCACCTCGCGCACGGCGTCGGCGGCGCGCAGGATCAGGTCTTCGTCGCGGGTGGCCAGCGACAGGCGGATGCAGGCGATGTCCTCGGCGTCGAGCAAGCGGGCCAGATCGGTCGGGAAATGGCTCAGTTCGATCTCGGGTGGCGTGATCAGGTAGATCTGCGGCTGCTCTGCGTCGGACATCTTCGGCCCCTTTCTTGGTCATCGCCACCCTATACAGTGATTTCACGCCCTGCGCCAAGGGCTTGCACCGCTTGCCCTTTGAGCCTGCGCGCAATACTCAGGCGCGACCTGGGATTTTCGGAGACACCATCCATGCCAAGCGACACGCCGCAGCCCGCCTTTGTGCTGGTCCGTCCGCAGATGGGCGAGAATATCGGTGCCGCTGCACGGGCGATGCTGAATTTCGGGCTGGACCGGATGCGACTTGTGGCCCCGCGCGATGGCTGGCCGAACCAGAGCGCGGTTGCCATGGCCTCGGGGGCCGGGCGTGTTTTGGATGATGCGGTGCTGGTGGATCGCACGGTCGATGCGGTGGCCGATTGTACGTACGTGTTTGCCACCACGGCGCGGCAGCGCGACATGACCAAGCCGGTGATGACGCCGGAGCGGGCAATGGAGGTTGCGCGCGAGAAGATGGCTGGCGGCGAAAAGGTGGCGGTGCTGTTCGGACCCGAACGCGCCGGGCTGGAAAACGAGGATATCGCGCTGGCCAATGCCATCATCTCGGTTCCGGTGAACCCCGATTTTCCGTCGCTGAACCTTGCGCAATGTGTGCTGCTGACGGGGTACGAATGGCGGCGACAGTCAGTCGAGGCCATGCCCGAGACCGTGGAGATGGCGGGCACCGATTGGGCCAATGCCATCGAGATGGACAAGCTGGCCGAGCATTACGAGGACACGCTGGACAAAGCCGGGTTCTTCTTTCCCGCAACCAAGGCGGATAGCATGAAGCTGAACCTGCGGAACATGTGGTCGCGGATGCCGCTGACCCGCGCCGATGTGCAGACGCTTCACGGTGTGCTGCGGCAAATGGTGCGCTGGAAGGACAAGGTCTAGGCCTGCGCCTTGAAGCGCCCCTGCCCCAAGCCTAGTGTCTCGACCAAGAAGGAGACCCCGTGAATGAGCAGCAAACGCAGCATCTTTGAAGAAGTTGGTGCAGAGACACCGCGCAAGGAAGCCCCCAAAGGCGGCATGATCGACGCGGGCAAGCGCGGCGCGCGTGGCGCGATCCGGGTGTGGCTAATGATCCTCTTTGCTCTGGTGATGGTGATGATCGCCGTGGGAGGGCTGACACGGCTCACCGATAGCGGTTTGTCGATTACCGAATGGCGGCCACTCAGTGGGGCTTTGCCGCCGATGACTGCCGAGGATTGGCAGCGCGAGTTTGACCTCTATCGCGCGATACCGGAATATCAATTACAAAACAAAGGCATGAGCCTTGCCGAGTTCCAGTTCATCTATTGGTGGGAATGGGGGCACAGGCAGTTGGGCCGGGTGATCGGCCTTGTCTGGGCGCTGGGCTTTTTCGGCTTCCTTTTGGCGCGTAAGATCCCCACGGGCTGGACTGGACGGTTGTTCTTTCTAGGCGTCCTCGGTGGTCTTCAGGGTGCAATCGGCTGGTGGATGGTGGCGTCTGGGCTCACAGGGACGATGCTTGATGTGGCCTCGTACCGTTTGGCGACGCATTTGGGCTTGGCCTTTGTGATCCTCGGTTTCATCGCGTGGTACACGTTCGAGCTGGGCCGCGAGGAGCGCGATCTGATGCAGGCACGGCGGTCGCGGGAGGGAAAGCTGTACGGGCTGGGCACAGGGCTTTTGCACTTCACCTTCCTGCAGATCCTGCTGGGCGCGTTGGTGGCGGGCATCGACGCGGGGCGCACGTACAACGACTGGCCGCTGATGGCCGGGGCCTTCCTGCCGCCTTTCCCCTTCGATATTGAGCCGATCTGGCGCAACTTCTTCGAGAACGCCGGGCTGGTGCAGTTCATGCATCGCATGGCGGGTTACCTGCTGCTGGCCTTTGGCATCGTCGTTTGGATCAAGGCGCGCAAGTCGCCCAATACGGATACGCGGTTCCGCTTCAACGCGGTCTTTGCAATGCTCTGGGTGCAGATGGCGCTGGGCATCGTGACGGTGCTCTATATGGCCCCGTGGCAGATCGCGATTGCGCATCAGGTGGGGGCTGTGATCCTTTGGGTGCTGATCCTTCGGGCACGGTTCGGGGCGCAATATCCGGTACAACAATCTATTCGAGGAGCGACGGCATGAGCACCGCCTATGATGAGTTGATGGCCTTCACGCGCGAGACCGAGGCGCTGGGCCAAGTCGCGGGGCGTCTTGGCTGGGATCAGGAAACCACCATGCCGCGCGGGGCTGCGGCACAGCGTGCCGAGGAAATGGGCGCGCTGGAATCGGTGTTGCATGCACGGCGGATGGACCCGCGTGTGGGCGACTGGTTGGCCAAGGCCGAGGGCAGCGATGACGAGGCCAGGGCGCATCTGCGGCACATCCAGCGCGATTTTGATCGGGCCTCGAAGGTGCCTGCCGATCTGGCGGCGGAACTGGCGCGGACCACCTCGATGGCGCAGGGCATCTGGGCCGAGGCGCGGGCGAATGACGATTTCGCGGCCTTTGCGCCGACGCTGGAACGGGTGCTCGACCTGCGGCGACAGGAAGGGGCTGCGCTGGCCAATGGGGGCGATCCCTATGATGCGCTGTTGCAGGACTATGAGCCGGGGGCCACGGCGGCGGATCTGGATGCGATGTTCGGCGCGTTGCGTCCACGGTTGGTGGCGTTGCGCGACAAGGTGTTGGGCGCCCCTGCCCCCGCAGCGCTGAGCGGCACGTTTGACGAGAGCGCGCAGATGAAGCTCTCGCGCCACATTGCCAAGACCTTTGGCTATGACATGAGTCGAGGGCGTGTGGACAAGGCGGTGCATCCGTTCAGCTCTGGTTCCGGCAATGACGTGCGGATCACCACGCGGACGAACTCGGAAGATCCGTTCAACTGCATCTATTCGACGATCCACGAGGTTGGTCATGCGGCCTATGAGCAGAACATCGACCAGGCCTACCTGCTGACGCCCTTGGGACGCGGCGTGTCGATGGGTGTGCATGAAAGCCAGTCGCGGATCTACGAGAACCAATTGGGTCGCTCGCGGGCCTTTACCGGCTGGCTACATGGGCAGATGGTCGAAGCCTTTGGCGATTTCGGCATCAGTGATCCGGACGCGTTCTACGGCACCGTGAACCGGGTTCACAAAGGCTATATCCGCACCGAATCTGACGAGGTGCAGTACAATCTACACGTTCTGCTGCGGTTCGATCTGGAGCGGCAGTTGATTGCCGGGACGCTGGATGTTTCCGATCTGGAAGAGGCATGGAACAGCCGCTTCGAGGCGGATTTCGGTTATGCGGTGGACAAGCCGTCGAACGGCGCCTTGCAGGATGTGCACTGGTCGGTGGGCCTGTTTGGCTATTTCGCCACGTACACTTTGGGCAATGTCTATGCAGGCTGTCTGCACGAAGCTTTGCGCAAGGCGGTGTCGGATCTGGATGCGCAGCTTGCGGCGGGCGATACGACAGCTGCCACGGGATGGCTGCGGGACAATCTGCAACGGCATGGCGGGCTTTATGAGCCACGCGAGGTGATTGAACGGGCCTGCGGGTTTGCGCCGAACGAGGGGCCGTTGCTTGATTACTTGGAGGCCAAGTTCGGAGAGATTTACGGGGTGTGAGGCAGAAGCCCGTTGAAACGGGCTTGGCCGCTTTCTCGAAAATGCGCCAAGGCCCTTCGAAGGGCCTTGGACCCTTGCGTCAATGGACCGTGAATTCCCCGACGATCTGACGCCATTCGCCCGAGGACAGCAGCTTGCGGTGGGTGTATTGCACCGAATGCAGCGGTCCTTCGATCGTGTCCTGCCAGAACTCGATGAATTCGAACAGCTTGGGGTGATCAGGTGCCAGATCGTATTCCTGCCAGACAAACGTGTTCAGCACGTTCTTGTAATCGGGCATGCGGTAATAGAGTTGCGCTGTGGTCAGCCCGTACCCCCGCAACATCAACTCGGTCTCACTCATCTCGGTCATGCAAACCTCATCGTTTCTTATTGTACAAATGAGTTTGCCACGGATTCGTTAACTTTCAACAAAAACAGTGTGTTAGCCATTTCGAGGCGTGAGTGCCAAAGTGAGGATGCCACTAATTTGGTCAAGTGCATTGCAGCCTACATCCTGTCTCTGATATACATAAGGCCAACAAAATATAGACATAACGACAGCAGGCTATCCACGTGAGCGACACGCCAGAAACTCCTGAAAACACAGAAGATATGCCGCCAGAACGCCCGAAATACGCCGGGCCGCAGGTGTCGATCACCGACGAGATGAAGACCTCGTATCTCGATTACGCGATGAGCGTGATCGTGAGCCGGGCCATCCCCGATCTGCGCGACGGCCTGAAACCGGTGCACCGGCGCATCCTTTATGCGATGCACGAAAGCAACAACGGGCACGACAAGCCATATCGCAAATCGGCACGTCCTGTGGGCGACGTGATGGGGAAATACCACCCTCACGGCGATTCAGCGATCTATGACGCTCTGGTGCGGATGGCACAGGATTTCTCGATGTCGCTGCCGCTTTTGGATGGTCAGGGCAACTTTGGATCCATGGACGGCGATAACGCTGCGGCCATGCGCTATACCGAAGTGCGGATGGACAAGCCTGCCGCCTATCTGCTGGCGGACATCGACAAGGAAACGGTCGATTTTCAGGACAACTACGACGGAAAGGACCGCGAACCGACGGTTCTGCCGGCGCGGTTCCCGAACATGCTGGTCAACGGGGCTGGCGGTATTGCCGTTGGTATGGCGACAAACATCCCACCGCACAATCTGGGCGAAGTGGTTGATGCCACTCTGGCGCTGATCGAAGAGCCGGATCTGAGTTCCGAGCAGTTGATCGAATATGTGCCCGGCCCCGACTTTCCGACGGGCGGCATCATGCTGGGCCGGTCCGGTGCGCGCAAAGCCTATCTTGAAGGGCGCGGGTCCGTGATCATTCGCGCGAAGACGCGGGTCGAGGAAATCCGCAAGGACCGTTGGGCCATCGTCATCGACGAGATTCCCTATCAAGTGAACAAGGCCACGATGATCGAGCGCATCGCCGAGGCGGCGCGGGAAAAGCGGATCGAGGGCATTGCCCATGTTCAGGACGAATCCGACCGCAATGGCGTGCGGGTGGTGGTCGAGCTGAAGCGGGACGCCACCGCCGAGGTGGTGCTGAACCAGTTGTTCCGCTTCACGCCGATGCAAACCTCGTTCGGCTGCAACATGCTGGCGCTGAATGGCGGCCGTCCCGAGCAGTTGACCCTACGCAAGTTTCTGACGTCGTTCATCGACTTCCGCGAAGACGTGGTGGCGCGGAGGACCGCGCATCTCCTGCGCAAGGCGCGGGAGCGCAGCCACATCCTGTGCGGTCTGGCCGTTGCCGTCACCAATATCGACGAGATCGTCGCGACCATCCGGTCCTCTGCCGATGCGGCCGAGGCGCGGGATCGGTTGATGACGCGGCGCTGGCCCGCAAGAGACATCCTGCCCTATATCAAACTGATTGATGATCCGACCCATACCGCGAACGAAGATGGGACCTATAACCTGTCCGAGGTTCAGGCGCGGGCCATTCTTGAACTGCGTCTGCAACGCCTCACGCAGATCGGGGTCAAGGAAGTCACAGACGAGTTGGAAGAACTCGCAGGCAAGATCCGCGAATACCTTGAGATCCTCGGCTCCCGCGACCGGATCATGGGCATCATTGCGGACGAGCTGCGCGAAGTGAAAGAGCTGTTCGCTGTGCCGCGCCGGACCGAGATTGTTGACTGGTCGGGCGACATGGAAGACGAAGACCTGATCGAGCGCGAGGACATGGTGGTCACCGTTACCCAGTCGGGCTGGATCAAGCGTACACCGCTGACCGAATTCCGGGCGCAAAAGCGCGGCGGCAAGGGTCTTTCGGGGATGTCGACCAAGGATGACGATGTGGTGACCACGCTCTTCGTCGCCAACACCCATACACAGCTTTTGTTCTTCAGCACCGATGGCATGGTCTACAAGCTCAAGACCTGGCGGTTGCCGCAAGGTGGACGGACCGCCAAGGGCAAGGCGATTGTGAATATCCTGCCGATCCCGACAGGGGTTTCCATTGCCGCCATCATGCCGGTGGACCGGGATGAGGAAGACTGGGATGTTCTTCAGATCATCTTCGCAACCACCGCAGGGGACGTGCGCCGCAACGCGCTTTCCGATTTTACCAATGTGATGCGCAACGGAAAGATCGCGATGAAACTGCCCGAGGGCGTGGAACTGGTGAACGCGCGGATCGCATCGGAAGAGGACGACGTGATGCTGGTCACCGACGCCGGTCGCGCGATCCGCTTCCCGACCACGGCGGTGCGGATCTTCAAAGGCCGGGATTCGACCGGTGTCCGGGGTATCCGTCTGAACAACGGCGACCGTGTGGTCAGCATGGCGGTGATCCGGCACTTCGAGGCTGATCCGGCGGAACGGGCAGCCTACCTCAAGATGCGCCGCGCGGTGGCGGGTCTGGCAGATGATGCCGAGATCGACGATGACGAGGATGCAGCAGCACCCGGCTCCATCACTCAGGAACGTTATGCCGAGATGTCGGCGGCGGAGAACCTGATCCTGACCATCACGGCCAAAGGTGCGGGCAAGCTGTCGTCGTCGCATGATTACCCTGTGCGCGGACGTGGTGGCCAAGGTGTTCAGGCCATCGACAAGGGCATGCGTGGCGGGGCCATCGTGGCCTGTTTCCCGGTGGAGATGGACGATCAGATCATGCTTGCAACGTCCAAAGGCCAGTCGATCCGGGTACCGGTTGACGGCATCTCGTTCCGGTCGCGCAGCGCAGGTGGCGTGCGGGTGTTCAACACCGGGGCCGATGAAGAGGTCGTTTCGGTCGCCTGGATCGCTGATCAGGGTGATGAAGACGAGTCCGGTGCTGAAACGTGATCCCATCCCATAAGAGATGAAGATCGCGCCTTAGCTATCTGATAATATTTGAAATTCAAGCGACGCGGGGTGACCTGCGCCGTTTTGCTTTGGTGTTACGCGACTCGGATAGACCGCAGGCAGACGTCAGTCGGACAGGTGACGGCGGTCGGAGTTTCACACTCAATTCACGGGTGGAACGGACCACGGTCAGGTATTCCAGACCTGCGCTGACTTAACGTCATTTGTATAAAGAGAGTGTAAGGATAGTTCTTCGCAGCCTGACACGCCGACACATTATTTCAAGGTGACGGCTTATTCGATCCTGGATCGAATGCAGGGTGTGATGGGGGTAACGAGGATCAATGTCTGTTTCGAAAATCCCTTTTCAAACTTGCGTCGGTGGCAGCCCTCATCTGTTGCCGGTGCGCATTTAAACACTATCGCCCGACTGTCCGTCATGGGCGGCGGTCGGGCTTATTACCTGGAGCCCATTGATGTCAAACCTGCTGGATGCGATGCGAGGCTATCCGGATGTGCTCCAGCTTTGCGGGGTGCTTGGCTCGATCCTTTATGTCGGCGGGTTTGCCTTGGTTCAAACCGGACGGATCTGCGGCAATGGGCCGTATTATTCCTGCAATCAGCTCACAGCAGCCACTTTGGTCCTGATCAGCCTCGTGGGCGCCTTCAATCTAGGGGCTTTCTTTATTCAGGTGGGGTTTCTGATCTTTGGGTCGATTGGCCTTGTGCGCAAACTGAGAATGCGCCGGCAGGGGCTGTATCCTTATGGAACCGGCGTCATTCGTCACGCGTCGGGTGGGCCGAGCGCACCTGCGCCTCAAGGTGACTGGCCAAAGATTTCCGATTTGGAAACGCGTCCACCCGGACCGGCAGGTGATAGATCAGTTCCACCCGGCCATGTCGGCTTTCAGCCAGCACCTTGATCAGGTGTTGCGCAAAGCCCATGTCGCCCCACCACCCATAAAAGCGCGGATCAGCCCCGTCTGGTGCCTGATAGACAACCGTGACCGGCTGGATGTGCATGTCATGGACAATCCTGTCGGAAAAGAACGGCGCAAAAAGCGTGGGTTTGAAAGGCAAGACCCGCAGCGTGTCGGTTGATGTGCCTTCTGGGAAAAACAACAGTCGATGACCGTGCTGCAAGCGCTCCTCAAAGACCGCGATCTGGTTTTTCACATCGCGGGGATCGCGTTCAATGAAGACGGTGCCTGTCGCACGGGCCAGCCAGCCGATGCCGGGCCAGGATGCCACCTCGGATTTGGAGACGAAATAGACGTTCTTGCGCGCATTGAGTGCGAAGATATCAAGCCAGGATCCGTGATTGGCCACCACAGCTCCGGGGACTTTCATCCGGGGGCCCCGGACGACCAACGGCAGGCCCATGATGACAAAGGCGAACCGGCACACCGCCTGTGTGATGTAGGGGGTGATCGGACGGTCGACGCCGAAAATCGGCCGTTCGATCAGGCGCAACAAGAGCATGAGGCCCAGCCCTCCGAACACCACAAAGGCCAGAACGACGCCACGCAGAACGACGCGCAGCCATCCTGCGGCAGAGATGCGGGCCTCGGAGATCGGGTCGTCGCTGTCCCAGGTTGGACTCATGACGCCCGCCGGGTGACACGGTCGAGCGCGCCAGTGGTCATTTTTGCAGTGTCGAGGATGAGGCAGACATCAGTGGTGTTGAAGGCGTGGTCGACATAGACCCCCTGCCCGATTGTTCCACCAAGTTTGAGGTAGGATTTGATCAGCGCAGGCGTGTCGCGCATCGCAACCTTCCGGTCGATCTTGTCGGCGGGCAACAGGGGCGTTTCGGTCTGCATGACCGACGTGACCCGCAGCGCTTCGGGCGCGAGATAGGCTGCATGCAGATGTGAAATCGGATGCAGAAGCGCGTTCAGATCGGTGCCATGAAAGCTGGCTGTGCCGAAAAGAATGTCGATGCCCTGCTCCGCAACATAGTCGGCTAGCCCCTGCCAAAGCGCCATGAGCGCCGGACCCCCGCGATGATCGGGGTGCAGGCAGGATCGCCCCAGCTCCAAGAGCCGGAGTTCACTGTTCAGCAAAGGGGAAAGATCGAATTCGGAGGCTGAATAGAACCCGCCCGCGGCCTTCGCGTGGCGCGCGGTCATCAGCCGGTAAACGCCGACGATACCCATCGTTTCGCTGTCGCTGTGGTGAAGATCGCGCAGCAGCAGATGGTCCGCATGGGGATCGAACGCATCGGTCTCGATCCGCCGGGTGTGATCGACCCCGTCCCCGTCGCCACCAAGTTCGGTCACGAAAACATCGTACCGCAGCCGTTGTGCGGCTTGGATCTCGTCCGCAGACTGGGCAAGCGAGACCTGAAGCCGTGGGGAGTTCTGGAGCATTTGGACCGCCGGACTGGTTCGCGGACACCATAAAGTGCGCCTTGCTGACGCGCAACGGCGTCGGGCTGGCCCAAAAAAGCGCAATTCGCCCGGGCATTAAGATTTTGTCAACTCTTGGTTGTGATGTTAGTGATCGAATACAGGAACCAGTGATATGCGTGACCCGTCAATGACCACTTTTCCGACTTCGCGGAAGTTGACCGTGATCCGGTCACCGATATTGGACTGCACCTGCCCGATCCCCCAATCCGGCTCATCGGGGTGGCGAACCAGCGATCCGGGTTCCAACAATCCATTCAGGTCAGACATACGCGGGCTCCTTGCTGCGTTGAGGAGGATATAGTGCATCAGGACGGGGCTTCACTGGCGGCATTGATCGGGTCGCGCATTTGCCACGACCTGATCAGCCCTATTGGCGCCATTTCCAACGGATTGGAACTGGTGGGCATGACATCCGGCGCGCGGGATGGGCCGGAAATGTCGCTCATCCAGCAAAGCTGCGATCACGCGGCAGCACGCATCCGCTTCTTTCGCATCGCTTTTGGCACGGTTTCGGACACCCGCCCAATCGCATGCGCTGAGGCACGCAAGACGCTGGCGGATCATTATGCTGGCACACGCATTTCCGCAGAATGGCACATCGATCGCGATCTGGGTCGGAACGTCACGCAATTGACCTATCTGTCGGCCCTGTGTCTTGAAACGGCCTTGCCGCAAGGTGGTCTCATCGGCGTCGCGCTTTCGGAAAACACCCTGACCGCAACGGCACGGGCTCAAACGCTGCGCAAAACATGGCCGATCTGGTCAGTTCTGAACGGCGCGGCATGTCTGGATCTGCCAGATATGGGGCCTCCCGATGTCCAATTCCTGCTGCTGGCCCGGATCTGTAGCGAGGCGGGCGTCGGAACTCATCTCGAGCCGCTGGATGACCGGGTCGAACTAAGGTTGGTGCTTCCCGGTCTGAATGGATAACCGTTTCGTCAAAATCGCGACCGCTGTGCGAACCTGATCAGAAATCGGCCCATGTCGGGGTGGATCAAGCAGGGTATCAAGAAGGTCGTCTGTTGGCTGTGCCTTGCGCGACCAGTGCAGGCTGCGCAGGATTGCCGACGCTGTCTCGGGCAACCTCTCTGGTATGTCATGGCCTGCCAACGTGGCCCAAACACATGTCCAGGCGCGGCCGACACTCCAAGGGTTGTAGCCCCCGCCCCCCGCCACGATGAGGCGCGGTGCCATCGCGCGCAGGGCGTCCACGGCCTGTACATGACACCTGTTCGACAGGGCAAGGCGCGACAGAGGATCCTCGGTCACCGCATCCGCACCGCATTGCAGGTAGATCGCGTCGGGCTTCTGCGCAGCTACCGCTGGCAGGATCACCTCGTTCAGGATCAGATCGAACTCGGTATCATTGAAACCGCGCGGCACCGGGATGTTGATGGCGGCACCCCCTGCATCATCCTCAAGCGCTCCGGTAAAGGGCCAGCGGTTTTCCTCGTGAATCGAGATCATCCGCACCTGTTCGGACCCATGGAAGGCTACCGCTACGCCATCGCAGTGATGGGCGTCGATATCGACATAGGCGATGCGGTTCAGGCCCATGCCCAGAAGGTGCCGGATGGTCAGCACCGGTTCATTGACATAGCAGAAGCCATTGGCGCGGTCCGGCAGCCCGTGATGGGTGCCGCCGCCGGGGTTGTAGGCGACACCACCGTTGCGGACATGCTCTGCGGCCAGAAGCCCGCCACCCGCAGCTGTTGCCGGGCGGCGGTAGACCTCGGGAAAGACCGGGTTCGACAGCGTGCCCAGATCGAAATCCGGGTCTGGCTGCTGGGTGGCCTCAGCCTTCTGCAGGGCAGCAATATAGTCCGGGGTGTGGAACCCGGTCAGGGCCGAGGGTTTGGCGCAGGGGCTGGTGCGGTACTGCGCATCGGGTAGCCAGCCCAAGGCGCGGGAAAGATCAATGACCGTCGGGACACGCGGAATCGACAGCGGATGGTGCGCGCCATAGCTTGACCCGCGATAGATCCGTGCGCCGATGAAGATGGGCGTGTGCGTCATCGTTTCGAACCTAGGACGGAGCTCCGCGACTGCCACGCAGCGCTGCGAAACGCGTCGACGGGTTTTCGTTTCCGTTGACGGAAACGTCACCCGGCCTCGGCCTTTTCCGAAAGCTCCAGCCACAGGTCTTCTGCGG
>NZ_JAEPMO010000170.1 GCF_017643905.1 Marivita sp.
ATTTCGACAGGTTCTCGTACCCGGTCTCAGTAATCAGCACCTGATCCTCCAGCTTGATCGAGAAATCGGCACCAACCTCGCTGACCAACGCCTCGACACAAAGCGTCATGCCCGGCTCCAGCGGATAATCGAACGCGCCGGGGACTGCGTGATCCGGATAGGCCACCAAAGGCCATTCGTCACACAGACCCACGCCATGCATAAGGCAGCCATATTTCTGTGTCTGGTATTTGTCGGGCAACTTGTGCGTCCGCGCCGTCAGGTCTGGGATCATCACGCCGGGCCTGAGCATGTCCATATTGGTCATTACATGCTCATGCGCGTGTTTCATCGCCTCAACCATTTCGGGGCGTGGCGCGCGGTCGCCGATCCACCAAGTGCGGCTCATATCGGTGCAGATGCCGTAGCTGCCGATCAGGTCGGTATCAAACGCGACGATCTCGTTGTTCTGCACGATCCGTCCGCCACATTCCTGAAACCACGGGTTGGTGCGGGGGCCTGAAGTGAGCAGCCGAGTTTCGATCCATTCGCCACTGCGCCGAATGTTTTCGGCATGTAGCACCGCCCAGATGTCATCTTCCGACACGCCGCCACCCGGCACATGGGTGCGGGCAAAGCGTTCCATCTCGGCCATCGCCACCTCGCAGGCATGTACCGAACAGCGCATCGCCCTGATCTCGTCAGGTCCTTTGATGGCGCGGGCTTTCTCGGTGACCTCTTCGCCTTCCATGATCTGCAGCCCCTGCGCCTCGAGCGCGCGCAGGCCGTGCAGCATGATCTTATCGACCGCCAACCGCTTATTGCCGGGGGCGTGTTCGGCCAACAAGCTGCGCACATCGTTGGCGAACACATCGGCTGCCACGTCCACCTTGTCGCCCCGGTCGAAATAGAACAGGTCGGCGCCTGACCGGGCCTCGCGCACCAGCGGGTTGAATTCGGACAAGAAGGGCGAATTCTTGTAGTCCCAGATCACCATGTAGCCGTCGGCACAGAGCAGCACCGCGCGGAACGGGTTGTGCGTGTTCCAAAGCTGCATGTTCGTGCTGTCGGTGGCGTAGCGGATGTTCAGCGGGTCGAACATCAACAGACCGGCATAATCCCGATCCACAATATGTTGCGTCAGCCGCGCCCAGCGGTAGCGGCGCATTTCCTGCAGGTCGGGAAGCTCCAGCCCCGCCGCCGCCCATTCGGCATAGGCCAGTTGCGTCGGGCCGATCTCGACCCGGTTCTGATCGTTGGGCGTGTTGTCGCCCGTGGTGGCCCCGCGCGTCGGGTCGATTTTGCGCGTGTCTCGGAAATGGGTGTTCATGGCAGCGCCTCCTGCCTATGATGCTGAAGAGGTCGCAATCCACAAACGCGCCGATTTGCGACCAAGTTCGGCGGGCGGCATGACGCTTTTGGCCCTGCTGCAATTGCACATTGGTTACCCGTCACATCTTTTCTGCATCGCGCCGCTGGGCTAGTCCTTCGGCATGATCCTGCAACGCACCTTGCCTTATGATGTGATGACACCCCGTCCGCTTCCGGGGATCGCGCCCTTGGGGGGTGATCCCTGGCTTCTGGTGGACGATGCCCACGCCGCGCAGATGGCGGAACGGTTGCGGCTGATGGCGTCGCGGCGGGATGATGTGATTGCGACCGCCGTTCCAGACCCGGGCAACCTATCGAAGATGATGAACGCGGTTCTGGACCACCTGCCCAGGGGTTACACCCGGTCAGGCGATCAAGTGAGCTGTCCAGATGGGCGGAGTGTACTGATCAACATGTCAGACCCGTTCGGCACGCTGGGCCAGATCTTGCAGAACGACATTTGCCTGATGGAAAAGCGCGGGGACGAACATGTGTTGACGGGTGCCGTCCTGTGTTTTCCGGCAAGCTGGCGATTGCGCGAAAAGATCGGTCGTCCGCTGATCCATATCCACGCCCCCGTCAAAAGCTACACCGACGACATTGCGCGCCGGGTGCAGCGCCTGTTCGACGGCGTGCGACCGGAGCGGCCGATCTGGCGGTTCAACGCGCTTTGGTATGAAGACCCGAGCTTGTATCAACCCCGCGCCGAGTCAGAACCCCGGCCGCTGACCGAGGCTGGACAGACGCCCTATCTGCGCAGCGAACGTCAGGTGCTGTGGCGGTTGCCGGACAGTGATGCCGTGCTGTTCACGATACATACGTTTATACTAAAGCGCGAGTCACTTGACCAATTAGCAACCTAATGATGAATATCCGCTCATATTGACGGAGTATTCATCGATGTTCTTTTCCGACATCCCTTTCTTCGGGGCTGCGGTGCTGGCCGCGTTTGGAATTGTACTGACCGCATTCGGCGTAAAGTCGATCCAGCAAACCCGGTATTTTCGGGTTTATGGCACCCGCCACGACGCAGTTGTTACCTCGGTTGCAGTGCTCAACAACAAAGAGGGGCGAAAACGCTATTGGCCGACCTTCCAGTTTACAGATGCCGACGGCTGGACGGTGAAAAAACCCACGGATGTGGCAGACTCAAGCTATGATTTCGAGATCGGCAGTACGCACGCCGTTCTCGATTTGACGCACGCCACGGCTGTCGTTTTGGCCGACCGTAGAACGGACGACTATTCTGGTTACGCTTTATCTGCCGGCGGTGTGATCTGCCTTTGCATCGGTTTGATCGGTATGGTGGCTTGAAACTTAGCCGCCAGTGCGCTGGGCTGAGTAAACGATGGCACGCCGGTAGTTGCCGCTGTCGTTCCACACCGAAAGCACGTTGAAATTATGTGTGCCCTCGCCAAATGGCTGGCCCGGCTGCCAGCCATTGCGGCGCAGCATGTTGGCGGCCGACGCCATCGAATCCGCAAGGTTATCGGGATCGGCCCGCCCGTCGCCGTTGCCGTCGATGCCGAATTGCGTCCATCGGATTGGAATGAACTGGAAATGACCGAACTCGCCGGTCGGGCCGCCCTTCATGCTCGTATCGAGCGCGCCACGATCCACCATGTTCAGCGCTGCGATCGCGTTCTGCCGAAACTGCTCATGGCGCCGGCAATGCGACGAAAGGGTGATCGCGCCGCTTAGGACGGGTTCTCGGCCAAGGTAGTTTCCGAAGCTCGATTCCAGGCCCCACAGTACGGCCAGCAATTCGGCGGGAACGCCGAAGCGGCTTTCTATAGATGAAAACAAGTTCTGGTTCGCCACGATCTTGCTGCGGGCCAGAGACGCGAAACGATCGACCGAGACTTGGGTCTTTCCCTCAATGAGCTTCTCGGGTGATGTCGAGCTGACTCCTTGGCCGGAGGGACTGGCGGCGAAACGCCATGTCAGGTCAGACAGAGGCAGGTTCGCAAGCGCCGTCAAACCGGGTTGCCCGACTCCTGCTCTCTTGGCCTCGGCGGCCAGGGATTGTTTGTAGGCCTTCCAGTCGCCCTTGTTGGTTATGCACTCGGCGGAATGGACGGGCAGGGCTGCGCACAGAGACAGGCAGACAACGGCAAGGATACGGCGCATTAATAGACACTCCAACACTCTTTTGTTGGTGCGACGTTAACAAATGCGTCGTTAGGGGCAAGCGGGAACGCGCGACCAGATTTCCCCGGTCACACTATTAGGCGAGAGGTCAGAGCAGTTCCGGGAGGCTCGGTGCCATGCCTGATTGAGCCAAAACAGCAAAAAGTCCGGCCACACCCAGCGCCATTGCGCCAGAGCGCACGTCTTCGCCACGCACGAGGTTGTGAACGATCAGGGGGATCGCCAGCGGTGCTGCGATCAGTGCCGTGGTGAACGAGATGGCCCAGGCCGACAACCGCATCGGAGCGGTTTTCGCACGACGCTCTTCCAGTTCCATACGCTCGATCTCTTCCAGCGTTACTCCGTTCATTTGTGCGCGTACGGCCGTCATCATCCAGCTGTCCATCTGCGCCGCCTTGCCCCGCTGGCTTGCCCGCAGTTTGCCGGTCGCCTTGATCTTGCGAGGGACGACACGCGTGCGCGCAACCGACGCTTCGACAAGGGTGTTGCCAGCCGAAAGGAAATCTGCCGCCGCGATAGGTTGCTTCGAGCCGTTCCAGAAAACAGAGTGCGCTTCAAAACTGCGGCAGAGGTCCGCCGCGATATTCGCAAGGCGCGTTGCGCTGACAGACGCATCGGCACCCCGACCGGCCACCATGACCACGCTGCTGGCACCAACGTCATCGATGGCGAGCGTCAGCGTGTCGGTGTCGCCCACGATCCAGTCGATATAGTCCCGTGTCACCGGCTGCCGTTGGAACGATAGATGTTGGTGCGATAAAGAACGATGGACTGCAGGCACGACGGATTGGCAGATCGCGTCGCGCGGTTTGTCTGTGACCAAGCTGATCACTGTGACGTCGGAATTTGTCATCCTTGCACCTCCCCAGGTTCAATGGAGTTTGCCCTTATTAAAGATGTAAGTCTTGGAATGTGTCCGAAATGCGCAGCGAATCTGGCCGAATCTGGAAATTTGACCAGTTTCAGGTTTTTCTGAGGGCTTGTTTTGAAGGGACAGTCCAGTTGCAGCGGGCATTTACCGCAATGCTAGGCGGCCTTTTTAGGACATTGTTCCACAGGTTCGCTTGAGCAAAACAGACAAGAAAAAGGCGCCCCGAAGGACGCCTTTCCGTAAAACAAGTCTGATCGCAGGGATCAGCTGCTGTAGTACATTGCGAATTCCACCGGGTGCGGTGTCATTTCGTAGGCTTCCAGCTCTTCCATCTTCAGGTCGATATAGCCGTCGATCTGGTCCTTGGTGAACACGTCACCGGCCAGAAGGAAGTCATGATCGGCCTGCAGCTCGGTGATGGCTTCACGCAGGCTGCCGCAGACAGTCGGGATACCCGCCAGCTCTTCCGCCGGAAGATCATAGAGGTTCTTGTCCATGGCTTCGCCCGGATCGATCTTGTTCACGATCCCGTCAAGACCGGCCATCAGCAGCGCCGAGAAGCACAGGTAGGGGTTCGCGGTGGGATCGGGGAAACGGGCCTCAACGCGCTTTGCCTTCGGGCTTTCGGTCCACGGAATACGAACGCAGCCAGACCGGTTGCGTGCGGAGTAGGCGCGCAGAACCGGCGCTTCGTAACCCGGGACCAGACGCTTGTAGCTGTTGGTCGACGGGTTGGTGAATGCATTGAGCGCCTTCGCGTGCTTGAGGATACCGCCGATGAAGTACAGCGCTTCCTGGCTCAGGTCGGCATACTTGTCGCCTGCGAACAGCGGCTTGCCGTCTTTCCAGATCGACATGTTGACGTGCATGCCCGAACCGTTGTCGCCCTTGAGCGGCTTCGGCATGAAGGTTGCCGAGCGCCCGTAGGACTGCGCGACGTTGTGGATGATGTACTTGTACTTCTGAAGTTCGTCTGCCTGCTTGACCAGCGAGTCGAAGATCAGACCAAGTTCGTGCTGGCTGGTCGCCACTTCGTGGTGGTGTTTGTCGACCTTCATGCCGATGCGCTTCATTGTGGACAACATCTCGGAGCGGATGTCCTGACCATCGTCAGACGGGTTCACCGGGAAGTAGCCGCCTTTGTAGGTCGGACGGTGGCCGAGGTTGCCCATTTCGAACTCGGTGTCGGTGTTCCATGCCGCGTGATCGGCATCGACCTGATAGGATACCTTGTTCGGTGTCACGGCATAGCGCACGTCGTCGAACAGGAAGAATTCCGCTTCCGGGCCGAAATAAGCCACGTCACCGATGCCCGAGGACTTCAGGTACGCTTCTGCTTTGGCAGCGGTGCCGCGCGGGTCGCGGTTATAGGCTTCGCCGGTGTCCGGCTCGACAACCGAGCAATGCACGCACACGGTCTTTTCGGCATAGAACGGGTCGATATATGCGCTGTCAGTGTCGGGCATCAGTTTCATGTCGGAGGCTTCGATGGACTTCCAGCCTGCGATGGACGACCCGTCGAACATGAAGCCTTCTTCAAGGAAATCTTCATCCACCTGGTCGGACATCACTGTCACGTGCTGCAGTTTGCCGCGCGGGTCGGTAAACCGGATGTCAACATACGCGACATCTTCGTCCTTAATCATCTTGAGAAGCGCTTCAGTGCTCATTCTCTCTTCCCTTTCACTGAGTTTGGGTCGTTTTTCGAAAAGTGTGGCGCGGGATCAGATCGCGTCTGATCCGGATTCACCTGTGCGGATGCGGATGGCCTGCTCGACAGGCGATACGAAAATCTTGCCGTCACCGATTTTGTCGGTCTTTGCGGCGTCTACGATGGCGGCAATCGCGCCGTCGACCTGGTCATCATCAAGGACAACCTCGATTTTGACCTTCGGCAGAAAGTCCACCACGTATTCGGCACCGCGGTAGAGCTCGGTGTGGCCTTTCTGGCGGCCGAAGCCTTTGACTTCGACGACACTCAGACCCTGGATGCCGGCGTCTTGAAGAGCTTCCTTCACCTCGTCGAGTTTGAAGGGTTTGATGATGGCTTCAATCTTTTTCATGGCGGGTCCCTCGCTCCTGCGTTGCGGTCGTCAGACCACTTCTGTTTGAGGGCCACAATCAGCTAGGGTAAATGTAGCGGCAGCGGGCGGGTGGATTGAAAACGGTCGCCTATAAAATGTGCAGATTGCACAAAAAGTGTGCAGAATTGAATCTTTGAGGGGATCAGACGTGGCCGAATTGCTCACCTCCGCCCAGATGCGCACCATTGAGCAGGCCGAAATCGAGTCGGGGGCTGTCACGGGACTTCAACTGATGGAGCTTGCCGGACGTGGGGCAGTCGAGGCAGCTTTGGTCAAATGGCCCGAATTGGGCCAAGGCGCGCACCGAGCGCTGATCCTGTGTGGACCGGGGAACAATGGCGGGGACGGGTACGTGATCGCCCGGCGTCTCAAGGACCGGGGCTGGTCGGTCGATGTCTTTCTCTATGGGGATGCTGCCAAACTGCCGCCGGATGCAAAAACCAACCATGACCTCTGGCTCAGCATGGGCGCAGTCTTGCCGTTCGATGCGAATACCGTCCGTAACTGTGACCGTCCTGACCTTTTCGTCGATGCCGTCTTCGGTACGGGGCTCACCCGTCCGCTGCCCGAAGCATTGGCCATTGCCCTCGAGGATCGGATGATGGGCACGTGGAAACACGGCCACGCGATCCGACGTTTGGCGATCGACTGTCCGTCAGGCCTGAACCTTGACACGGGGATGATTCCGAATGCGGGTGACGACAGGATGCCGAGGGTCATTTCGGCGGATCTGACGGTGTCGTTTCACAGCCTGAAGGCAGGTCACAAGCTTGGCCTTGGGCCAACGTTGTGTGGCGACGTGCAGGTGGTGGATATTGGTCTGACCGGGCCGGATGCCGCCGAGCGCACAATGATTGGAGCGGCACCAGACCCCGAACGGGTGCGGTTGGTCGATCCCTGTTTCGGCGATCACCCGCTTCCGCCGCGCATCTGGCCAGGTGCGATGATCGCCAAGCTGCGCGGGCAGGGGCACAAGTACGACTAT
Organism: Marivita sp.; assembly: GCF_017643905.1. Taxonomy (GTDB): domain Bacteria; phylum Pseudomonadota; class Alphaproteobacteria; order Rhodobacterales; family Rhodobacteraceae; genus Marivita. The sequence continues at coordinate 7,442 of NZ_JAEPMO010000170.1, forward strand.
GGCCATGCGGTGATTCTGGCCGGTGGTCCAGGGCGGGGCGGAGCTGGTCGCATGGCGGCCCGTGCGGCTTTGCGCAGCGGCGCGGGATTGGTCACTGTGCTGTGTCCCCCGGATGCGCTTCAGGAAAACGCCTGCCAACTGGACGCGGTGATGCTGCGCGCCTGTGCCGATGCGGCGGCCTTTCGCCAGATCGTCGACGACCGGGTAACCGCTCTGTGTCTCGGGCCGGGACTTGGCGTTGGAGCAGAGACGCGGGCGTTGGTCACAGCCGCCTTGGAACACCGGAGAGGAGAGCGCGGCTGGCGTGATCCCGTCGTTATTCTGGACGCGGACGCGCTGACGTCGTTTGCAGACGACCCCTCGGGGCTCTTTGCTTTGACCCATCCGCGTTCGGTGCTGACCCCGCATGAAGGCGAGTTTGCCCGTCTCTTTCCCGACCTCGCGCAATCCGAACGGAAAGAGCAGTCAAAGATCGACGTGGTCCGTATGGCCGCGGATCGGGCAGGGTGCATCGTGCTGTTGAAGGGCGAGGACACCGTGATTGCCCAACCTGACGGCGGGGCGAGCGTACACTCTGCGACAGGTGCGCGGGCCGTGCCTTGGCTGGCAACCGCCGGGGCAGGGGACGTGCTGGCCGGTCTGATCGCGGGTCTTGCCGCGCCCGAAACCGCACCGGACCTGTTCTGTGTCACCGAAGCGGCGGTCTGGCTGCATTGCGAAGCCGCGCGTCTGTTTGGACCGGGCCTCATCGCCGAAGACCTGCCGGACATGCTTCCCAAGGTATTCGCACCACTTGCGCGGTAAGAAACTTCGTTCGAAGTTTCTTACGGGCACCTCGATTTTTGACTGTTTTTGGGGCCATGCAGCGCTTCTCATGGCGTGATTCAAGCTGGAGGCCGTCATCTGTCGGCCCGGTATGCCCGGACGTTCGCGGCTCTGCTCCCATGACGCTCTGTCTTTCGACCTTTC
>NZ_JAEPMO010000142.1 GCF_017643905.1 Marivita sp.
AACCTGCAAACTCAACGGGATCGAACCCCATGGCTATCTGTCCGGCGTCCTGACCGCCATCGCAGGCGGGCACAAACAGACCGATATCAACCTGCTGCTGCCCTGGAATTACGTCAATCACGTGTGAACGGCGCACCGCTTACAGCGCATCGCATCCTTGACGCTTTGCATGACGGGGCCGAAGCTGTGGCCAATCGTCTGCATAATCATGGTGGACTGGTGCGAATCTCCAGCAGTCCGGCAGCCCTTGGCGGCATGCTTCATGGACGACTTGATGACTTTGCCAGACGTTATCCCGATATTCAGGTGGTGATCGTGGAGGCGTCGAGCACGACGCCATTGTACGGCATTTCGGATGGGACGGCCGACATCATCTGCACGCGCGAACCCGAGGTGATCCCGGAAGGCTGGGAATTTCAGCGATGTGAGGAGGATGCCTTGGTCGTCGTTTGCGGCAAGACCCATCCGCTGGCCGAGGTGAAACATCCGACACTTGCGCAACTTGGAACCGGAAAATGGTTGATGAACCATGTCGGTTCCGTTGCGCGCAACCGGTTCGAGGAGGTCTTCGTCAAAGCAGGCTGGCCGCAAAGCGCGAGATGCCAGATCGTGATGCACATTCCAAAGCTCACCCGCGAAATGCTCGAAAGCGGGCGCTATCTGGCCATTCTTCCCCGCAGCGTTGCCGCGTCCTGGTTGGGTGAGGGCAGCGTGTGCGAATTGAAATCCGACATAAACACACCCTTGGCGCCGCTGGGGTATCTCTGGCGCGGAAAACAGGCCGGTACGGCCATCTCTGTCTTTGCGAGGTTTCTGGCGGAGTCATGATCTCCGAAAAGAGGTAACCTTTTCGAGTTTGGTTGCCCGCATCGTGCGACCACCCCAAGAAGCAAGGACATGCCCCAGAGGGTCCGGGTTGCTCCGCGAAGCCGGAGGGCCGTGACTTGGTCTTCCTCTACGGCACCTTGTCGTAGCTTCTGAACTGTTACCCACGGCTTGAGCTGCGGCTTTTCCTGCGGCGTCGCATCAAGCGCATGAAAACACTGGTCGAGCGCCGCAAGACAGTTTCCAGCCCGGCACCAGGTTCAATATTGCTGGCCGAATCGCTGCGCGCTTATTAATAACTAACTGATGGTTATTAATTTGAACTCCACATCTACGCCAGCCAGCCTCCGCCGTTCACATCGTGGGATGGCGCTTTCCCTGATCGAGGCGCAGCCCGGAGTCAGTCGGGCAGATCTGGCGCGTGCGCTTGGCTTTTCCGAGATGGCCGCCACACGGATCGTCCGTGAACTCCTGGCAGTCGGACTGGTTGAGGAATTCGAAGACGAGAACTGGTCAAGAAAACAGCGCAAGCGGGTAGGGCGTCCCAAGACCGGCCTGCGGGTTGTGCCGACCAGCCTTTACGCGGTTGGGATCACTGTCTCGGCGTATCATTCCGAAGTCTCGATTTCGGATGCCGCCGGAGAAATCCAAGCGACCCGTGCGATTACAAACCCAAACTTCGAAAGCGTCGAAGGCGCGGCGCAAGTCTATGCGCGCGCGCTGAAGGAGCTGATCGACGACACCGAAATCGATAACGAGCGTATCGTCGGCATCGGCGTGGCATTGTCAGCGCGAACCAATCCTGAGAAGGGCGAGATCCTCCGGTCGGAATATTTCGGCTGGTCAAATGATGACGGCGCTTTTTGCGATGAGCTTCGCAAGATCCTCGACTTGCCAGTCGAAATCGAGAACATCGCGAACGCAATCGCTACTGCTGAAATGCGCTTTGGCGCCGCGCGCGCGTCCCGCGAGTTTTCGCTCGTTCACGTGGCGACCTTCGTAGGTGCCAGCGTCGTTTCCGAAAGCAGAGTGGTGCGCGGTGCCTCAGGGTTCTCTGGCTTGATCGGTCATATCCGGTCGCAGAAAACGGAACTGACCTGCGTGTGTGGGCGCAACGATTGCCTCAATCTCAACGCGACCGGCTTCGGCCTGCTGTCCCGCTTGGGCAAGCTTGATCAGCCGAAATTCGACACGTCGCGTCTGTCTGACTACGCCTCGTATCTTCTCGATGTCCTGAATGACGCAGACGCGGCTGGTCTGGTGACGGATGCCGGCAAGGCTCTTGCGCCAGCAATCGACAGCATGGGCAAGATCCTTGGCCCCGAGATGATCATTATCAGCGGCCATCTTGGAGCCAACCCAACCTATTTCGATGGTGTGAAAACTGCCCTTGAGACGGAGTTCGGCCATGCGCGCGCTGCGCCGTTCCGACTTGTGCGGGGCACGATAAGCCCTGAACGGTCGGCGGCGTTGCTGGCGCTTCATGCATTTTGCTATTCCGACCGGCTTGACTACGACCGTCTGGCCGAGATCTCGGAGCGTCGGACGGCCCGCCATGGATAGGCCCCGGATCGTTTCGGCGTTGAATTTCATTCTCGCCCTAACGGCTCTGGCTCTGATCGGACTTACACTCTACAGCGCCTATTTCGGTGTTTTCCCTGACGGCATCCAGCGCAGTGCGCATTTGCTGATGATCTTTGTTCTGGTCACCGCCTATGCCCTGCGCGACACGTTCGACGCCGACCGACCACATAGCAGTTACCCCGGTTTAAAGCGGTTTTTCGCGGTTCTCATGATGACCGGCGGGCTTGTTGCGGTCGGACATCAGCTGGTCAATTTCGAGGCGATCAACAATCGCTACGGCGCGATCACGCAATACGAGGTCTACCTCGGCGTTCTGCTGATCATTGCCCTGTTCGATGCATGTCGCAGAACCATCGGGTGGCCGATCGTGCTGCTTGCCAGCGCCTTTATCTTATACGGGCTCTTCGGCAACTATCTGCCGTCACCCTTCGGTCACCGCGGGTATTCAGTCCAGCGTGTCATGTCTCAGGTCTATCTCGGCGGTGGGGGCATTTTCGGCACACCTCTTGGCGTCAGCGCGACCTTTGTGACTGGCGTGGTGGTTCTTGGGGCGCTGCTGGAAAAAACCGGCGCAGGCCAAGTTTTGATGGACATCGCCACCGCGCTGACCGGCAGGTTGCGCGGCGGCCCGGCAAAGGCAGCGGTTGTGGGGTCGAGCCTCATGGGCATGATCTCTGGCACGGCGGTCGCCAACGTGCTGACAACCGGCCCAATCTCGATCCCGCTGATGCGAAAGAGCGGCTACAACAAAGAAGCCGCTGGCGCGATTGAGGCAGTCGCGTCGACCGGTGGCCAGTTGATGCCTCCGGTCATGGGGGCCGCGGCCTTCATCATGGCCGAGTTCACCGAGACCTCGTATCTGACCATCGCCAAGGCCGCGTTTCTGCCCGCCGTGATCTACTATGCTGTGCTGCTCGCGATGGTGCATTTCGAAGCCGTGCGGCGGAACATTCCTGTTCTGCGCGATGCCGGTTCGACGATCGACTGGGCGTCGATCTTGAAGCGCGCCTATTTGCTCGCACCCCTGCCGATCTTCATCAGCATGTTGCTGAATGGCTATTCGATCATGCTGTCGTCATTCTGGGCAATCGTCGCCGCCTCGCTGGTCAGCTTTCTCAGCCGTGAGAGCGCCTTGACCCCGGCGCGTCTCATCGAGACAGCACAAGCTGCGTCCCGCGCGGTGATCCCGGTTGCGCTGGCTTGCGCTGCGGCAGGTGTGATCATCGGCATCATCACTCTGACCGGGATCGGCCTGAAATTCTCGACGCTTGTCGTCCTACTTTCAGGTGGCTCTCTCCCGGTCGCCCTCGTGCTGACCATGCTGACATGTCTTGTCCTGGGCATGGGCTTGCCGACGGCGGCGGCCTATATTTTGGTCGCCACGCTGGTGGCGCCGGCTCTTGTCGATCTTGGCGTTGGGCTGCTGGCGGCGCATCTCTTTGTTCTCTACTCTGCGATGCTCTCTTCAATTACACCGCCGGTGGCTTTGGCCGCCTACGCCGCGGCGTCGATTGCCGACGGCAACCCGCTTAAGATCGCGTTGCTTGCCTGCAAGTTCGGAATGGCCGCCTTTGCCGTTCCGTATTTCTTTGTCTACGACCCGTCGATCCTCGGCATTGACGTCACGGTGACCCAGATCGGTGTCTCTTTCGTCACGGCAATCTTGGGCGGGGTTTGTGCGAGCGCGGCGATAATCGGCTTTTTCAAAGGGCGTCTGACCTTGATGACACGGCTAGGCTTTGCTGTTCTCGCCATCTGCTTCTTGACGTCGGACTGGCGGCTCGATCTTGCGGCCGGTTTGGCTCTGGCCGCCCTGATCTATGTCGTGACCCGAGCGACTTTTCCACAAAACCAACAAGCCGGAGCACAACCGGCATCCATCAAATCAAAGGGAGATCTGAAATGAAACTTGGCCTGAGAGCCGCGGTTTTCGCGGCAGCACTGTCGTGTTCGTCCGCAGTCCATGCGAATGATTACTTGTCGATCGGGTCCTGCCCGGTCACCTGTACCGCTTACACGTGGTCGGCGGGCATCGCGGATGTCATCAACAGGAATGTGGACGGCGTCGAGGCGACAGCCGAAGAAACCAAGGGCTATGTCGCGAACATCGCGCTGATGCAAAATGGAGAGCTTGAGGCCTCCATGGCGACCTCACTATCCGCTTACGAAGCCTGGGCAGGGACAGGAAACTATGCCGGAACCGAGCCAGGCAAGATCCTGTCATGGATGTCGATCGCACCGGTCGCAATGCACATCATCACGGTGGAGGGGAGCGGAGTGTCCTCGGTCGCGGATCTCAAAGGCAAACGCATCGGCATGGGACAGCCGGGTGGCGTGTCGATGCTCGACGCCGACGTGTTGATGACCAAGGTCGCGGGGGAGGACTTTGAACCGTTCCGGGTCCGCCTCGGCGATATGGTGGACATGCTGAGCGACGGCAATATTGATGCGGCGCTTTGGAACGGATCGTTTCCACTGGCACCAGTCATCAAACTCGCGGCAACCCGCGATCTCAAACTCATTCCGGTTGATGACGCCTTCTTCGCAGACTTGCAGGCTGCCTATCCGCCCTATTTCCGCCTTTCGATCCCCGACGACACATATGAAGGCGTCGCGGGCGATGTGCCGACCTATGGTCTGGCCAATGGTCTGGTGATTTCGGCTGATGTCCCCGAAGATCGGGTCTACGCAATGACAAAGGCCGTTTTTGAGAACCTCGACGCGCTTGCGGGCGTTCACCCGGCATTTGGAAAGATGTCCAAAGAAACCGTGCTCGACGGTTTCGGTTCACCTCTGCATCCGGGTGCGCTGCGCTACTACCGGGAAATAGGTGTCCCTGGCATCGAAGAATTCGTTACCCGAACCGGTGGCTGAACGCCTCCTCTGACCGCTGCCCGGACCGGTCTGTGCCGGTCCGGGGCCATCACGTTTACCCAAGGAAGTCCTATGACGCGCCCGAACATCCTCGTTATTCAGGCCGACCAGCTGACAGCGCTTTGCCTCTCGGCCTATGGCAAGCCCTATGCGATCACTCCAAATATCGACCGGATCGCCGAGCGCGGCACGACATTCACCAACAGCTATTGCAACAACCCGGTCTGCGGTCCATCGCGCGCGTCGATGATGACGGGCCGTCTTCCGTCGGATGTCGGGGTGTTTGACAATGGCGCCGAATTTCTCGCCTCCGAGCCGACATTCGCCCACTATCTGCGCAGTCTCGGCTACAAGACGACGCTGTCAGGCAAGATGCACTTTGTCGGCCCCGATCAGCTTCATGGCTTCGAAGAGCGTGTGACAACCGACATCTACCCATCGGATTTCGCTTGGACCGCCGACTGGGAACAAACGGACGAGCCGTACGCGCCGTCTGTCATGAGCCTTCTCAGCGTGGTTGAGGCTGGTCCCTGCGAGCGCAACCTCCAGATCGACTATGACGAGGAGGTGTTCCACGCCGCGAAGCAGGAACTCTACAATCACGCCCGCTCGACCGATGATCGTCCCTTCATGCTGCATGTCTCGTTCACGCAGCCGCACAACCCATTCGTGGCGAGCCGAAAATACTGGGACATGTACGAAGACGTTGACATTCCCGGCCCCGAAGTTCCCTACATTCCCTTTGCAGAGCGGGACCCCTGGTCGCAGCGGTATTATCTGACGATCCGCCAGGACGAATTCGAAATCACGCCCGAACAACTTGCCAATGCGCGGCGGGGGTACATGGCGATGGTCACTCATGTCGACGACCTTATCGGTGGTTTGATCGAAACTCTGGAAAGCATCGGTCAGCTCGACAACACCTACGTCATCATCACTTCGGACCACGGAGAGATGCTGGGCGAGCGCGGTATGTGGTACAAGTTCAACCCCTATGAGGCGTCTGTCCGTGTGCCGCTCATTATGCAGGGGCCGGGCGTTGCCGCAGGTTACCGCGAAACGGCACTTGCCTCACTTGTCGATCTGCTGCCAACGTTTACCGAAATTGCCAGTGGCGGGTGTTTCGATGGCTACGCGGCGCCAATTGACGGGCGAAGCCTTTTGAACCTGCCCGAGCGTGAAAGCCCGCATGACAGGATCTTCATAGAGTTCAACGGCGAGGGGCTCTATGCTCCCGCGCTGATCATGATCAAAGGCTGCTACAAACTGGTCCATAGTCGCACCGATCCGAAGATGCTGTTCGATCTGTATGCGGACCCGCTCGAACTGAACAACCTTGCCAACGATCCGGCGTATGCGGCGCTTTTTGAAGATATGTGGGCGGAAATGCAGGCCCGTTGGGACGAGGACGATCTGGACCGCCGTATCCGGGCCTCACAGAAGAAACGCCTCTTTGTGCAGTCGGCGATGAAGCACGGGCGCTTTCCGTATTGGGATTACGGGCCACCCTATGATCCAGCCAAGGTCTATGTGCGCGGCGGAACGGACCCGAGTACGACTGCAACCAAACAGCGCGGACGGTTCCCCTATGTCCCGGTCACACCGCCCCAACATCCGCGCGCAAAGGGCACATGACGATACGGTCTCGCTGGAATGCAGTGTCGTTTCGGAGGACACTTGCCCTGAATTGGTTGGGTCCGGAAACCACCTGATGTCATGTTGCCCGCCTCCACGCCCGCAAAAAGCCGACGCGCCGGAGACGCGCGGGGTTGCAACATGCAATGGGCATGCAGTCTCCCCCATCATGGGCGTAGACATCCCCGGCGGAGTGGCATTGATCGGCACAGCAAAGCCTGTTTTGCCTGCCGATGGAGAAGGTCCGCTCAGACGCAAGAAACTGGCGCGGTTCCGCCTTGGCGCGACCACGGTGACGACGGCAGAGTTCGAGAGCTTTGTGCAGGCGACCGGCTACGTTACGGATGCCGAACGCCTTGGCGATTCCCTGGTGTTTCAGGGCCTCTTGCCAAGCGGTACGCCGCCGACACAAGCCGTGGCAGCCGCGCCGTGGTGGCGCCTGGTGCCCGGCGCCACCTGGCGTCAGCCCGTCGGACCGGGCGGTGCAGACGCCCTGCCGGATCATCCGGTCGTTCACGTCTCATGGAACGATGCCAAGGCCTTTGCCTGCTGGGCAGGCGGCAGGCTGCCCTCCGAGGCCGAATGGGAACACGCGGCCCGTGGGGGTGCTGGCGATGTTCGCTTCCCTTGGGGGGATCAGGAACCCAACGATACGGATTTCCATCCCTGCAATATCTGGCAGGGCCCTTTTCCTCAAAAGGACCTGGGGCTTGACGGGTATTGCGGAACCGCTCCTGCACAATCGTATGAGCCAAACGCCTATGGTCTGTACAACATGATCGGCAATGTCTGGGAATGGACATCCGAAACTTTTCGGGTCCGTTCACTCAAGAAAGGCAGCAAGGCAGCCCAAGCCGGCAAAAGCGATTTCAAGCTTTGCAAAGGTGGCTCTTTTCTGTGCCACAGGAGTTATTGCTACAGGTACAGGATCGCTGCGCGCAACAGTTCCTCCGCTACGTCCTCAACCTCACATATCGGCTTCCGCGTTGCGTTAGATTTCAAGTGACGCCTGACGCCGTCAATGGGTCACGGTTTCGGTCCGGGTCAACGTGGATCACGCTACCGAAGCTGACAGATCAAAGAATGTCTTGGCGTCCCATTGCAAGTTCTGGCAAAGCCGGGATAACCGAGACCCGACGCCGCCGGTCCAGCCCAGGAGCCAGCATGACTGCAGACCTTGCCGCCCCTCACAATGCCGCCGTCGCCGGTATCCGGACCAACCGTCTTCATGCCTTCATCGCTGATGAAAACGCGAGGTTTGTTGCAGCGCGGCCCCGCGCTCAAGCGGCTTTTGAGAACGACAGCGCGGCCTGGCTGAACCGGGTGCCGATGCACTGGATGCGAGACTGGCCATCGCCTTTTCCGCTCGTGGTGGATGCCGCACAGGACGCGACACTGGTGGATGTCGATGGGCACCGGCTTGATGATTTTTGCCTTGGCGACACAGGCTCCATGTTTGGGCACGCACCTGCTGCTGTGATCCGGGCGGTCCGGGATCAAGCGGCGCGTGGGCTGACCTATATGCTGCCCTCTGAGGCGGCGTTGCGGGCAGGGGCTCTGATGTCGGACACGTTCGGTCCCTTCCGCTGGCAGGTCACATTGAGTGCAACCGATGCAAACCGCAATGCGCTTCGTGTCGCCCGCGCGGTGACGGGTCGTCGCAAGGTTCTGGTCTTCAACGGCTGCTATCACGGCACTCTCGAGGACACGATGGTCGAACTGCGATCTGGCCTGACGATCGCCCGGCAGGGGCTTGTGGGGCAGGGGTTCGACCTGACCACGGGCGCGGTCTGTGTCGACTTCAACGATTTGGACGCTGTGGCTGCCGCCCTGAAGGCGGGCGATGTTGCAGCCATCCTGACAGAACCGGTGATGACCAATTCCTGCATGGTCCTGCCGCAGGACGGGTTCCTTGAAGGCTTGCGCGAACTGGCTGACACCCACGGCGCGCTTTTGATCATTGACGAGACCCACACCCAATCCAGTGGTTACGGCGGCTATACCCGCCAGCACGGGTTACACCCGGATATCTTCGTGATCGGCAAATGCGTTGCGGGGGGTATGCCGATGGCGCTTTGGGGGATGACCGATCCGGTCGCGGCCCGCTTTGCGGCTTATGACGCCGATCGACCTGCCGGTCATTCCGGCATGGGCACGACGTTGGCTGGCAATCCGATGCAGTTTGCCTGCCTAGAGGCTACTTTGCGAGAGGTCGCCACTCCGCAGGCTTTTGCCAAGATGAACGCCGGAGCAGAGCGGCTGGCCACAGGTCTCAGCATGACAATCGACGCTGTGGGAGTGCCGTGGCATGTGGTCCGGGTCGGCGCACGGGTGGAATTCATCTGTGCTCCCGGCCCATTGCGCAACGGGACAGAAGCGGCGGCAGCGCATCACGCAACGCTGGAGGGGGCGCTGCATCTGGGGCTCTTGAACCGGGGCTGCCTGATCGCACCTTTCCATAACATGATGCTTGTCAGCCCGGTCACGGCAGACGCACAGATCGACAGGCTGATTGCAGCATTTGCGGACGTCTTGTCTGCATTGACAGGAGACACCCATGTCTGACACCTGCCCATCCAGCGCGACCGTACAAGAGTGTACGGATTTTCTTGCCGCGCATCCGCAGATCGAGGCGATTGACATTGTTCTGCTCGATTCCAATGGCATCGGGCGGGGCAAGATCATCCGGCGGCACGAACTTGAAGGGCTCTATCGCAACGGGCGGCATCTGCCGATCTCGATCCTTGGTCTTGATGTGGTGGGCGAGGATGTTCATGAAACCGGCCTGATCTGGGACACCGGCGATGGCGATCTGCGGGCCTGGCCGGTGCCCGGGTCACTGGTGGCCCAGCATGGGACGACCCCGCCACGTGCCGAACTGCTGCTGTCGCAATACCATCTTGATGGCACGCCGATGCTGTCGGACCCGCGCCACGCCCTGCACCGGCAGGTCGCCGCACTTGCCGAGATGGGGCTTTATCCCACAGCCGCGCTGGAACTGGAGTTCTTCCTGCTCGATCCTGAGCGGGACAGCGAAGGGCGCATCCGCCCTGCGGCGGACGTGCTGGATGGCCGCCGGTCAGCCAAGACCGAAGTGTATTCGGTCGATCACCTGATCGGGATGCAACCCTTGTTCGCCGACATCTATGCCGGCGCAGCCTTGGCCGGGATCACGCTCGAGACACTGATTTCGGAATATGCGCCGGGACAGTACGAACTCACGCTGCATCACCGGACCGATATCGTGCAGGCGGTCGACGATCTGGCCCGGCTCAAGCGGATTGTCCGTGCGCAGGCACGTCGTCACGGTGCGGTCGCTTGTTTCATGGCCAAGCCGCTCGCGGACTATGCGGGTTCCGGGATGCATTTGCACCTCAGCCTGTGCAATGCAGACGGCCACAACATGTTTACTGAGGAAGAAGGCGCTGGTTGGACCGACCTGTTGCGCCATGCCATCGGAGGGGTGCTCGACACCATGGGCGAGAGCACGTTGGTCTTTGCCCCCCATGCCAACAGCTGGCGGCGATTTGCCAACCAGAGCTATGCGCCCGTGGCGCCGACATGGGGCGTCAACAACCGGTCTGTCGCAGTACGTGTCCCGGCTGGCCCGCGTTCCGCCCGCCGCATTGAACATCGTCTCTCGGGGGTGGATGCCAATCCACATCTGGTGGCGGCAACGGTGCTGGCCGCGGTCCGCAAAGGGATCACAGAACGCATCGACCCCGGCCCGGAAACCACGGGCAACGGGTACGAAAGCGACGAGGCAGAAGCCCTGCCGCGGGACTGGAACGCCGCCATTGGTGCCGAGCAGGCATCAGTCTTTCTGAAAGACGCTCTTGGCGAAGAGATGCACCGCACCTTTACTGCCGTAAAAGCCGCCGAATACGCTCGCGTGGCGCGAACGATCCCGGATGTCGATTACGATCTGTATTTGCACACCATTTGACC
>NZ_JAEPMO010000210.1 GCF_017643905.1 Marivita sp.
GCACTTGGTGCGTGATTTGAGCGGCACAACCAGCGATGTCTACTTCTGGGATCACGAGCGCAACAATGCGTTGGACCAACGGTATCGCAATACGCCTGATGGCGGCACAAGCGCACGCCGGATGAGCAACGCGGAAGTCTTTGCGCGCTGGGGCACACGTGCCTTCGGGCAGAAGTTCTTCCGGGTGCCCTATCTGGACGGGTACGTGTCGTACAACCAGTACTACAACGCGTATTACGCCTACACCCCGATTGTTTCGGGCGACCAAGCCGACGGCCGTCTATCGACGATCTGTGGGGCCGCTCGTGACGCAGACATCACCGTCTTCGCAATCGGTTTTGAAGCCCCCGATGAAGGTCAGGCCGCAATGCGCGACTGCGCCTCGTCTCCGGCTCACTACTTCCCGGTCGAAGGTCTTGAAATCTCCGACGCGTTCCAGGCGATTGCCCGGACCATTAACCAGCTGAGGTTGACACAATGATGCGGTTTGCTCCCAAGAAAATCCGCAGCTTCCTGCGGGACGAAAGCGGCTCTGTCGTAACGATCCCCTTCGTCATCTGGATGCCGGTGTTCCTGGCCGTGATCGTCGCGGGTATGGAAGTGGGTGCCCTCTCGATCCGACACACGCAACTTGAGCGTGGACTGGATCTCGCGGTTCGCGAAGTACGCCTGGGCACCGGTGAAAACATCGACCACGACACGCTCAAGACCATGATCTGTGAAAACACAACTCTTCTCACGGATTGCGAGAACGTGCTGCGGCTCGAAATGATCCCGCTCAGCCTTCGGGAATGGACGGAACCGGCGCGCGATGCGGACTGCTACGACTCGGCAGAACCCATTCGCCCGCTGCGCCAGTTCGATCCGGGTCAGCCCAACGAACTGATGCTGCTTCGCGCCTGCTACAAGTACAAGCCGATCACTCCGATCGGTAGCGTGGCGGCCTCAATGCCCAAAGACGACGATGGTTACGCCGCAATCGTATCCTTCTCGGCCTTCGTACAGGAGCCCTTCTAATGTCTGCTCGTATTCATGAACGTGTGTCGCGGTTCATCCGCGACACCAAGGGCGATGCTTCGCTTGAGGCAATCATCATCCTTCCGGCTCTGCTCGTGATCTTCGCGATCTCTTGGCTGTATTTCGACGTGATGCGCCAGCAGGCCATCAACCAGAAGGCCAACTACACGATCGGTGACATCATCTCGCGGGAAACCGAGATTCTGGATGACACGTATGTCGACAATGCCCGGAACCTCCTGTTCCACCTGGCTCAGGCACAGGGCGACGACGTCGACATGCGGATCTCGGTGGTCCAGTTCAACAAGAACGGTACAGGTACAAGCACCGGCAACGCGACCTACGATCTTGTGTGGTCTGTCGCCCGTGGTGACTGGCCGGCCCTGACACAGTCGGACATGGCAACGTACAAGCCTGTTCTTCCGATCCTTGCCATTGGCGACCAGACGATCATCGTGGAAAGCCGCGACTGGTATCAGCCGCTGGTTCAACTGGCGAATGACGGGTTCGACATCACCACCTATTCGTTCACCCGCCCGCGCTTTGCATCGCAGGTGATCTTCGAAGGTGAAAATGATGGCTCCGGCAAGACCTGGCAGAACAACGGCTGGGGCAATGGTGACCAGGATGCACCCGGTGGCTCGCTCTGCAACAACAACGCAGAAAACGCGGACGAAGGCGCTGCAAGCACCGAATGTACTTCGACCACCACCAAGCCGACCAACGGCAAAGGCAAGAAAAAGAATACCTGATCTTCAAGCCTGACGTCGTGCCACCATCACGGCAATGATATCGGCCATTGGGCGGGCCTGTGACCCCGGTGTCACTCCGCCCACGGCCACCCGGCGCCCCACGCGCCACCACAAACCCGGCTGCCACGCCCGTGGCGCCGGGTTCTTCAGTTTCAGCGTAAAGCCATTGGACGGCTTCATCGCAAACGCGCCCCGGTTGACTGCGACGATGTCCTCGACCCGCGCGATCACCGTGCCCTCGCTGTCGGTCAGCGCCTCTTCGGTGAGAAACAGCTTTCGCGTCGTCGCCACCTGCAGCTTGTACGCCATCCAAAGCGAAATCAGCCCCATCCCGATCAGGAAAGCCTGCCACACAAGACTGGCGGGCGGTTGCAGGAAAGCAAGATACAGAACCAGACCACCCAACATGAGCAGCATGCCGATCCCGATGACACGGCGGGGCCCGCGCGGATCAACCTCGGCAAGGATCTCGTCGGTCATGGCGTCTCTCCTGTGATGCAAAGACGCCGATAGCGCATTCACACCATCAAGGCGAGACCGCTCTGCGGATCTCGGACCCGCGTTCCTCGGGTTCGTCGTCGATGAGTTCAGTCGGGAAGCCGGGTGCCGTGATCGACAGGCCTGTGGCTTCCTCCAGCCGTTCGATCAACCGATCCGACTGCGCCCGGTCGCCATAACGCGCCTGCCCGTCCTTCACGATCTGGATCAGCAGCGGCGACAACTCCAGCGGAACATCCTTGGCATCGGCCAGCGACTGGAACAGACCAATATCCTTGAGCACCAGATCCAGCGTGAAATCCACGTCGCGATTGCCCGACAGGATCAACTGGCTTTCAGTTTCATGCACAAAAGACGTACCCGACGACGCCTTGATCGCCTCGTAGGTGATACCAAGGTCGATGCCATGCGCCGCAATCGTGGTCATCGCTTCGCACAGGCTCGCCAGATGGATGGTCGCCAGATAGTTGGTCATCACCTTGAGCACAGATGCGCTGCCCACCTCTCCGGTGTGCAAGACGCGACGCCCCATATAGGTCAGAAGCGGCAACACCGTCTCAAAAGTCGCGCGGTCGCAGCCTGCGAAGATCGAGATATTGCCCGTCGCCGCCCGGTGGCAGCCACCCGAAACGGGCGTGTCCGCTGCGCGCCCGCCCCGATCCTGCACCGCCTTGGCCTGAACCTTGATCGCTTCGGGATCAGTGGTCGACATCTCGAGCCAGATTTTACCCGGCACGATTTCCGGCAGAAGCTGATCCAGAACCGCCTGTGACGCCGCCGGGCTGGGCAGGCTGGTGATCACCACCTCGCAATCGCGCATGATCTGGGCCGGGCTGGTGCCCGCTTTTGCGCCTTGGGACACCAGCAGGTCGATCCGCGCAGGATCAAGGTCAAAGACTGTCAGGTCCACTCCGTTGCGTGCCAGCGTGCCCGCCAGCTTGGCCCCGACAGCCCCCAATCCCACAAATCCAACCTGCATGGCGTTCTCCCTGTTTGCCGTTTGGCGCCAAGGTGACGTTGTCGGAACTGACCTGTCATGGCCAAAACCGACACTTGCCGATCTGCTTGTCGAAATTTCTACTCGGCCGCCATGCCGTCGGTGAACTGCAACCGCGCCAGACGGGCATAGAGCCCATCTTCGGACACCAGCGCATCATGTGCGCCAGTTGCCACGATACGACCCTCTTGCATCACAATGATCCGATCCGCCTTTTTCACGGTCGCCAAACGGTGCGCCACGATCACGGTCGTGCGCCCTTCGGACAACTCATCCACCGCCCGCTGCACCGCCCGTTCGCTTTCCGCGTCCAAGGCACTGGTCGCCTCGTCCAGCAGCAGCACCGGCGCGTCCCGCAGAATGGCACGGGCGATGGCGATCCGCTGCTTCTGGCCACCCGACAGCATCACGCCGCGTTCGCCCAGCCAACTGTCATAGCCATCAGGCAACGCCACGATAAAGTCGTGCGCCGCAGCAGCCTTCGCCGCGTTTTCAATCTCTTCATCCGTCGCATCGGGGCGACCAAAGCGGATGTTCTCGCGGGCAGAGGCCGCAAAGATCACCGGGTCCTGCGGCACGAGCGCGATATGCTTGCGGAAATCATCGCGGTTGAAGGCGTCAATCCGCATGCCATCAAGGCAAATCGCGCCCGAGTCCGGGTCATAGAACCGCTGGATCAACTGGATGATCGTCGTCTTGCCAGCGCCGCTCGGGCCGACAACGGCCACTGTTTCGCCGGGTGCGATCCGCAGGTTCACACCATCCAAAGCGGCCACTCCCGGGCGGCTGGGGTAGGCAAACTGCACATCCTCAAACGTGATTTCGCCGCGCACCGGTTCCGGCAGCAACATTGGCATCTCGGGGTCGTTGACCGTATCTTCGGAATGCAGCAATTCGACCAATCGCTCGGTCGCACCCGCCGCCCGCTGCAATTCACCGAAAATCTCGGACAGCGCCGCGACCGACCCCGCAACCATCACGGAATAGATTACGAACTGCACCAGCTCACCCGGGCTCATCGTGCCGTTTCGAACGTCCGTGGCGCCAATCCACAGAACGCCGACGATCCCAGTGAACACAAGGAAGATCACAATCGCGGTCATCTGCGCCCGTGTCCAGATCCGGCGACGGGCCGCGTCAAAGCTCTTTTCTGTCACCTCGCCAAACGCATTGCGCGAAATGTCCTCGTGCGTGAAAGCCTGAACCGTCTGCACCGACAGCAGCGCCTCTGACGCATTGCCAGACGATGCGGCAATCCAATCCTGGTTCTCACGGCTCAGCTTGCGCATCTTGCGGCCCAGCACGAGGATCGGCACGACCACCGCAGGCACGATCAACAGCACCATCCCGGTCAGTTTGGCCGAGGTGAACAGCATCAGGATCATGCCACCGAAGAAGATCAGCACGTTGCGCAAAGCGATGGAAATGGACGACCCGATCACGCTCAGGATCAGGGTGGTGTCGGTGGTGATCCTGCTCAGCACTTCACCGGTCATCACGCGCTCAAAGAACGACGGGCTTAGGCCGATCACCCGCCCAAACACAGCCTTGCGGATATCGGCAACAACCCGTTCCCCCAACCGCGTGACCAGCGCGTAGCGCAGCGCGGTGCCGATGGCGAGCAGACCCGCAATGCCCAACGCCGCCGCGAAATACAGATCCAGCAGCGCCCCGTCGGAGGTGTTGAAATTGTCCACCACCCGGCGCACGGCCATCGGAAGGATCAAGGACACGCAGGCTGTGGCGCTCAGTGCAAAGAGCGCTGCGAACATGAGCAGCCGGTAAGGCGCGACAAACGGCCAAAGCGCAGCCAGAGATCCAAGCTTCTTGGACTTCTCGCGTTCGTCGTTCTTCGCGGGTATTGGTGTCGCGTCGGCCATCAGGTTCCCATTTTCAGCTGCACCCGCTTAAACATTGGCCTGACCGCACTGGTCAAGCCGAACGCGCCGCAAATGCCGATTTGCCGCGCTAAAGTCTTAGATTTTCCGGGGAAACCAGAGAATTCAGGTATGTCTCTGGAGCGGGCGACGGGAATCGAACCCGTATCATCAGCTTGGAAGGCTGAGGTCTTACCATTACACAACGCCCGCGCAACACGCTACGGGGTATTTCATGCTCGATCGTAGGTCAAGTATCTGCTGAATAATGAGGAAGGAATTTCGATGACTGAACCGCGCCGGGTTTGCCGGAGGCTTCAACTCATGAGTAGGATGGAGCATTATGACGAAGACAACGAACAAGTATTCACCAGAAGTGCGCGAGCGTGCCGTGCGAATGGTATTGGATGGCGCAGGTCAGCATGAGAGC
>NZ_JAEPMO010000256.1 GCF_017643905.1 Marivita sp.
ATGGTCAAAAAGACCCATGCGGCCAGCGTCCAGGGGCGCACCCAACGGCCCCAGGCCGCATCGACACGGCCTTCGATCAGGGCGGCAACGCCAAAGCTGAAGCAGATGCTCAGGCCTACATAGCCGAGGTAGAGGAACGGCGGGTGGAAGGCGAGTCCCGGGTCCTGCAGCAGCGGGTTGAGGTCCTGCCCGTCAAAGGGAGGCACGACCAGGCGCAGGAACGGGTTGGACGTGAAGATGATGAAGGCAAAAAATGCAACAGCAACAGCGGATTGCACCGCCAGAACACGGGCGCGCAGGGTCGGAGGCAAGCCTTTGCCGAACCACGCGGCCATCGCGCCAAAGAGCGTCAGGATCAGCACCCACAGAAGCATGGAGCCTTCGTGGTTGCCCCAGACACCGCTGATTTTATAGAGCATCGGTTTGGCCGAATGGCTGTTGAGCCAGACAAGCCGCAGCGAGAAATCCGAGGTCACGAAGGCATAAGTCAAAGCCGCAAAGGCAAAGGCCGTCAGCAGGAATTGCACCGTTGCCGCCGGTTCGGCGACAGCCATCCAGCCGGGCCAGCGTTTATGCGCCCCCACCAGAGGCACAATGGATTGCACAATCGCGACAAGGAACGCGAGGATGAGGGCGAAATGACCGAGTTCTGTAACCATGTGGTGGAGTATAGGCGCAGCACTGGTTACGGCCAATGCGTTTCGTCGGTTTGCTCGGTTCACATTGTCGCGGGTCTTCCGTCGACGGAAGACCCGGACGCGTCGACGCGTCCGACGCCTTTAGCGGCGCTGTTGCACCCACTCCTCGAGCGCTGCATTGCCGTCTGGTTGTGGCTCTTGCGTCGGGAGCACGGTGTCCGTCTCTGGCCGCTGATCTGGTCCCGGCCGCGCCATGTGTTGGACCAACGCGCGCTGGAACTCCTGACCTTTCGCCTGATGCCGTGCACCGAAATAGAAGCTGACAATTGCCCCCAAGAGCCACCAGAGCGGTTCTGGCACCAGTGCCAACCCCACCATGCGGGCGGAAAACCACTCCGGGTCCACCATCGCCGACACGAACAAGCCCAAGGTGCCCAATGCCATGGCCGGACGCGGCACACGGTTCAGCGCATCCATCAGGCGGTCAAACCAGCCACGCTGCGGCGCATAGAACTCGGCCGCAAACTGGCCGAGCGACGCACCATATCGGTCTTTGTCGCGTTGCGCTTGTGCTTCCGCGTTCGGGCGAAACACTTCGACCGTGTCGCGCACCATGTTACGCCCGGATCCGAAGACCAGCGAAAACACCTGTTCGATCAATCCCATGCAGAGATCCTTTGCTGAAACGCGGCTGGTGTCAGATGATAGCGGGCGTCAATGAAGGCCTCCGCCCGCGTGATCCAGCCACCCTTCCCGCCTGCCCGGCTGCGCGCGTATTTGCGGCTGGCGGGCCGGCGGTCGGCCAGATCGAAATAGTAATTGCGTCGTTCGATCCCGTAGGCATCGACAATATGATCCGGAGCGCTGGCATGCGCGCGCGCAGATGCGGCGATGGTCTTGGGGCCGATGGCACCGTCGACGGCGACCGCGTAGCCCATCTTTCCCAACAGGCGTTGCAGGATTTTCACCGCATTGGCACCTGTATTGACATACATGTCGAAGACCGTCGCCTGAAGCGGTTGCGGCAGGTCGGCAATGCGGGGACGCGCGAAGTAATGGTCAATGAAGATCTCGACGGCCTGCTCTTGGTTCAGGCGCTGGACATCGGCTTGCGTCACCTGCCCGTCCCCTGTCAGGTCAAGCCCAAGACGGCGCATCGTATGAATGGTCACACCGTATTTCGTGGCCCCGCCGGGATCATCGGGATCGTTCACATAACCGCCTTCGCGGGACACAATCTCCTGTGCGATGGCTCTCACGTTCTGCTTTCTTTGGTCCACCATCTGCCCCCGATTGCTCCTGGCGGCAAAGACTGCAAAGCTGAGGTTAACCAAGTCACAAGATAGCGAACGCCGCGGGAGAACACGCGTGGAACAGATTGATCTGAATGGAAAATCGGCACAGGACATCATCAAGCGTCTTGCCCTTTTGCCACATCCGGAAGGTGGTCATTACCGCCAAACCTGGATCGGAGAGGAGGATGAACGACCATCGGGCACCTGCATCTATTTCCTGCTCGGAGCTGGCGAACGCAGCCATTGGCATACCGTCGACGCCACAGAGATCTGGCATCACTACGCCGGTGCGCCACTGATTCTGTCGCTGTCAGAAACCGATACCGGCCCTGCAAAGGATCATGTGCTTGGTCCTAACCTGTTCCAAGGGCAGTCGCCGCAGATCATTGTCCCGCCACACAATTGGCAGGCGGCGCGCAGCACAGGCGATTGGACCTTGATGGGATGCACGGTCAGCCCGGCATTTCAGTTTGACGGCTTCACCCTCGCGCCGCCGGGGTTTGACATTCCGCGCGCGGGTTGACAGAGCGCTGCCATGATCGACATTCCGTTCCTCACCCCGCTTAACCCTGACCAGCAACGTACCTTTGGTCTGACAGAGCCGTGGCCGCTGGCCTTGGCAGACCGGGTGCGCTTTGCCGAACTTGATCCGCTCAACCACGTCAACAACGTAGCCTATCTGATCTGGTTTGAAGGGGCGCGGGTCACCTATTTCAAGCATGTAGGCTTATCGACCTACGGCGCCGCCGAGGTTGAACCGCGCATCGTCATCCGCCGAGGTGAGATCGATTGGCTTCAGGAAATGCGGGCGGACGAAGACTACGTCGTGGTGACGCGAACCGTGGACTACCGCACCACCAGCTTTACGCTCAGGCAGGAGATCTGGTCCGGCGGTTCGGTTCGCGCGACCTTTACCTGCGTGATCGTGCTATTGCAGCCGGATGGCAGTGGGCGCATGCCAATCCCAGAACCTGTACGCGAGCGGTTCCACGCGGTGGACGGGGTGGCAAGACGCGTCGACGCGTCTTGATCAGGCGCGTTCGAACGCGGTTTCGAAACCGCGTATCAAGACGTTTCAACACGTCTTGCCCACCTCACGAATAGCGTTTCACGTATCCGAGCAGGGCTTGCGTGCTGCCGTCCTTGCTATCTGCCGGAGCATCACCGCTGACCAATGGCCCAAGCGATGTCGCCAGTTCCTTGCCCAATTCCACGCCCCATTGATCGAACGAGTTGATCCCAAGGATCACCCCTTCGACAAACACCCGGTGTTCATAAAGCGCGATGATCTGGCCCAGAACCTCGGGTGTCAGCTTCGACATCATCAACGTCGTGGACGGGCGGTTGCCCGGAAACACCCGGTGCAGCGCCTGCCGTTCCAGCTCGTCGCCGCTCAGGCCTTTCTTGGCCATGATCGCCCGCGCCTCATCCAGCGACCGCCCGCGCATCAGCGCCTCGGATTGCGCGAGACAATTGGCGATCAGCAATTCGTGATGGTGTCGCAGGTC
>NZ_JAEPMO010000131.1 GCF_017643905.1 Marivita sp.
CTTCAAGGCCAGCTCGGAGACCGCGAAAAAAAAGAGGAAGGAGACGCCAATGTTGACCCCGTCATGAACCGACCGACATACTGACAGGCGGGTCAAATCTCGATGACAATGCTGGGTCAGTTCTCAGTGACATCCAACAAGTCTGGACAAGCGTCAAGCAATGACGGGCCGCGAGCAGCACATCCCGCGATGAGCGCCAATCCAGTGTCGCGGAATACCGCGCACTTGGCTGCCCGCAATCTTGCACGCAGTTTCAGGAAGTCTTGAAATTCCGGTGCCGCCAAAGCTCCGCTGTTGGACGATGAGTAGAAGACCAGGTCATGTCGACGATCTTGAGCACAAACAACACGCCAAAAGGCCCGGTCACAGTTCTGGGTCAAGCCTATGTTGGCGAAAAGTTGATCGCGCGACCGAACGGGATCGGGGATGCGGACGGCATTGACTACACCACCGCGACATTCCAATGGCTTCGAGACGGAGAGATCATCGAAGGCGCGACTGACCGCACGTTTGAGGTGTCCGAGGCCGACGTGGGCGCACGTCTCAGTGTGCGGTACAGCTATGTCGACTTTGGCGGCACTCTCGAAATACTGACCAGCGACCCTGAAAACGCCGTGCCTCCCGCCGGAACACCTGTCCCGGACGACACTGGCGCGAACAATCCGCTGATTGTTCTCGGGGACGCGATTGTCGGCGAAAGCCTGACGGCGCGCCCCAACGCGGTCAGCGACGCCAACGGGATCGACACATCCACGATCACATACCAATGGTATCGGGACGGAACTGCGATCAGCGGAGCCACGTCGCAAGTCTATGAGGTGACCGATGGCGACATTGATGCGCAGATCACCGTTCAGTTCTCGTACTTGGACCTGCGAGGCATTGCCAAGTCGCTGACAAGCAATCCCAAGGCTCCTGTTCCGATTCCTGTCGTCGAAGAGGTGACGCCTCCAATAGTGGACGTCCAAGATGATCTTCTGTTCGGTACGGCAGGCGCAGACACGCTTCCTGCCGCATATGGTCTCAAACGGATCGACGCATTCGGCGACACCGATACGGTGACTTTCGCTGGCGACCAGTCGGACTACACCGTGATCATCGGGCAAGATGGCGTGACCGTTTCGGACCACCGGGCGTTTGGCCTCGGTGCCATCACACTGGAAAACGTCGAATTCCTTGACTTCGCGACCGAGATCCCGGCCTTCGATGGCCCGCTTGACCTGCAAATGTTCAGCGGCTTGGCCGATCTGTCCCAGAACGATGCAGAAGCGATCATCGAACTCTACATCGCCTATTTCAACCGTGCGCCTGACTCCATCGGTCTCAACTTCTGGGGAACCGCCTTCGCCAGTGGCGTGTCACTGAGCGAAATGGCCCTGCTCTTCGCCGACCAGGACGAAACCCGCGCCACCTACCCTGATGGCACGTCGAACGCGGATTTCACCGCAGAAGTCTATGGCAATGTCCTTGGACGCTCCGCAGATCAGGCGGGTCTGACATTCTGGACAAACGCGTTGGACTCGGGGGCCGTGTCGCGCGATGAACTGATCCTTCAAGTCCTCGAAGGGGCACGGTCGCCATTGCAGATCGAACGTGGGCTCGATTTCATTCAACAGCAGATTGCGGATCGAAACTACCTCGAGAACAAGATCGACATCGGCGCGCTTTACGCTGGTCACAAGGGTATGTCCGATGTCGCGCAAGCAGAAGCCGTGATGGCGCTGTACGACGGTACGGCCTCCAGCATCATTGCCTCTGTCGATGCGATCGACACATTCTATCGCGATGCCATCGACCCGAGCGATGGAACGTTTCTTCTGCAGGTCGTCGGTGTGCTCGACAATCCGTTCGAGAGCTGATCGGTCAAGGCTGGTCCCGCGACGACAGCGCGTCCGCAAGGAAATCGTAGACCAGTCGCAACCGTCGATTGGAAAGAATATCCCGATGCGCGGTCAGCCATATCGGGAAGGGCAAATCCTGTACCGTAGGAGCAACACGGCTCACTGACGGGTCCGCGTCGCCGATGCGCACATCGATCTCGCCGACCCCAAGCCCCTGCCGGACCATTTCCCACATCGCCAGATAACTCGTGCATTCATAGGCGACCGATGCCTGGGTCAATGGAAGGCCCATCGACTGCATCACACTGACAAAGCCCTCTGCCGGACCGGGCACGATCAATTGCGCATTGGCCCAATCTGTGTCGCTATTGATGACTCCGAAACGGTCGATATAGGCCTGAGCCGCAAAGAAGTTCGCGCCTGCATCCGCAAGTCGTCTTGCAACCAGATCAGGCTCTTTTGGCCGAAAGTTGCGCAAGGCGATATCGGCCTCGCGCCGCATCAGGTCAGTGGCCTGATTGTCGGCCACAATCCGTAAGGTGATGCTGGGTTCCTGCTCGCGCAGGCGCTTCAGGATCGGCGGCAGGACAAGCCCGGCATAGGCATCGGACGCTGAAATCGTCACGAGACCGGACACGACATCGGATTGACCATACGCCGCGATCGAAAGCGACATGGCCGCCTCGCCCATCTTTCGGGCATGCGCGATCAGGTCCGCCCCGGCTGGGGTCAGCTCAAGACCGCGCCCGAAGCGTTCGAACAGCACAACCCCAAGTTCCGTCTGAAGCGCATCGACCTGCCGGCTGAGCGTTGGCTGCGCCAGCCCCAGTGCCCGTGCCGCTGCCGACAAGGATCCCTCTTCGGCCGTCACCAGAAAGGCGCGGACCCGGTTCCAGTCAAAGGTAACAGAAGACCAATCCATGCAAATCTGCATATCAAAAATAGAAATTAGGTCAATTTTGTTGGGGTACGCGTTCGGGTATATTTTGGACAGTCACACCAAGACGCGACGATCAATTCATCATCCATACCGCTTTTCGACGGCCAGCCCCCGCTCGCCGAATGCTGTTGCTTTGCAAAATGAAAGGAACTCCCATGCGTGCCTTTTCAGACCCGACATCCCCGCAATACGCCCGTGTCACAGGTATGTTCTACCTTGGCATCGCCATCGCAGGTGGTTTTGCCATTGCCTATGTTCCATCGCAGATCGTGGTTCAGAGTGACCCGGCTCAAACCGTCACCAACATCCTGACCCGCACCTCGCTCTACCAAGCTGGTATCGCTGCGGATCTGGCGGTCATGGTGTTCGAAATCATGGCGCTCACGATGCTTTATTTCATGTTCAAGCCGGTCTCAGCGACGCTGTCCTTCGCCGCCGCAATGGCGCGGCTGAGCATGGTCAGTGTGATGTCCGCCATGTTGTTCTTCCACGCGGGCGCGACCCTGCTGGCGCAGTCACCGGAACTGGTCAGCAGCTTTGACGCCGCTCAACGTGCCGACCTTGCCGGCCTGTTTCTAGAAATGCACCGGGCCGGCGTCTGGATTTGGCAGGTGTTCTTTACGCTGCATCTTGTCCTGCTGGGTACATTGGTGCTGGCATCGCACCGCTTTCCCCGCATCATCGGCGTCGGGCTCATCGTTGGCGCGTCAGGCTACGTCCTTGACAGCATCTACGCCTTTGCGTTTCCGGATGCAGCAGTCCTCGGCATCCTCCGCGCTGGCCTTCTTGCCATCGTGACCCTGTCGGAAATCAGCTTTGCGCTTTGGCTGCTGATCAAAGGTCAATCACAAGACGTACCACGACACACCAAAATGGCAACGATCTGATCCCAAAACGAAACAGGGCGGCCCGTTGAACCGCCCTGCTTCCTATTCCCAGCGTGACGCGCTCAGTTTTCGAGGATCACGTCGAAATCAATACGACGCTCGCTCAGACCCGGCTGACCGGCAAGGATTTTCGGGGTCGAATGCGCCGCGATGATGATCTGCTCGGGATCGAACCCGGCAGCCACAAGCGAACTCATCAAAGCGACCGCCCGAAGACGTGCCGTCGCAGGCGTTTCCCCAGACCCAAGATCGTCCGAGAATTGACCGACGACGCGCAACCGTGCGTCAGGGCAGGCGCTTGCCTTTCTTGCAAGATCCATGACCGCAGGCATCCCATCAGACGGTGCCGTAATCGATCGCGGCGAATAGAACAGCTTGGTCTGCGCGACAGCCGTCTGAAGCTGTTCGGCGCAAGCGGAGGGCGCGTTACCCAAAGGACGTGAGAACCCGGTCACTCCGGCGCGTTGCGAGATTTCACGAATTTGGAACTCAACGCGACGGTCATAATAGGCAGCCGATTGACTACCCGTGACATTTGACGGCCTCTGGCTGCCCAACCCGATGGATTGGAACCGCGTCACGTCGATACCGGACGCCGCAATCCGCTTGAGGACCTCATCTGCGCGCTGCTGGCTCAGACGCCGGTTGACCGCCGGATCGCCGGACGGGTCGGAATGGCCCTCGACCACAATCTCGACGTGCGGACAATCCTGGGCCACCAGCCCGATCAGACGCGCCTGCGCCATGCCAGCCTCTTCTGCCGTCAGGCCGCCGCTTGGAAAGTAGATGCGCGCCTCGCTTGCAAGCACACGCAGGTCTTCGACACAGGATTGATCCTGAGCGAGGTTGGCCTGCGCGGCGGCAAAAAACGCCTGCGGGTTGCTGGTCGGACTGACCTTGGGTTCCGGTTCGATCGACACGGTTTGCGGTGCAACCGTTGGCTGAACCGGTGTCACAACAGCAGGCTCGACCGGAGCCGGGGCCAGCGTCACTTCCGGCGGTTGCGGCGCTTGCAGAACCGCCGCCTGAACGGCCTCGATGCTGCCCGAGCTTTGCGGCACCAATCCGATACCCTGTTCGCCCAACGCAACAGGGTTCTGCGTCACGGTCCGCGACACCTCGAAGTCAGAGGCAGCACCAACAGGCCCTGCATCTCGAGGTCCGAAACTGATGACCCCGGTTGCGGCAAGGACGATCGCCGCGGTCGGCGCAATCCACGGCAAATGCTCTTTCAAAATTCGTAACGACATGCTCTTCCCCCAGAATTAAGCAGCATCGTGAGCGTTGTTTCGCTCAACATATTGGCAGTGATATCTTTCGATACTGCTCAATTTGGTGTTCGGGTCAACATCTATGTGGCAACCCTGCGCTGTAGCATAGGATTTTTTTTCGCCTGTTACTTTCGCGACTCAGATCGAAAGAATCCCCCCGCACAATCCCGCTGCCTTGCGTCCCTGCACGGTCGCGGCTAGGGAAAGCACAAGACGAGCCGGAGGGTGACATGGACGATCTGCGCGACAAGTATATTGGGCTGATTGCGGCGGCGAGCGATCAAGCCACGCTCGAAGACCTGCGCGTGCAGGCCGTTGGCAAGAAGGGCGAGATAAGCCTTCTGATGCGCGAACTTGGAAAGATGAGCCCCGAGGAACGCCAGACCGCCGGTCCTGCCCTGAACGCCCTAAAGGACGAGATCAACTCGGCCCTTTCTGCGAAGAAAGTGGCGCTCGAAGATGTGGCGCTGGATGAGCGTCTGCGTGGCGAATGGCTCGACGTGACGCTGCCCGGTCGCGGCCGTCGCATGGGCACGATTCACCCGATCAGCCAAGTGACCGAAGAGGTCACCGCGATCTTTGCCGATATGGGCTTTTCCGTCGCCGAAGGCCCGCAGATCGACACCGACTGGTACAATTTCGACGCGCTGAACATCCCCGGCCACCACCCCGCGCGCGCCGAGATGGACACGTTCTACATGCACCGCGCCGAGGGTGACAATCGCCCCCCGCACGTGCTGCGCACCCACACTTCGCCGGTGCAGATCCGGTCGATGGAGAAAACCGGCGCGCCGATCCGCGTGATCGCGCCGGGCCGCGTCTATCGCGCCGACTACGACCAGACCCACACGCCGATGTTCCACCAGGTCGAGGGCCTTGCCATCGACAAGGACATCTCGATGGCGAACCTGAAATGGGTGCTGGAAGAATTCGTGAAGGCCTATTTCGAGGTGGACGATGTAGAGTTGCGCTTCCGCGCCTCGCACTTCCCCTTCACCGAACCCTCGGCCGAGGTCGACATCC
Source organism: Marivita sp. (assembly GCF_017643905.1). GTDB lineage: Bacteria > Pseudomonadota > Alphaproteobacteria > Rhodobacterales > Rhodobacteraceae > Marivita. The sequence continues at coordinate 5,963 of NZ_JAEPMO010000131.1, forward strand.
GCTGCTCCTGGGAAGGCGGCACGCTGAAAGTGGGCGAAGGCGACGACTGGCTCGAAATCCTCGGCTCCGGCATGGTGCATCCCAAAGTTCTGCAAAACGCAGGCGTCGATCCGAATGAATGGCAGGGCTTTGCCTTCGGCATGGGCATCGACCGCATTGCAATGCTGAAATACGGCATCCCCGACCTGCGCGCCTTCTTCGATACAGACCTCCGCTGGCTGCGCCATTATGGCTTTGCCGCGCTGGATGTGCCGACGCTGCATGGCGGATTGAGTTAAAATCGTAGGCCGGGCTTCAGCCCGGCACAGAACTGGATTGCCGAGCTTAAGCCCGGCCTACAGGAAGACGAACCATGAAATTCACCCTCTCCTGGCTGAAAAAGCACCTCGACACCACCGCGACCGTTGACGAGATCACCTATGCCCTGACCGATCTGGGCCTCGAAGTCGAAGGCGTCGAGAACCCGGCGGACAAGCTCAAGACCTTTACGCTGGCCAAGGTGAAACACGCCGAACAGCACCCCGATGCCGACCGCCTGCGCGTCTGCACGGTTGAGACGGATGAAGGCGACAAGCAGATCGTCTGCGGCGCGCCGAACGCGCGTGCGGGCATCACCGTCGTTCTGGCGAAACCGGGCGACTATGTGCCGGGCATCGACGTCACGCTCAGCGTCGGCAACATCCGCGGCGTCGAGAGCCACGGCATGATGGCCTCGGAACGCGAGCTTGAACTCAGCGACGAACATGATGGCATCATCGAACTGCCCTCGGGCGAGGTGGGTCAGAAATTCATCGACTGGCTGGCCGAAAACGACCCCGCCAAGGTTGACCCGGTGATCGAAATCGCCATCACCCCCAACCGCCCCGATGCGCTGGGCGTGCAGGGTATCGCCCGCGATCTGGCGGCGCGGGGTCTGGGCACGCTCAAGACCAAACCCGTCGATGCCGTGCCCGCCAGCTTCACCGCCGACACCAAGGTTGTGATCGACGAAGACACGCTCGACGGCTGCCCGCTTTTCTGTGGGCGCATCATTCGTGGCGTGAAAAACGGCCCAAGCCCGCAATGGCTGCAGGATGCCCTGCGCGCCATCGGCCTGCGCCCGATCAACTTCCTTGTCGATGTGACCAACTTCTTCACCTACGACCGCAACCGCCCTTTGCACGTGTTCGACATGGCCAAGGTGACAGGCGACCTGTGCGTGCACCGCGCCAAGGGTGGTGAGGAACTTCTGGCGCTCGACGGCAAAACCTACACGCTCCAGCCCGGCCAGATGGTCATTTCCGACGCCAAAGGCCCCGAAAGCATCGCCGGCATCATGGGCGGCGAGGAAACGGGCTGCACCGACGAGACCACGGATGTCTTTGTCGAAAGCGCCTATTGGGACCCGATCCAGATCGCCTACACGGGCCGCGCGCTCAAGATCAACTCCGACGCCCGTTACCGCTTTGAACGTGGTGTCGATCCGGTCTTCACACCCGAAGGTCTGGAACTGGCGGTGCGGATGATCGTCGATCACGCAGGCGGTGAAGCCTCCGAGGTGATCCAAGCGGGTGCCGTGCCCGACACCTCCCGCGCCTACAAACTCGACCCCGCGCGGGTGATTTCGCTTGTCGGCATGGAGATCCCCGAGGCCGAGCAGCGTCAGACCCTGACCGCACTTGGTTTCAAGCTTGAAGGCAACATGGCCCGAGTCCCCTCCTGGCGCCCCGACGTGCTGGGCGAGGCCGATCTGGTCGAAGAGGTCGCCCGCATCGCCTCCCTGACCAAGCTGCAGGGCAAGCCGATGCGCCGCATGGACCCCGGTGTGCCCAAGCCGATCCTGTCCCCGATGCAGCGCCGCGAACGCGCCGCCCGTCGGACAGCGGCGGCGTTGGGTTACAACGAATGCGTCACCTACAGCTTCATCGACAAAGCCTCTGCCACGCTCTTTGGCGGCGGTGACGATGCGACCATGCTGGCCAACCCGATCAGCACCGACATGAGCCACATGCGCCCCGCCCTGCTGCCCGGTCTGTTGCAGGCCGCCGCCCGCAATCAGGCGCGTGGGTTCATGGACATTGCCCTTTTCGAACTCGGTCACGCCTTCCACGGCGGTGAGCCGGAAGAGCAGCATCTGATGCTGTCCGGTCTGCTGATCGGCAAGACCGGCCCCAAGGACGTACACGGCACCGCCCGCGCGGTTGATGTGTTCGACGTCAAGGCCGACGCCGAAGCGATCCTTGCCGCGATGGGTGCACCCGCGAAAACCCAAATCCTGCGCGGTGCGAGCGACTGGTGGCATCCGGGCCGTCATGGCATGATCTGCCTCGGCCCGAAAAAGGTGCTGGGTGTCTTTGGCGAACTGCACCCCAAGGTGCTCAAGGCGATGGATGTCAAAGGCCCTGCCGTGGCCTTCACCCTCTGGCCGCAGGAAATCCCCCTGCCGCGCAAAACCGGGGCGACACGCCCGGCGCTCGTGCTCAACGACCTGCAAGCGGTCGAACGCGATTTCGCCTTTGTCGTGGATGCGCAGGTCGCCGCGCTCGACCTGATGAACGCAGCAGCCGGGGCCGACAAGGTTTTGATCTCGGATGTGCGCCTGTTCGACGAATTCATCGGCGGGTCGCTGGGAGAGGGCAAGAAATCCCTTGCCATCACCGTGCGGCTTCAGCCGACCGATAGCACGCTCAAGGAAGCGGACATCGAAGCGGTCGGCAAGAAGATCATCGAGAAAGTCGAAAAAGCCACCGGCGGCACGCTGCGCGGCTAGGGCGACACAACAAGAAAGGCGAGGCCACCATGTACAAGTCTGCGAAGTTCTGGGATCGGGTCGCGGACAAATACGCGGCCTCGCCAATCCGCAATCAGGCCGCCTATGAGGCCACACTCGACCGGATGCGCGGACTCCTCTCACCTACAGATTCCGTCCTCGAACTGGGCTGCGGCACAGGAACGACAGCAATCGCGCTGGCGCCCAGCCTTGGGCACATCATCGCCACCGATGTATCTGACGCGATGCTCGACAAGGGCCGCGAAAAGGCACAGGCCGCCGGCACGGCCAATGTTGAATTCCTCCAGTCCGACGCGGCAGACGCGCCCGCAGGCCCGTTTGACGCGGTTCTTGCGCTCAACCTGTTGCACCTGCTCGAAGACCTTGATGGCGCGCTGTCCGAGATCGCCAAGCGCACCAAACCAGGTGGTCTGTTCATCTCCAAGACCTTCTGCATGCCGGGCCGGGGCAGCGTGATCTGGTGGTTCATCCAGCTTGGGCTGCCCATCGCCCAAGCCATTGGCAAAGCGCCTTATTTCGCCAAGCTGTCGACCTCCGACCTGGACGCGGCCATCACGAAAGCCGGGTTCACCATCGTTGAGACCCAGATGGCTCCGGGCAAGGATCCCCGCCGCACGGTCATCGCGCGTCGCACCGATTGATTGGCCTTTCCGCCGATCTGCGCTACCCCTTTTACCAAACAAAAGGAGTATCCCATGGCCCTGCGTGTCTACCTGTCCGGCGAAATCCACACCGATTGGCGTGAACAGATCATCGACGCCTGCCAAGGTCTCGACGTGAGTTTCGACAGCCCCGTGACCGATCACGCCGCGAGCGACGATTGCGGTGTGGCGATCCTTGGCGCGGAAGAAAACAAGTATTGGCACGACCACAAGGGCGCAATGGTCAATGCGATCCGCACCCGCAAGGGGATTGCGGACGCAGATGTCGTCGTGGTGCGCTTCGGTGAGAAGTACAAACAGTGGAACGCCGCCTTTGTCGCAGGCTATGCCGCTGCCTTGGGCAAGTCCCTGATCATCCTGCAACAGCCGGAACATGATCATGCCCTGAAAGAGGTGGATGCCGCAGCACTCGCGATGACCCGCACCCCCCAAGAGGTCGCGCAAATCCTGCGTTATGTGCTGACTGGAACCCTGCCAAATTGACAATACGGAAAAGATGACTCTGGCTTGCTGCATATTTGCGGCAAGCCTTCGCAAATTCCCCGTGGATTGTTTCGGGATGCGTGACAATGACTGTGGCAATGGTATCTAAATCGCAGCCACGCATTTTTCGTCGCGGCAAGCCAACACGAGGGAACACCAGTAATGATTCAAGAATTCAAAGACTTCATTGCCAAGGGCAATGTCATGGACATGGCCGTCGGTATCATCGTCGGTGCAGCGTTCACCGCGATTGTCACGTCGCTCGTGGGCGACATCATCAACCCGATCATCGCGCTGTTCACCGGCGGAATCGACTTCTCGGGATGGTTCTACACACTGGATGGCAGCACCCACGCGTCGCTTGCCGCGGCTCAGGAAGCGGGCGCGCCGGTCTTTGCCATCGGCAGTTTTATAATGGCGGTCATCAACTTCCTGATTATCGCCTTCGTGGTGTTCATCCTTGTGAAAATGGTCAACCGCATCAAGGCCGCCGCCGAAAAGCCGCAGGATGTGGCGCCCGAAGTTCCGACTGGCCCGAGCGAGCTTGATGTTCTGCTCGAAATCCGGGACGCGCTCAAGAAAGGCTGAAGACCCTTCACGCCCGTGATCCAGATCACCCTGCGCCGAACAGTCCGGCGCAGGGTTTTTCATGTCAGTTGCCCGGTGTAAGCTTGTGGATGAACCCTTCATCCGTCGCCGTGTAAAGGCTGCCATCCGGACCAAGCACAACCGACCGGAACCGTCCCGACTCCATTGCGAGCGTCAACTCGGTGACATCCTCGACCTTCAGGTCTTCGGTCAGTTCGATCACGTCGATCCGCTGGCCGATGGGTGTCCCGCCAAAGCCGATGCCCATGATACCCACGACCATGGCACCGTTCCAGTCGCCCCACTGCTCGCCTTCGAGGAACGCAGCCGAGGATGTGCCCTGAGACCAACCGTTGTTGTCCCAGATCGGCGGCATCGCATCAGGATAGGTCGCCAGATCCGTCATCGGCATGAAAGCAGCACGCGCATAGCGGTCCATGCCATCCATCTGGTTCGGGCTATAGCCACAGTAATTGTCAGGGCAATCGCCCCGACCCGCCATGTTCGGGCGCGGGTCCCAACCGGCATTGCCACCGTTGCGCAGCACGGTGATCTCGTCCGAATGCCACGGGCCATGCTCTGCCGTGATCGGCGTGCCGGTTGCCGGGTGGAACGCGATGCCCTGCACGTTGCGGTGACCATAGGTGAAGGTCCGCTTGTCAAAGCCCTCGGGCGGCGTGTTCTCGGCAGCGGCGTTGCCATCCCGGTCGATACGCAGCACCTTGCTGCCCATGATCGTCGGGCTTTGCGGCACTTGGCCGTTATGGGTGTCACCGGTGGTCAAGTAGATATACCCGTCTGGCCCAAAACGAACCCGACCGCCATTATGCGCACCCGACCCACCGAAGGGGTGGTCACTCGGCTCCATCTTGTAGGGCACATCGTCCACGATATCGGTGCGGTCCGACACGTTGGTAAAGTCTTCGTTCACCACCAGTCGCATCAGCCGGTTGGTGTGTGGCGTGACCATGTTGGATGTCGAATAGACAAAGATCTGACGGTTGTTGGCAAAGTCGGGATCGACCGCAACCCCCATCATCCCGGCCTGTCCATCACAGAACAGATCGTCCGCGCTGCTGGCATAGCCCTCGGCACCCGACATGCCTAAGAGGTTGTTGACCTGACCCGATGGCAGCAGGACAGACAGCCCGTCACACTTTTCGGTAAAGAACATCGTGCCGTCGTCAAGGAACGACATGTCCCACGGCTCGTCGACGTCGTCCAGCACGATCGTGTGCTGCAAGCTTGTGGTATTCATCATCTGGGCCGAAACCGATGACGCGGCAACAAAAGCGCCGGTCATGAACGGCGCCAAGGCCAAAACTGCAGTAGTACGAGACAGATAACCCATAACATCCTCCCTGATTTAGTCGACCTTGAACAAGGCAATTCAGGCTGTGACGGGTGTGTATAGCGGCTGATTGCGGGGAGCTTTGGTTTCCAAATTTTGGATTGCGTTGAGAATAGCAGCGAGCAGATAGACCAAAAGAGACCTGAGATACCTCA
>NZ_JAEPMO010000091.1 GCF_017643905.1 Marivita sp.
ATCGGCTTCAGCGCCATTCGGGGTGGCGACATCGTTGGCGAACATGACGTACTTTTTGCCGCCGCAGGCGAAAGGATCATCCTGCGCCACGTTGCCAGCGACCGTGCGCTGTTTGCGCGGGGGGCTTTGAAGGCGGCGCTTTGGGGGCAGGACAAGGCACCCGGCGAATACGACATGCTGGATGTCCTGGGCTTGTCCGACGAGGCGTGATCACGCCAGTGTGACGGAACCCAACTGATCCAATCCTGCATTCTCCACGTATGTTCTGACAGTAATGCTGCCCGGAGGATGTCATGTCGAATCGTATCGTCGCGGCTGTTGCCGTCGCTGCAGCTTTTCTGTTGCCGCAGGCCGCTGCAGCCGAACTGAAGCGCATTGAGGACAAGTCTGAATTCGTTCGATTGGTCGAGGGCAAAACCCTGTCGCGGCCTTTGGTGCGTCTGAACGTGACATCGGATGGCAAGGTCTCGGGTCGCGGCGCGACTTGGGACGTGACCGGATCATGGGATTGGAAGAACGGCTTTTTCTGCCGTGACCTGAACTGGGGCGGGGATGACCTTGGCTATAACTGCCAGGCGGTTCTCGCCAACGGGTCCGAGATGCGGTTCATTGCAGACCAAGGCGCGGGTCAGGCAGCGGATTTCCGTCTGCGCTGACGCTCAGAAGTCGATCGCGAGACCGCCCTTTTCCCAATCGCCATAGCGCACTGGCTCAGGGCCGTCGCGGCCTCCCAATTCTTTCGGAAGAGCTTTTTCCGCGTCCGCTTTTCTCCGGCGTTCTTCGGCTTCGGCCAAGGCACGCTGGGCGGCGGGGGGCAGGTCTTTGGGTGTGTCGGAACTCATCGCGGTCTTCCATATTGTTCGTGATTGATATACGCGCCTCCCGGTCCGGGACAACCCGGGCCCGTTTGCAGGAGTGGCCCTTGCCCGCACCCACATCACCCCGGCTCGTCGCGCTGGATGGTCTGAGCCAGATCATCGGGGAAGGGCGCATGTTGTCAGATGTCATCAGCGATCCCGTCTGGCAGGACCTGACGCCGCCTGAACGCGCGACGGCTCAGCGGCTGATCTCGGAAACGCTGCGATACCTCGGGCGCGCCGATCATCTTCTGACACCGCACCTGAACCGACAGCCGCCCTTGCGTGTGATGAACCTGCTGCGCATGGCAACGGTCGAGTTCATGACCGGGGGTGCTGCGCATGGTGTGGTGAACGAGGCTGTCAAACTTGCGGGTCGCACCAAGAAAACCGCACCCATGAAGGGGCTGGTCAACGCGGTTCTGCGCAAAATCACCGCAATGGAGGTGGCTGCGTGGGACGCGGTGCCCGACACGATGCTGCCGAAATGGCTGCGCCCCAAGCTGGCCAAGGCATGGAGCAAATCTGTGGTTGCAGAGATCGAGCGCGCCCATGCCGTGCCGCCGCCGGTTGATCTATCGGTCAAAGAGAACGCGGCAGGCTGGGCGGAAAAGCTGGGCGGTATGGTTCTTCCGACGGGTTCCGTTCGGTTGACCGCTCGGGGGCAGGTTTCGGCGCTTCCGGGGTTCGAGTCCGGAGAGTGGTGGGTGCAGGATGCCGCGGCGGCCATGCCCGTTCACCTGCTGGGGGATGTATCCGGCAAACGCGTGCTCGACATTTGCGCCGCTCCCGGCGGAAAGACGATGCAGCTTGCCGCGAAAGGTGCGGATGTGACCGCGCTGGATATTTCTGAGGCCCGTATGGTGCGGCTGACCGAAAACCTGACGCGGACCCAGCTGACCGCAAAGACCGTGGTCGCTGATGCGCTGACATATGAAGATGGTCTGTTCGATGTGATCTTGCTGGACGCGCCTTGCTCGGCGACAGGCACCATCCGTCGGCACCCCGACCTGCCCTATGTCAAAACGCAGACCGGGATTGACGATCTGGTCAAGCTGCAGCGCGCGTTGCTGACCCGTGCGATTGGGCAGATCGCACCGCAGGGAACCCTTGTCTATTGCACCTGCAGCCTGTTGCGCGAAGAGGGCGAAGATCAGATCAAATGGCTTTTGGCCCAGAGTGACGAGGTCGAAATCAAGACCCCCAGCGCCCCCGGTCTGGACCCGAATTGGATCAGCCCAGAGGGTGGTGTGCGCCTGCGGCCGGACTACTGGCCCGAGCTTGGCGGTATGGATGGATTTTACATGGCGATTTTGCAGCGCAAAGGCGAAGCGGCGCCTGCATGACATTTGCACCGTGACTCGATTCACTCGCGAGGCTATGGTGTCAGCATAAGAACGCTTGCGTAAACGCAAGACAGAGGCAGAGCTGATGTTCCGACTGGACGCTGCAAAACGGGCGCAGGCCCGGATTTTGAACCGTGTTCACGCACGACTGTCCACGCGTGCCAAGCCCGCAACCGCCTTTGTCGCTCAGCCTGAACCCCGAACCGTCGGGTCTTATGCGCGCGGTCGGCAGCTCACGGCAGGAAATCTGCTTTTCGCGGGACATCTTGTCGAAGCGCCGGGTGCGATCCTGTGGGACATCACGCCTCCGGACGATGTGTTTCTCGAAGAAATCCATGGGTTCGTCTGGCTCGACGACATGGCCAGCGTCGGAGACGCGGCAACCCGAAAGACCGCGCAAAACTGGCTGTTCGAATGGATTGCCCGATACGGGAACGGGTCCGGCCCCGGCTGGACGCCCGAACTGGCAGGACGGCGGGTCATCAGGTGGCTGCATCATGCGATCTTTGTACTGGGTGGGTGCACACCGGAACAATCGCGGGCGTTCTTCCGGTCGATTGCGCAGCAGACAATCTTTCTCAACCGTCGCTGGCACAGCTCTGCGCCCGGGCTCCCCCGGTTCGAAGCGCTGACTGGGTTGATCTCGGCCGGGTTGTCCTTGCAAGGGATGGAGGCGCAGGCAGATCCCGCGATCAAGGCACTGGGTCAGGAATGTGCGCGTCAGATCAACGAGGCAGGTGGCATTCCGACCCGCAATCCAGAAGAATTGCTGGAGGTCTGTACGCTCTTGATCTGGGCGCGGGATGCGCTTGAGGACACCGCGCGGTCGCCCGAAATGGCGCATATCCAGGCGATCACCCGGATCGTGCCGACCCTGCGCGCATTGCGCCATGCCGATGGCGGGCTGGCGCGTTTTCATGGCGGTGGGCGTGGTGTAGAAGGACGGTTGGACACCGCATTGGCGGCTGCCGGAACCAAGGCGCAGGCGGCCAAGGGGTTGGCAATGGGCTATGCACGTCTGTCCGGCGGGCGCACGACGATGGTGATCGATGCGGCGGCCCCACCAAGCGGGCAGGCCAGTTTCAACGCCCACGCCTCGACCCTCGCGTTCGAGCTGACCTCTGGGCGGCGTCCGTTGATTGTCAATTGCGGGTCCGGATCGACCTTTGGCGAAGACTGGCGCAGGGCGGGGCGCGCAACACCGTCACATTCGACGCTGTGCCTTGATGGATTCTCAAGCTCTCGGTTGGGCAGCACGTCACGGATCGGGTCCATTGAGCGGGAGCTGTTGGACGACATCCCCAAAGGTGTGCCGGTCGAACTGTCCCGCGCCACGGATGGCGCGCGGTTCGAAGGCGGGCATGATGGCTATCTCAAGACGCACGGGCTGACTCATGCCCGTATTTTGGAACTGACTTTTGATGGCCGCGGCGTGGTGGGGGAAGATCTGTTGATCGCCCTCGATACCCCGGCAAAGGCGCGGTTCGATCAAAAGCTCGAAGACAGCCGACTTGCGGGCATTCCCTTCGACATCCGTTTCCATCTCCATCCCGAGGTCGACACCGCCATCGACATGAATGGAACTGCTGTCAGCATGGCGTTGCGCAGTGGTGAGATCTGGGTGTTCCGCTTTGAAGGGCGCTGTGATCTTGCGCTGGAACCTTCCGTTTATCTGGAAAAAGGCCGATTGCGGCCCCGCGCGACCAAACAGATCGTTTTATCTGCCCGCGCAATGGAGTATGCGACCCGCGTTCGCTGGTCGCTGGCGAAGGCTCAGGAGACCGCAATCGCGGTCCGGGACCTTGTTCAGGACGATGCGACAGAGCTGCTGAACTGAACTACTGGGACTTATCGCTGTCATGACCAATCTCGCCCCCCTTCGCCGTGCGCTTTTGTCCGTTTCGGACAAGACCGGACTTGTTGACCTTGCCAAGGCGTTGGATGCCCGGGGTGTGGAACTGCTGTCGACGGGTGGGTCTGCCAAGACGCTGCGCGACGCGGGTGTGCCGGTCAAGGACGTGGCCGAGGTGACGGGCTTTCCCGAAATGATGGATGGTCGTGTCAAGACGCTGCACCCGATGGTGCATGGCGGATTGCTGGCGCTGCGCGACAATGACGATCACGTCGCGGCCATGACAGAGCATGGTATCGGCCCAATCGACCTGTTGGTGGTGAACCTCTACCCGTTCGAAGAAACTGTCGCCAAGGGTGCCGACTATGACACCTGCATCGAAAACATCGACATCGGCGGCCCCGCGATGATCCGCGCTGCGGCCAAGAACCATGCGTTTGTGACGACGATTGTGGATGTTGAGGATTATGACGCATTGCTGGCCGAGCTTGACGCGAATGACGGCCAGACCACGCTGGCCTTCCGCCAGCGTCATGCGCAGATCGCCTACGCGCGCACCGGGGCCTATGATGCCGCCGTCAGCACATGGATGGCCGGAGCGATTGGAGAAGAAACCCCGCGCCGCCGTGTGTTTGCCGGAACGCTGGCCCAGCCACTGCGCTATGGCGAGAACCCGCATCAGGGCGCGTCGTTCTATCATGATGGCTCGGCCCGTCCGGGGGTTGCCACGGCGACTCAGCTGCAGGGCAAGGAGCTGAGCTACAACAACATTAACGACACCGATGCGGCCTTCGAACTGGTTTCGGAATTCCTGCCGCGTGACGGGTTTGCCTGTGCGATCATCAAACACGCCAACCCCTGTGGCGTGGCAACAGGCCGGACGCTGAAAGAGGCGTATCAAAAGGCGTTTGACTGCGACCGGACCTCTGCCTTTGGCGGGATCGTGGCGCTGAACTCCACCCTTGATGGTGAAACCGCCGAGGCGATTGCCGAGATTTTTACCGAGGTGGTCATCGCGCCTGGCGCGCATCAGGATGCCAAAGATGTGTTCGCCAAGAAGAAAAACCTGCGCCTGTTGACGACACCGGGTCTGGCCAACACGGCCGAGCCGGGCACTGCTTGGAAACAGGTGTCGGGCGGTATTCTGGTGCAGAACCGCGACAACGGGCGGATCAATATGGACGACCTCAAGGTCGTGACCAAGATTGCGCCGACCGACGACCAGATGCGCGACCTGCTCTTTGCCTGGACCGTAGCAAAGCACGTCAAGTCCAACGCGATCGTCTACGTCAAGGACGGCGCGACTGTGGGGGTTGGTGCAGGCCAGATGAGCCGTCTGGACAGTGCGTTGATCGCCGCCAAGAAGGCCGAGCGCATGGCCGAGGCGCTGGGCCTTCCTGAACCGTTGACCAAGGGCAGCGCAGTGGCCTCTGATGCGTTCTTCCCATTCGCCGATGGTTTGCTTGAAGCGGCCGCCGCCGGCGCGTCCTGCGTCATTCAGCCGGGCGGGTCGATGCGCGACGATGAAGTGATCAAGGCGGCGGATGAGGCCGGTCTGGCAATGGTGCTGACAGGGATGCGCCACTTCCGGCACTGAATTTGACCGTCCGGTAAAATTCCGGAGCAGGGCAAAGGAGACAACATGCGTCTGGTGGCCATCGTCGCGGCGGCGATCTTTCTTCTGGATCAACTGACCAAATGGTTGGTGGTCCACGTGATGGATCTGGCCCGCGTCGGCGCCATCGACGTGTTTCCGCCCTATCTGAATTTTCGAATGGCGTGGAATACGGGCATCAATTGCGGCCTGTTGTCGGGACAGGCGGACTGGACCCGTTGGGTGCTCATCTCGGTCGCATTGGGGATTGTCCTGTTCGTGCTGGTTTGGATGCGTCGCGATCCGCCGGGGCGCACGGGCCTGATTTTTGCGGGGTTGCTGATCGGTGGCGCGCTGGGCAATGTGGTGGATCGGCTGCTTTATGGGGCGGTCGCAGATTTTCTGAACATGTCCTGTTGCGGTTTCACCAATCCTTATGCCTTTAATGTCGCTGACATTTCGGTGTTTATCGGGGCGATTGGGCTCGCACTGTTCTCGGGCGGGAAAAACGCCTCGTGACGAGTGCGGCTTGATGCGCTAAAGCAGGTTTGAGGCGATTACGGAGGCGGGCAGACACCATGATGCCACGCGCATGGATCATACTGGCACTGGTGGCGCTGACCGCCTGCGGATCACGTCAGGACACGGCGGACCGGGAAACAAACCTGCGCCAATTGCGCAATCCCGGAGGCACGCCCGAGGAATTCTCGATTGTTCCGCCAAAGCCCTTGGAAGCGCCGGTAAGCCTGACCGAACTGCCGATACCGACTCCGGGTGGCACAAACCGGACCGATCAGACGCCGCTGAAAGACGCGGTCTCTGTTCTGGGCGGTGCGCCATCGCGGCTGGATGTGCAGCCGGGCATCGGTGCCGGGGATCAGGCGATCGTCGCACGCGCGTCGCGCTTCGGTCGGGCAGACGACATCCGCGAACAGCTTGCCGCGGAAGATCAGGCCTTCCGGGAACGCCGGTCCTTTTTCAACTGGCGTCTGATACCCGAGGACACCTACAACCGGGTCTACCGGGGGCAGTCGCTTGACCCTTATTCTGCGCTCGAGGCAGCGCGTCGGGCCGGTGTGCTGACCCCGTCTGCTCCGCCGGAACGCTGACACGGCGGCTTTAGCGCCATCGCAACCTGCTCACGAAACTGTTGGAGCGCTTGAAGTTGGTCGTACGCATCGTACCTTACTTCAAAATGGAGGAGTATTGCCGATGCGTCGCCTGATGGCCCTGACCGGGGCTCTCGTTTTCGCTACTGCGCCTTTGCTTGCGCAAACAATCGAGGATCAGGTCACAACATTCCTGCTTGAGAATGGGATGGATGTCGTGGTGATCGAAGACCACCGTGCGCCCGCCGTGGTTCACATGGTCTGGTATCGTGCCGGATCGGCGGATGAACAGCCCGGCGTTTCGGGGGTTGCGCATTTCCTGGAACATTTGCTGTTCAAAGGGACCGAAAAACTGGCCCCCGGCGAATTCAGCGAAATCGTAAAGGCGAATGGCGGCACCGATAACGCCTTTACTAGCTTTGATTACACGGCCTATTTCCAGCGTGTCGCGGCAGACCGCCTTGGCCTGATGATGGAAATGGAAGCGGACCGGATGAAGAACATCCAGCTTGACCGCGAAGACATCCTTACCGAACGCGACGTGATCATCGAAGAGCGCAATCAACGGGTGGAGAACGACCCCAGATCGCTGTTCCGGGAACAACGTATGGCCGCGCAATATCTCAATCACCCCTACGGCACGCCGATCATCGGCTGGCGGCACGAGATGGTGAATCTCGATCTGGATGATGCGCTGGCCTATTACCGCCAGTTCTATTCGCCGAACAATGCTGTTCTGGTCGTGGCGGGGGATGTTCTGCCCGACGATGTTCTGGCTTTGGCACAGGAGCATTACGGCCCGATCCCGCGCAATGAGGCGCTGCCCGAACGGGTGCGTCCATCTGAGCCACCGCAGATGGCCGAGCGACGGATTACCTTCAGCGATCCGCGCGTAGCGCAGCCCTATGTGATGCGCACCTATCTGGCGCCCGAACGGGATTCCGGAGACCAGCGCAAAGCAGCCGCGTTGACCTTGCTGTCGGAAGTGCTGGGCGGGTCGCAAACCGCAGTCCTGCCGCAGAAATTGCAGTTCGAGGAAAAGCGTGCGGTCTATGCTGGCGCCTTTTACAGCGGCCTGTCGCTGGACGACACGACCTTTGGCGTGGTGAACGTTCCCGCGCAGGGCGTGACACTGGAAGAGGCCGAAGCGGATATGGACCGCGTGATCGCGGAGTTCATGGAAACCGGTGTCGATCCCGTTCAGCTCGACCGCATCAAATTCCAGTTGCGGGCGCAGCAGGTCTACGAGTTGGACAGTTCCAATTCGCTGGCCAACCGATATGGCGCGGCACTCACCTCGGGTCTGACCATCGAGGATGTGCACGAATGGCCGCGCATCCTGCAATCCATCACGCCCGAGGAAATCATAGCCGCCGCACAGGAAGTGTTTGACCGTGACAATGCCGTGACCGGGTTCCTCCGCACGGCGCAGGAGGTGACGCAATGAAGGCCTTTGGTTCCCTGATCGCATTCATGCTGTTGGCCGCCGCCCCACTCCGGGCGGAGATCGACATTTCCGAGGTCACCAGCCCGGGCGGTATCAACGCGTGGCTGGTGCAGGAAGAGTCGATCCCGTTTGTCGCACTCGAGCTGCGGTTCAAAGGTGGGGCTTCGCTTGATCTACCGGGTAAGCGCGGTGCGACGAACCTGATGGTCGGACTTCTGAACGAAGGCGCTGGCGATCTGGACTCGCGTGCGTTTTCAGAACGGGCAGAATCGCTGGCCGCGAGTTTCGAATTCGACGTCGGCGATGACGCGGTGTCGATCTCGGCCCGGTTCCTGACTGAAAACCAGGATGAGGCGCTGGCCTTGTTGCACGATGCGATCACGCAGCCTCGTTTCGATCAGGATGCGATTGACCGGGTCAAAGGGCAGTTGGTGTCGGTCATCCGGTCGGATGCGCAAGATCCCGACAATCTGGTCGGTCAGGCGTTCGACAGCATGGTCTTCGGAGATCATCCCTACGGGTCCGCCATTGAAGGCACCGAAGAAAGCGTCGCTGCGTTGACCCGGGATGACCTGATTGCCGCGCATAAAGGGGCTTTGGCCCGTGACCGGATCTATGTCGGTGCTGCCGGAGATATTTCGCCCGAGGCGCTTGCCGAAATTCTGGATAAGCTGTTGGGCGATCTGCCTGAAACCGGCACACCGCAGGCTCCCGATGTCGCGGTGTCGACTCAGGCAGGTGTGACCGTTGTCCCATTTGACGTGCCGCAATCCGTTGCGGTCTTCGGGCATGAAGGCATTGCGCGGGACGATCCGGATTTCTTTGCCGCTTACGTGCTGAACGAAATTCTGGGCGGTGGCGGGTTCGAGGCGCGTTTGATGGAAGAGGTGCGCGAGAAGCGCGGCCTGACCTATGGCGTCTACAGCTATCTCGTACCCAAGGACCATGCCGCGCTCTATCTCGGCCGGGTTTCCAGCGCCAATGACCGCATCGCGGAAGCCATCGACGTGATCCGCGACGAATGGACCAAGATGGCCGAGAACGGTGTCACAGAAGAGGAACTGTCCACCGCGAAGACCTATCTGACCGGGGCCTACCCGCTGCGGTTCGATGGCAACGGTCCGATTGCGAACATCCTTGTCGGGATGCAGATGGACGATCTGCCGGCAGAATATGTGAACACCCGGAACGCGCAGATCGAGGCGATCACGCTGGACGACATCAAGCGGGTTGCGGCGCGTATCCTCAAGCCTGAGGCATTGCATTTCGTGGTTGTGGGCAAGCCCGAGGGGCTGGATTCCTGATTTTTACCGGATGGTAAAAGAAAGGCCGCGCTGAGGAAGCGCGGCCTTTCTGGTTTAGGGCGGGCAAATCCTTGGAAGGATTTGGCCAAACTCTTTGAAGAGTTTGTCGCGCTCAGTTCAGCAGCCCGGCATGACGCAGGCCGTTGTCGATCAAATCGCGTGTCGGCTGGGACACCGGGAACAGCGGCGGGCGCATTTCTTCGTCACAGAGGCCCAGACGGCTCATGGCGTATTTCGCGCCGCACAGACCGGGTTCGACGAAGATGCTGTGATGCAGCGGCATCAGCCGGTCCTGAATCTCCAATGCGGTGACATAGTCGCCTGCCATGGTCGCTTCTTGCATCTGCGAACACAAAGCCGGAGCCACATTGGCGGTGACAGAGATCATGCCGACACCACCCTGCGCGTTGAAGCCATGCGCGGTTGCATCTTCGCCCGACAGCTGGACAAAGTCCTTGCCGCAGGTGAGGCGCTGCGCACAGACGCGGCCCAGATCGCCGGTGGCGTCCTTGACCCCGATGATGCGCGGCAGCTTGGCCAGTTCGCCCATCGTCTTAGGCGACATGTCCACAGCGGACCGACCGGGGATGTTGTAGATGATGATCGGCAAGGTGCAGGCATCATGCAGCATGGTGAAATGCCGGATCAGTCCGTCTTGCGTCGGTTTGTTATAATAGGGCGTGACGACAAGGCCCGCCTGCGCGCCCGCCTTTTCGGCGTGCTGCAGGAAGCGGATCGCTTCGTCGGTGTTGTTCGACCCGGCGCCGGCGATGACCGGAATGCGCCCTGCGGCGGCCTGAACAACGAAGGACACGACCTCTTCGTGCTCTTCATGGGTCAGGGTCGGGCTTTCGCCGGTGGTGCCGACGGGAACAAGCCCGTGGCTGCCCTGATCGACATGCCAGTCCACAAGCTGTTTGAGCGTGTCAAAATCCACTGCACCGTTCTTGAACGGTGTGACCAGTGCAGGCATCGACCCTTTGAACATGTCACGCTCCTTTTCGTGTGTGGCTGGTATGCCGTTGCGCCCGTCCCGCGAATGTGAGTTGCAGGGCGCGGGCTGCGGGTTATCCTCTAGCGAGCCGTCTATCCTGTTTCATCGGAGAAAATGCAAGCCATGTTTCGGCGTATCGCGATCCTGACGGTGCTTCTGCTGTCCATGCCCCTTGGTGTTCTCGCGCAGGGCAATGCCCGTCCGCTGGAACGGGCCATGGACCTCATGCGTGAAGGCAATTGGGCAGCGGCCCAGATCGAAGCGCGGGGCGACGGACAGGCGGCGCTCGACGTGATTCTGTGGCATTATCTGCGCGCCGGACTCGGGTCACTGCGCGAGGTGCAGGATTTCCTGTCGCGCAATCAAGACTGGCCGGGTCTGCCCTTTCTGAAGGAAAAAAGCGAAAGCGCCATGACCTCGGCCCCGGCAGAGGCGATCCGCGCCTTCTATGCCGATCACGTTCCCGAGACAGGGGCGGGGGCCCTGTCGCTGGCGCGGGCTTTGTTGACGGCAGATGATCGCCCGGCAGCAGAGGCGGTGATCCTGCGCGCTTGGACCACGCTGACCCTGACCGCTGATGAGCAGGAAGCGTTTGTTGCCAGTTATGGTGATTTTCTGAAACCCCACCACATGGCGCGACTGGATGCGATGCTGTGGCAGGGCAGTGCCTCGAATGCTCGTGCCATGTTGCCCTTGGTGGGCGAGGATTGGCGCGCTTTGGCCGAGGCTCGGATGGCATTGCGGGCGGATGCAGCCGGGGTTGATACGCTGATCGAAGCGATCCCGGCCGCGTTGAGCGCGGATGCAGGGCTTGCCTATGAGCGGTTCGCGTGGCGCATGCGCAAGGGCCGGACCGATGATGCGGTGGAGCTTTTGCAGGCGCGGTCTACCTCGCGTGAAGCGTTGGGGCGTCCTGACATTTGGGGGCGCCAACGTGACGATCTGGTGCGGCGCCTGATGTGGGACAAGCAGTACAAGCGCGCCTATGACGTGGCGGCGAACCATCATCTCGACGAAGGGTCATCTTTTGCCGATCTGGAATGGCTGTCGGGATATCTGTCGTTGCGGTTTCTCGATCAGCCCGAACGCGCGGCAGAGCATTTCCGGGCGTTGCGCGGTGGCGTTGAATCTCCCATATCCCTGGGCCGGGCCGGATATTGGTTGGGCCGCGCACTGTCGGAGGCCGGTGATGCGGCAGGGGCGGCAAAAGCCTATGCGTTTGGGGCGCAGTACCAGACGTCGTTCTACGGTCTTCTTGCAGCCGAGGCTGGTGGGCTGCCGCCCGATCCGCTCTTGGCTGGAACAGAGCTGTTCCCCGATTGGAGGGATGCGCCGTTCACGCAGTCGTCGGTGTTTACCGCCGCCATCCTGCTCTTGGATGCAGAAGAAAAGGTTCTGGCGGAACGGTTCCTGACCCATCTGGCCGAGTCGCTCGACCGCACGCAGATTGGACAGATGGGGCAAATGCTTGAGGATTTGGGTCTGCCGCATCTGCAGGTGATGCTGGGCAAGCGGGCCGCGCAATTCGGGCATGAGGTGCACGGGCCGTACTATGCTCTTCATCCGCTGGCAGAGGCCAAGCTTCCCGTCCCGACCGAGATTGTTTTGGCAATTGCGCGGCGTGAATCCGAATTCGATCCGGGTGTGATTTCTCCCGTGGGGGCACGCGGGTTGATGCAGGTGATGCCGCGCACCGCCGAGGAAGTCTCGGGTTGGCTTGGTCTGGAGTATTCGGAAAGCCGGTTGTTGTCTGATCCGAATTACAATGCCGTGCTTGGGTCGGCTTATCTGGAAAGGCTTGCGCAGCAATTCTCTGGGAACGCGGTGATGATGGCGGCAGGCTACAACGCGGGACCAAGTCGCCCAGAGCGTTGGATGGAGGAGCGCGGCGACCCAAGGCGCGGCGAGATGGATATCATCGACTGGATCGAGCACATCCCCTTTACCGAAACCCGGAATTACGTGATGCGCGTCACCGAAAGCCTTCCGATCTACCGCGCACGGTTGGGACGTGATCCACATCCGGTGCCGTTTTCGGAAGAGTTGAAGGGGTCAACCCTTTTGCCGCTGACGCCACAGGGTGAATAGACCCGCGCCAACGATCAGGCTTACGCCGAACACGACGTTGGGGCGGATCGCCTCTCCAAACACCATGATGCCAAGGCTCGCCGCGAAGGGCAGTTGCAGGTAGGCAAAGGGCTGCACCGCGCTGGCCTCGGCCACGTCATAGCATTTGATCAGAAGGTAATGCCCGGTTGCACCAGTGATGCAGAGCAGTGCCATCATCGCCCAGTCGATCGGCACCATGGGTTCCCAGAACCAGATGCCGATCAGGGTCATGAACACGGCCCCCACCGTGCCGGTCCAGAAAAAGCTCGTGGCGGCGCTGTCCTTGCGGGCGGCGTAGCGGGTGAGCAGTCCGTAGAGCGCGAACATCAGGGCAGAGAGGGCCGGGATGATGGCGAGCGGCGAGAAGACGCCAAAGCCAGGTTGCAGGATGATCAGGATGCCGATGAACCCAACGCCAATCGCTGTCCATCGCCGCCACCCCACCTGTTCGCCAAGGATCGGACCGGAGAGCGCCGCGACGAGCAGCGGATAGCATGCAAAGATTGCGTGGCTTTCGACGAGGCCCAGATAGGTGAAGCCCAGCACCATCACGCAGATCTCGGCTGCCAGCAGAAGGGCGCGGAAGCCTTGCAGCCAAGGTTGGGACGTTGCGGTGGCGGCGCGCAACCCTCCGGCACGGCGACTGGCGACAAACATCACGTAGGCAGCGAAGAACCAGTAGCGGATCATAACCACCATCAGCACGTTGTATTCGCTGGCCAGATGCTGGGACAGACCGTCCTGCATGGCGAAAACGAAGGTGGTCGCCACCATCAGCCAGATGCCCAGACGGTTATTGGTATCGGTCATGTCAGGCGGCTTTCCGGGCGATGGTCATGTGGCGTTTGCGGCCAAAGCCGGGGATGCGGGTTGTGATCAGCCCCGCCGCATCCAGCGCGCGCCGGACGTGACCGGCAGCGGTGTAGGTGGCGGCGGTGCCATTGGGGACGGTTTTTTCGGCGACGCAGGTCAGGAGGTCGGGTTCCCAGAGTTCCGGGTTCTTGGCTGGGGCAAAGCCGTCAAGGAACCAGGCGTCGGCGGGTTTGGACATGGTTTTTACGGTCTCACGCGCGTCGCCTTCGACAAGGGTGAAGTGCAGGTCGGGCAGGGAAATCTCGCGTGTGTTGGTTGCCCAGTACGGGGCTAGGTCTTCTGCAATCGGGGCGAGGTCCGGAAACGCCTGTTGCGCGCGGATCATGTCTTGGGGCTGCATCGGGAATGCTTCGAAACTGGTATAGTGCAGCGTGCCGTCCTGACCGCTGGACCGCCAGAGGTCGAGCGTGGCCAGCAGGTTCAGCCCGGTCCCGAAGCCCAGTTCGGCAATATGGAACCCATCCCTGAACCGCGAAGGCAGGTCGTTGCCCTCCAGAAACACGAAGCGCGTTTCTGCCAGTCCGTTGTCGAGCGAAAAATAGGGATCGTCGAACCGGCGAGAGACAGGGACATCCCCATCGCGCCAGTCGAGCGGTTCCGTCTGGAGTTCCATGATGACATACCTTAGTGACAGCGCGACCTTGGCGAGGAGTATCCGGAATGGCAATGCCCGAAATCACAGTGCGCGGGGCGGGGATTTTCGGCCTGAGCATCGCGTGGGTTTTGACGCAACGGGGCGCGCGTGTGCAGGTGGTCGATCCGTATGGTGCAGGCTCGGGATCGAGCGGGGGCCTGGTCGGTGCCTTGGCGCCGCATGTGCCGGAGAACTGGAACGACAAGAAGGCATTTCAGCTCGACAGTTTGCTGATGGCAGAGGCCTTCTGGGCTGATGTACAGGCGGCGGGTGGCGTCGATCCGGGCTATGGCCGCACCGGTCGGTTGCAACCGATTGCTGACGATCATGGATTGGACTTGGCGCGGGCCCGTACCGAAGGGGCGCGGGATCTCTGGCAGGGGCGTGCCGTCTGGGAGGTGATCCCGGCTGATGAGGCGGGCGCGTTTGCACCGCTCTCGCCTTCGGGTTTCCTGATCCGGGATACCCTGACCGGACGGATGCACCCGCGACAGGCTTGTGCCGCGTTGGTTGCCGCGTTGCGCGCCAAGGGCGTGGAGGTGGTCTCTGACGCGCGGGATCGGGGTGCGGTCATCTGGGCCGCCGGATGGCTTGGCTTGCTCGAGTTGTCCGATGCCTTGGGCAAACCGGCCGGCGCAGGCATAAAGGGGCAGTCCGCCGCCTTGGCCTATGATGCCGGTCCGGTGCCGCAGGTGTTTGTCGATGGTTTGCATATCATTCCGCACGCAAATGGGACTGTCGCCATCGGTTCGACCAGCGAACGGGAGTTCGACACGCCCGACGGATTGGACGCACAATGTGACGACCTGATCGCCCGTGCCATTGCGGCGATGCCTGTTCTGGCGGACGCGCCAGTGGTGGACCGTTGGGCCGGGGTGCGCCCGCGTGCCCGGTCGCGCGCGCCGATGCTTGGGGCTTGGCCGGGGCGCGAGGGCCATTTCATCGCCAATGGGGGGTTCAAGATCGGGTTCGGCATGGCGCCCAAAGTGGCGGATGTGATGGCCGATCTGGTGTTGGATGGTCGTGATGCGATCCCAGACGGATTTCGCGTGCAGGCCTCTATGTAAGAGGCATGGCGTCGATGGCTTTGGCGATCTCGGCCACTCCGGGATCAATGCGGGCTTGCGCGATAGAGCTGTAGGCCAATCGGTAGTAATTTCGCGGCGGTGCGTCTCCGGAAAAGAAGGCGGTTCCGGGTTCGATCAGGACGCCGACCTTGCTGAGGCGTTGTGCCAGCTCTTCGCAATCAACATGATCGGGAGCACGCATCCAGAAGCTGGACCCGCCATAGGTGCCTTTGCCCGCAATCGTCAGCCCATATTTGCGAATTGCGTGTTCCATGATCACACGCCGATCATTGAGCGCCTTGCCGGTGCGACGGATCAGGCTGTCATAATGCCCAAGGCTCAGGAAATAGGCTGTGGTGCGCTGGGTCAGGCCGGGTGGATGGCGCAGGATCGACGCCCGCAAGGCGCGTGCTTCGCGGATGAACGGGGCCGAGCCGACAAGGTAGCCAAGCCGCAGCCCGGGGAAGAGCGATTTGGAAAAGCTGCCGACATAGATCACGCGCCCGTCTTCATCGAGGCTTTTCAGGGCCGGCATGGGCGGTTTGAGATAGGCCATTTCGAATTCGTAGTCGTCCTCAACGATTAGCGCGTCAAGCGTTCGTGCGCGGGCGAGAAGCGCCTGCCGTCGCGCCAGCGGCATCGTGTAGGAGGTCGGGCATTGATGGCTGGGGGTGGTGAAAATCACATCCGTGTTCTCTGGGATCTGTTCGGGCGGAAGCCCGTCTTCATCCACGTCCAAAGCACTCAGATGGCAGCGGCATTGGGTCAGCACGCCCCGCAGCGCCGGGTAACAGGGGTTTTCGATCACCGCATGGCGGCGTTGCGTGAGCAGCACCTGCGACGTCATCCAGAGCGCGTTTTGGGCGCCCATCGTGATCAGAACTTCGTCAGGTTTCGCAGTGATGCCGCGCCGTGGCAGGGTATGCCGCAGGATAAATTCGACCAGTTGGGGATCGTCCTGATCGTAGTAATCGCGGGTCAAGGCCGCGAAATCCTTGGCTCCAAGCGCCTGCAAGGCGCAAAGCCGCCAGTTCGCGTGATCGAACAGTTGCGGATCGGTTTGGCCATAGAGGAATGGGTATCGGTATTGCGCCCAGTCTTGCGGTTTGACGAGGGTCGCGGTACCCATGAATTTCTGTCCCAGTGCGCGAGACCAATCAACGGCGTCTTCGCGGCGGGGTGTGTTTTCGAACTGCGGCGGTTCGGGCGCGTCGTCGGACACATAGTAGCCGGAGCGTCCGCGCGATGACAGGTAGTCATTGGCCAAGAGTTCGGTATACGCGAGTGTCACGGTGATACGGCTGACACCGAGATGTTGCGCGAGTTTGCGACTGGAGGGGAGCTTTTCCCCACGGCGAAACCGGCCCGACAGGATACCCTCCGCGACCATCTGCTGGATGCGGGCCTGTAGCGTGCCTTTTGTGTCGGGTTTGAGAAAGAAGTTCTCGACGGGGATGGCCATGGGGTTAGCCTAGTTTGGACTTATGCCCTTGGCAATCTGGTCTTACGCTGCGCGGGGGTCTCGTGCTTACCTGAGAACCCCAAAATCTTCTGGGGTGCCCCCAGAATCTTCGTACGAAGATTCTGAAGCAACATAATTTCGTTTTTGTTAATGCGGCACGGCTGACCCGATGGGCCGAAAGCCGTGCCGCAAGGTCTGCGCGCCTACTCGGACCAGCTGACTCTGGTCAGATCGGTCGCTTGTGTCGGTGCGTTCTGCCAAAGCCCCTTGATCCGCGCATCGGCCACAGTCGGGAAGGCCAACTGAAACAGGTAACCGTTGACGTAATCGTCGGCGATCATCGTCTGGGCCTGTGTCAGAAGTTCAGATCGCGCGGCGGGGTCGCTGGTCGCGCCAAGTGTGATCATCAACTCCTGAAACGCCGGGTTGTCGTACTGGAAATAGTAATCCGGACGCGCATAGATGCCGATGTCGAAAGGTTCGGTGTGGCTGACGATGGTCAGGCCGAAATCCTTGCCACGGAACACCTCTTCCAGCCATTGGGCCCATTCGAGGTTGGTGATCTCGGTCTCGATTCCCACCGCGCGCAGTTGCGACGCAATGATCTCGCCGCCGCGCCGTGCGTAAGAGGGCGGGGGAAGTTTCAGTGTGGTGGTGAAGCCATCTGCAAACCCGGCTTCGGCCAAAAGCGCCTTGGCTTTCTCGGGATCGTATGCGGATTTTGCGGTCAGGTCGACGTAGTCGGGATTGTGCGGTGCGAAATGCGTGCCGATGGGCGTGCCCAGACCGAACATCGCGCCGTCGATGATCGCCTGACGGTCGATCGCATGGGCCACGGCTTCGCGCACGGTCTTGTTGTCGAAGGGCGGCAGTTTGTTGTTCATCGCGAGGATGGTTTCACCCTCGGTCGATCCGACAAGCACCTGGAACCGGGGATCAGCTTCGAACTGGGGCAGGTTTTCCGGGGCGGGGAAGCCCGCAAAGGCGTCGATGTCCTGCGCCATCATCGCGGCAAAGGCTGCTGTCGGATCGGAGATGAACTTGAACGTCGCCGCGTCCAGTGCGGGGGCGTCGCCCCAGTAGTCGGCGTTGCGGCTGATCTCGATGCGGTCCCCCTGCACCCATGCGTCGAACTTGAACGGGCCTGTGCCGATGGGGGTCTGCTTGATGGCGTCGATGCTTTCAGGGGCAACGATCACGGCGTCGCCCCAGGCCATGTTGAACAGGAAATTCCCATCCGGTGCCGAGAGTTTCACCTCTACCGTCGTCGGGTCGATGACAGTGACCTCGGAAATTCCGGCAAACAGCGCCTTCTGTGCGTTGGCGCTGTCTTCCGCGCGGGCGCGGTCGAGCGTGAACTTCACGTCTTCCGCATCCATGGTGCTGCCGTCGTGGAAGGTCACACCGTCGCGCAGTTTGAACGTGTAGGTGGTGCCATCCTCGCTGATGTTCCAGTTCTCGGCGAGGCCTGCCACGACAGACCCGTCCGACATGAACCGTGTGAGCCCTTCGAACACGTTGGAATAGAGCACCGAGTCGATGGCGCCCGCTGCGGCGCTGGTCGGGTCGAGATGCGGTGGTTCAAGCTGCAAAGCGATGGTCAGATCGGTCTGCTGTGCCAGCGCAGGCGTTGTGAGCAGCGCGGCCAAAGCAGCCCCGCGCAGGAAATGAGTGGTCATGGTGTCCCTCCTGTTGTTGGCGCGAGTGTCACGTCAAATCACGCGGCAATCAAGTCTCTGCTTTCACTGTCCTGACGGCACCAAAAGGGTTTCGAGTGCGCGGCCCATGACCTTGCCACTGTCGAGCATATCGGAGATGCCCACCCATTCATCCGGTTTATGCGCCAGTTCCAGCACGCCGGGCCCATACGCGATGCAGTTCTTCAACTTGCCGATCCGGTCGATGTGTTTCTGATCATAGCTGCCGGGTGACGCCACATAGGTCGGGTCTTGCCCCAGAACATCCCGGATCGCGTCATGCACTGTGGTGACGATGGGGGCGGTTTTGTCGGTCATCGACGGGATCACGCGATTGATCTCGCGAATCTCGTAGTCGAAATTTTCGCGGCGCGCCTTGAGGTCTTCAAGAAGGTCAATGACCTCTTGCCGCACCTCCTCGATCGGTTCCTCCATCAGAAACCGGCGGTCGATCACGATGCGGGAGCTGTCCGGGACGCAATGGGCCGGCAGACCGGTGTAGTCGCTGGCCTGTTCGGGCTGCCCGCCATGGATCGAGTTGATGTTCATCGTGGATTGCCGTGCGCCTTCGGGGACGACGGGCATCTCGGTCCAGCGCGCGGCCATGGCG
>NZ_JAEPMO010000250.1 GCF_017643905.1 Marivita sp.
GGACCTTTGATGCCTTGCTCGAAGCTCTTGGCGACATCTGTGACATGTTCAATCCAGACGAATGCTGGAACTTCCTCAAAGCTGCAGGATCTGCCTCAGATTAAACGCAAAACGCTTTAGGCGACGGCAAGCGTGGTTTCGGGATCGAACCAGCGCACGCGATCAGGTTGCGGCGCCAATGTCAGCAGGTCGCCGGTTTTGACGATCGCATCGCTGTCGAGCACAGCGCGGAACATCGCACCGTCGACATCGCAGGTCACAAGCAGGTGCGCGCCCAGCGGTTCGATCACCTTTGCGGTTGCGGTCAGTCCAGTTGCGGCCGGGGTGATGTCCTCGGGTCGGATCGCGAATTCCAGAGCCTTGTCCGTTTTGGGTCCTTCAAAAATCTGACCAGCCACCGTCCAGCGCCCATCGCCAGCGGACGTTGCCGGCAGGAAATTCATCGGCGGTTTTCCGATAAATCCCGCGACGAATTCCGCCGCCGGGTTGAGGTACACCTCGATCGGCGATGCGGCTTGCACGATCTTGCCCTTGTGCATGACGCTGATGCGGTCGGCCATCGACATGGCTTCGACCTGATCATGCGTCACATAGACGGCAGTCGTCTTGGAGTCAGCCAAAACGCCCTTCAATTCGGCCCGCATTTCCATCCGCAAAAGCGCATCTAGATTGGACAGCGGTTCGTCCATCAGGATCACGTCCGGCTCCATTGCAAGCGCGCGGGCCACCGCGACGCGCTGGCGCTGACCACCGGACAATTCGCCGGAATAGCGCTTGAGCAGCATCTCGATGTGCATCAGTTCCGCCACCCGTTCGACACGGCGGGTGACCTCGTCATTGGGGAGCTTCTGCATCCGCAGACCAAAGCCGATGTTTTCGAACACGGTCAGATGCGGGAAGACCGCGTAATTCTGAAACACCATGGCAATGCCGCGATCCTTGGGAGGGAGGTGATCGACACGCCGCCCACCGATCCAGACTTCGCCCGTGGTGGCGGTCTCCAGCCCGCAGATGATCCGCAAAAGGGTGGTCTTGCCGCAGCCCGATGCACCCAGAAGCACCATGAATTCCTGATCCGCAATCGTCAGGTTGATGTCATGCAGGGCCTGATATTCGCCGAATTTCTTGGCCACGTTCTTGATCCGGATTTCAGCCATTTTTCTGGTTCCTTATTTCACGCAGCGCCGCCTCAGCGGTTGGCGATGCCCCACATGGCAAACAGGTACTTGCGCACGGCGAAGATGAAGATCAGCGCCGGCAGGACCAGGATGAAGCCGCCAGCGAATTTCAGATGGATCGGCGCTTCGCTCAGTTTGACCAGAAGGAACGCCGTCAGGGTCCGGTTCTCGATGGTCAGAACGGCCGCCGCAAAGACTTCATTCCATGAGATCACGAAGGCAAAAATCGCCGATGCCGCAATTCCGGGCAGGATCAGGGGCAGCACCACTTTCGTAAAGGCCGTCAGACGGGTGCAGCCAAGGGTCCATGCCGCTTCCTCAAGCTCCATCGGGATGCCCGAGAACAGGGAGAAGGTGATGAGAACCGCAAACGGGATCGCCAAGGTCGTGTGGACAAGCGCAAGCCCGATGATGGTGTCGTCAAGCCCGGTGCGGATGAACATCACAGCCAGCGGCAGCGCCAGAAGTGGCAGCGGGAAGGCGCGGGTCAGCAGGATCAGCAGGCGGAACAGTTCCTTACCCGGGAAATCAAAGCGTGACAGGGCATAGCCTGCCGGTTCGCCTATAGCGATGGACAGGATCATGGTCAGGCCTGCCACCATGATCGAGTTCAAGAGCGCATCAATCATGCCGTTGAAGGTCACGAAGAAGCTCAGACTGCCCATGTCGAAAGCGGGGAAGAAGGCCTTGGGGTAGCTTTGAACGTCCTCCGGAGCGCTGAGCGTGTTGATCAGCAGGAAGTAGAGCGGGACAATCACCCAGGCACAGAGAAGGACAACACTGGTGACATAAAGCCAGCGACCGGCTTTTCGGGCGTCGGGCGCTGCGACCTCGGTTGCGACGGCGGTCATATCGTTGCTCCTTTCGGAACGCGCAGGGCGCGCAGGATAACCAGGGTCGCGGCAATCGAGATGCCGAGGATGATCAGTGCCATCGCTGCAGCCGCACCGCTGTTGAGCAGGTCAAACTGGTAGGCATAGGTTTCGCTCATCAGCACGGGGAAAAGCGTGCCGCCCAGGGCCGCAACGACTGCGAAGATTTCAAAGGCAAGGATGACCCGCAGCACCAGAGCCGTTTGCAGCGATGGGCGCAGAAGCGGCAGGGTGATGCGCAGGAACTGTTTCCACTTCGACGCGCCAAAGACCTCGGCTGCTTCGTAATATTCCTTGGGGATCAGGCCAATGCCCGCGACAAGGATCACCAGCATGATCGCCGTCGCTCGCCAGATCTCGGCCAGGGCGATGGCAAGGAACACGATCCACGGGTTCTGATAGGTCAGCAGGTTCGCAGGTTTGTCGATCACGCCCACCGCATCCAGCATGGAGTTCAGGAACCCGGATTGTTCGAAAATCGCCAGCCAGATGATCCCGGCGGCAAGGTCTGAAATGCCCAGTGGGATCGTCCAGAAATACAGGATCAGGTCCCTGCCCTTTTGCATCCGGTTGACCATCGTTGCCATGAGAAGTGCCAAGGCAAGCAGGACGGGCACGACGGCTGCTGCCAGCAACAGCGTGTTCTGCAGGGAGATCGGGAACTTCCAGTCACTGACGACCTCGCGGAAATTCTCCATCGTGTAGCCACCGTCGACCGTGAACGCCTGATTGGCGACGAGAACGAAGGGGTACAGGAAAAAGACGCACAAGAAGAACGTGACCGGTGCGATCAGCACGTAGGGTAAGAACCGAGCGTTCATCCGAGCGCTCCTTTCTTGGCAAGGCAGGGCTGCATGGCGGGAGTATTTGGGGTCCGGGCCGCACACCACGGCCCGGACAGGTCATATGTTATGACGCGATCTTATTCGATCGGGCACGGGCCGTCGGATGCGGCATCGGGTGCCCAGCACGGAGCGCCGCTTTCCTGCATGATCGCGGCCAGCTTGCCTTTCTGGTCGTCCAAAACCATGCGAATGTCCTGATTTGCCAGAACGATACGCTCGAACGTGTCGACGAAGACCTGGCTGAAATCGCCTCCC
This sequence comes from Marivita sp., assembly GCF_017643905.1. Classification (GTDB taxonomy): domain Bacteria; phylum Pseudomonadota; class Alphaproteobacteria; order Rhodobacterales; family Rhodobacteraceae; genus Marivita. The sequence continues at coordinate 3,151 of NZ_JAEPMO010000250.1, forward strand.
TTGTCGCCCAGACCCGCGGGCAGAAGACCGGGATTCGCGTCAGCAGAGCCGCTCATCTTCGCCACGGCATCACCCGCGGCCTTCACGGACGGGGGCAGATCCTCGGGCAGCGCTACATCAACAACCTGGAAGAAGTTGGTGGCCCGCAGAGTGGCAATCTGGGTTGCCGGATCAAGCATGTACTTCACCAGTTCCTTGGCCGCGTCCATATCGGGCGCGGTGCGCGGGATGGCGACGCCAGCCAGAACCGGCATGAAGCCACGGCCGGTCGGACCGGCAGGTGCCGGGAAAGCGACAAAGTCATCCGGACGGTCGTTGAATGCCTGCGCCAGACGCGAGGTGTGATCAAAAACGATCCATGCGTCGCCCGACAAGAGCTGTTCCTGCATGAACGAGAAGTTGGTCGAAGCCGGGTTGGTGTGTTCCCACAGGCTCTTGAAGGCTTCCCTGCCAAGTTCGACAGAAAATCGTCTAAGTGATTGATATTGTTATGGCCAGGTCTGCCA
>NZ_JAEPMO010000081.1 GCF_017643905.1 Marivita sp.
CCGGCTGCCCGATCGCATCCGCGCTCACGCCATGATCTGTTTCCTCGCGCTCGTCCTCTATCGCGTCATGCGCATGCGCCTGAAGGCCAAGGGTCACAGCGCAAGCCCGCGCACCGCACTCGATTTGCTCGAACGCATCCCGCGCCATACGTCCACAATTGGCGAGCGCACCCTCAACGCCCTTTCTACAATCACCCCGGAACAATTGGAGCTCTTCTACACCCTCGATATACCAAAACCCGCTTGATCCCTTCTCGGTAGTCACACAATGGCAGACCTGGCCATAACAATATCAATCACTTAGACGATTTGCTGTCGAACTTGGCAGGTCAGGCTCAAGCCCCAGTCGCTCGTCTGCCACAACTGTTGTCTGGCAATGTACGAATGTGGCCGGACCGCCCGTTTTGGTGATGCCCAAACGCAGCGGCGTGCCTGTCGCAACCGCATAAGACGGCTGTCCCCATTTGAGCGTTTCCGTCACTTGGCCAGCGTTCTGTATGGTGCTTGCCACCTCAAAGATCGCCTCCCGCAGGCGAACCAGCACAAGACGCGCAGTGTCCGGCAGCACATTCAACGCAGCTTGGATGTCGTCCAGGATTGGAGGTGCGGGTCTCATTCGGCAAGCATCGCATGCCGACATCCACTGTCGTCAAGCCGCTAAACACCCCAATTCGGCTGCCGTCTTCTTCTCTTTCCAAATACGCAAAACGCGCGCCGAAGGCGCGCGCCCGTCGGATCGGCAAAGCCGTTCCGAAACCGCCTCAGGCCGCAGCCTCCCACCGGTTCGCAAAGTTACCCAGCACGTGGCCCACATCCTCGGACGCCGCCCCGTGCAAATCCACCTGCGCCACCAGCCCAAGGGTCTTGTCGTCCACCACCGAGACCACACGCGCCGGGCAACCGGCCTCGTCCAATGCGGCGTTGAACACCCGCGTGATGGCATGCTTGCGCAGATCAGGCTTGAACACCTTTCCCACCGCCGTCTTGGGCAACTCGTCTAGGATCGTCATGTGCTTCGGGATGGCCGCGCGTTCATGGACATGCACCGAACAATGCTCCATGAGTTCCTGCTCCGTGACACTGGCACCATCCACCAGTTCGACAAAGGCACAGGGCAGTTCACCTGCATGCGCGTCAGGCTGACCGATGGCACCGGCAAAGGCCACGGCGGGATGCGCCAAAAGGGCTTCTTCGATCTCGGCGGGGTCGATATTGTGCCCGCCCCGAATGATCAGGTCTTTTGCCCGCCCGGTGATCCAGAGATAGCCATCCGCGTCGATCCGGCCCAGATCACCGGTGCGCAGATGAGTGCCGAAGTGGAACAGATCGGCGTTCTTGGCCTCTTCTGTATAGGTGTGTCCGGCAAAGACGCCGGGATTCGAAACACAAATCTCTCCGATCTCATCCGCGCCGCATTCCACGACGCCGCCGTTTTTCTGCGTTAGGATCTTCACATCCGTATAGGGGAAGGGAATCCCGACCGATCCGACTTTCTTTTCCCCATCCGGCGGGTTGCAGGCCACAAGACAGGTCGCCTCGGTCAGGCCATAGCCTTCGACCACGCGCACGCCGCAGGCTTTCTCGAACCGGTGGAACAGTTCCAGCGGCAGCGGAGACGAGCCGGAAAACGCCGTTTTGATGGTCGAGATATCGGCATCGACCGGACGCTGCATCATCGCGGACATGGCGGTGGGCACGGTGATCACGAAGGTGGTTTTCCAACGCTCGCACAGTTTCCAGAAATTGTCGAACACGCCTTCTCCGCGATAGCCCTGCGGCGTCGGGAATACTGTATGCGCCCCTGACACGACCGAGGCCATCAGGATCACGTGGCAGGCAAAGACGTGGAACAGAGGCAGCGGGCACATGATGCTGTCCTGCTCGGTGAACAGAAGCTTGTTGCCCAGCCACCCGTTGTAGATCATCCCGGAGTACTTGTGCTGCGCCACCTTGGGCATGCCGGTGGTGCCGCCGGTGTGGAAATACGCCGCGACCCGATCACCGGCGCTGTCCGCAAAATCCAAAGTGATGTTCTGCTTTTTCAGCTCGGCGGTGAAACTCAGCACATCGGCATGATGCCCGCCGGGGTTTTTGGGCCGCACCAAGGGAACGATCCATGACTTGGGCGGCGTGAGGTAGCGGTTCAGATCAACCTCGAGCACCGTGTGCACATTCGGCGCATGGCGGCAGGCTTCAGCCACCTTTTGGGGAACATCAGTCTTGGGAAACGCCTTGAGCGTGACAACCACCTTGGCGTTCGTTTCCCGCAGAATGGCCGCAATCTGTTCCGGTTCCAGAAGCGGGTTGATGGGATTGGAGATCCCGGCAATCGCACCGCCCAAAAGGGTGACGATGGTTTCGGTGCTGTTGGGCAGCACATAGGCGACCACGTCGGTTTCGCCGACGCCCAGCTTGCGGAACAGGTTCGCTGCCTGAACAGTGCGCGACCGCAGTTCGGACCATGTCAGCGTTTCTGCCTTGTCCTTCGGCCCTGAAAGCAACTGGAAACTGGCAGCCGGGCGATTTGGGAACGCAGCCGCCGTCTTGCTCAACTGGCCATAAAGCGTCGCCGGCACATCCCGGTCTGCCCATGGCATCTCATTCTCGATCGCGTCGCGGTCCTCGAAACTCGCAAACGTCATGGTGTCCCCTCCCTCGTGTCAGTCCACCTGCGCTCAGGCGCGTCAGGCCCTGTTGTTTAGCGGATATTTGGACAAAACAAGACAGTCCGACGCTACGACAAAGCGGTCGTGACGCTGCGTTCTTCGCTGATACTGTGCAGCGTGTCCCGTGGATCCCTCGTGATTTTGGATGCGTGCCGACCCTGTTTTGATTTTTTGCACACGTTTGCAAAGAAGTCTTGCCAAACCGTGAACCCTATGGCTTGGTGGGGTGGTCGACCGCAAATTCTATCTTTGCGCAGGGGGAAGTCATGGCGGAAATCCAGCTCAGGAACGTCAACAAACGCTGGGGCAGCTTCGTCGCCGTCGACAATTTCAACCTGACCATTGCCGACAAGGAGTTCCTTGTCCTGCTCGGCCCTTCGGGCTGCGGCAAGACCACGACCATGCGGATGATTGCGGGACTCGAAGACATCACCGAAGGCGAGATAGCCATCGACGGCAAGGTGGTGAACAATCTCGACCCCAAGGACCGGGATGTGGCGATGGTCTTTCAGTCCTACGCGCTCTACCCGAACATGAACGTCTACGAGAACATCCGCTTCCCGCTCAAGGTGCGCGGCATTGACCCTTCCACACATGACGCCAAGGTGCGCCGTGCCAGCGCCATGGTCGAGCTTGACGATTTCCTGCATCGCAAGCCTGCAGAACTGTCGGGTGGTCAACGCCAGCGCGTGGCGCTGGCCCGCGCCATCGTGCGCGAACCCAACGTGTTCCTGATGGACGAGCCGCTGTCGAACCTCGACGCCAAGTTGCGGGTCAGCACCCGCGCCCAGATCAAGAACCTGAGCCATGAACTCGCCGTCACGACGATCTACGTGACCCATGACCAGATCGAAGCGATGACCTTGGCCGACCGCGTGGTCGTCATGGAAAAGGGCATCGTTCAACAGGTTGGCAGCCCGACCGAGATTTATGACCGCCCCGCCAATATCTTCGTCGCCAGCTTCATCGGCAGCCCCGCCATGAACCTGATCGAGGGGGACAGCCATGACGGCCTCTTCACCGCCCGCGACACCCGCATTTCCGGATTGTCCGCCGCCAATGGCAAGACCACGCTGGGCTTTCGCGCCGAGGATGCCTCGCTCGCGCCCGCGGGCGACGGTCAAATCACCGCCCCGATCTACACACTCGAACTATTGGGTGATGCCACGATGATATCGGTGCGCATCGGCTCTGCCCTTGTCGCCGTCAAGGCCGACAAGACCTTTCGGGCCGAAATCGGGGAACCGGTTTCGATCCATGTCCCGCCCGAGATCTGCCACCTGTTTTCGACCGAGACAGGCCAACGCATCGACGGCTGACCGACCAGAGAGTCCCGGCTCATCCGGGAAACAGAGATGCGACCAGAACCGCGCATCCAGACACACAGGGAGACCAAAATGAACCTTAGACACATCCTGATGACAGGCTCGTTCCTTGTCGCGGCCAGTGCGACCGCGAGCCTAGCTGCCGATTGCGGCATCACCGAAGGCCGTCTGAGCATCATCGGCAACGAATTCCCGGCGATCCAGACCGTTGCGCGCAACGCGCAGGACTGTGCCGGCCTGAGCGAGGCCAAGGCCAACCTCACCGCCGACCACCAGAAGATCAACCTTGCCGGCATGCAGGGCAACCCGGCAGAGTACACCACCGCCATCGTGGCCAACTCGTCGATTGTCGCGCTGGTCAATGAAGACGTGATCCGCCCGCTGGACGATCTTGTCGCCGCTTTTGGTCAGGACATCCCGAAGAACCAGTTGATTACCATCAACGGTCAGGTGATGGCCGTGGCCTTCATGGCGAACGCACAGCACCTTGTCTACCGCAAGGACATCCTCGAACAGATCGGGATGGAGCCGCCAAAGACCTATGAAGATATGTTGGCCGCAGCCGAAAAAATCCGCGCCGAAGGCATCCTCGAATACCCACTGGGCGGCGCGTATATGGCAGGCTGGAACCTCGCGCAGGAATTCGTGAACATGTATATCGGCCATGGCGGCGAGTTCTACGAACCGGGCACCGCACAGGTCTCGATCAAAAACCCGGCCGGTGTCGCCACGCTTGAGATGCTGAAATCGCTCAGCGCCTACATGAACCCCGACTACCTGACCCACGATTCCAACGCCACCAGCGCGGAATGGGAAGCAGGCAACGTCGCTCTGATGAACATGTGGGGGTCACGGACCGGCGTGTTGATGGATGCCGAAGGCTCCACGCCAGAGGTGTACGAGAACACCACCGTTGGCGGCCCGATGACTGTTGCAGGTGGAAATTCACCCGCCTCGACCCTGTGGTGGGACGGCTGGACCATCGCCAAGAACGTCAGCGATGCAGACGCGGAAGCGACATTCAAAGCGATGAAGCACGGCATCAGCCCGGCGATCCTGAACGACGAGACCATGGGTCAGGCGGTCTGGATGATCGAAGGCTACCAGCCCGCACCCGTCAACGAAGGCGTGTTCTCGGCCATCTCGATGCAGACAACCCCCTACCCGATGTTGCCGCATCACGGACTGTTGCACACAGCCCTTGGCGACAACATTGCCGACTTCCTGCAAGGCAAGGAAAGCGCAGAGCAGGCGCTGTCGGACATCGAAGACGCCTACATGACCGCCGCGCGCGAAAAGGGCTTCGTCAACTGACACAAGCCTGACCCACGGGGGTGGTTTGGTCCGCCCCCGACCTCTCCTGTTTGCCCCAAGCTCAGGGAAAGCTCCGATGAAACACAGCGCCTTTTTCTGGTTTGTCCTGCCCTCGGCAGTCGCCATGCTGCTGTTCATCTTCTTCCCGATCGTGTCCGTGGTGGTCCAGTCGCTGCACGCGGCGCATGAGCAGGTCATCATCGAGGTGGAAAACTGCGGCCCCTTTGGCTGCACAAAGGCCACCGCCATCGACCAGGAGGCGACCGCTGCGCTGCGCGAAGAACAGCCGCTGGGTCGCTTCGCCGGTCTGGAAATCTACAAGGACCGCAACCACCTGGCGACCGCCCAGATCGGCCCGCTTTGGGAGCAAAGCACAAGTATTGGCGATTTCATTGGCAAGCTGATGAACCTGCCCTTCTACAAGGCCCTAGGCTTTACCCTGACCTTTACCTTTGTGGTCACGCCGCTGACGATCATCTTTGGCTTCATCATCGCGGTTGCCGTCAACAGCGCCGCCCGCGTCATTCGTGGCCCGCTGATCTTTTTCTCGCTGCTGCCGATGATGGTCACACCGCTGATTGGTTCGCTCATCCTGTTCTGGATGGTCGATGCGCGCGGCATCCTTGGCACAGCACTCCGCTGGCTTGCCGATGACCCGAGCCTATCCGTCAAAGCCGACACCGGACTGATGTGGGCGATGCTGATGGTCTATGGTGTCTGGCACTCTGCACCCTTCGCCTTCATCGTCTACTACGCCGGCCTGCAAACCGTGAACACCGACACGCTTGAAGCCGCCCGCATCGATGGCGCAAGCCGGTGGCAGCAGATCCGACATGTCGTTATCCCGCATCTTCTGCCGCTGACCACCTTCATCGCGCTGATGCAATTGATGGACAATTTCCGGGTGTTCGAGCCCATCGTGAGCTTCAATGCGAGCGCCCATGCGACCTCGCTCAGTTGGACGATCTACAACGATCTTGGTGGCGAGACACAGCAGCTCAGTTCCGCGGCCGCGACCTCGGTGCTGACCATCATCGGCGTGGCCATCCTGCTGTCACCGGTGTTGATCCGCACCTATCGCGACTACGGCAAAGCGGCCTGAGGAGGACGACCATGGCGAACCAGGCCCAGAAACGCCCCGCCGCCCTTCAGGCGATCCTCGTGATCATCCTCATCACATGGATGATCGCGGCCGCTTTCCCGTTCTTCTGGACACTCTGGGGGTCGTTCAAGGTCGAAGGCGATTTCTTCTCCCTGGCCGACTGGACCAATGTCCTGACCGGCGAGATGACCACCCGCGAGACCGGCGATGCCTTCACCACGCAAGGCTATTCCGGCGCTTGGGTGCAGGAAGAGTTCTGGAAAGCCGCTTGGAATTCCACGCTGGTCTGCCTCTTCGTCGTGACCATCTCGCTGACACTGGGAACGCTCGGGGGCTATGCGCTCGCACGGTCCACCTATCGCTACGCGTTCTGGTTCCTGCTGATCGCGCTCATCTTCCGCGCCATGCCACCGATCACGCTGGTCTCGGGCTACCTGCCCGTGTTCTTCCAGTGGAACATCTGGGGCTACCTGCCCACCGCCATCATCGTGCTGGTGGCGATCAACCAGCCCTTCACGCTCTGGATGCTGCATTCCTTCTTCAAGAACATCCCGCAGGATCTCGACGAATCCGCTATGGTGGACGGCTGCACCCGCTTTCAGGCCTTCCGCCATGTGATCATCCCGGTCATGTGGCCCGGCGTGATCACCACTGGGCTGTTCAGCTTCCTGCTGGCCTATAACGACTTCGCCGTGACCGCGATGATCCTCGACAAACAGAACCAGACTATGGTGCCCAAGATCGCGTCTTTCCTTGGCACAACTCAGACCAAGGGCAACGTGATGTTCGCCGTCGCCGCCGTCGTCTCGACCACCGCACCGCTGTTTCTGCTGATCATGTTCTTCCAGCGCCAGATCGTGTCTGGCCTCACAGCAGGCGCCGTGAAAGGCTGACCCTCTCAAGCTTCTCTGGTTCAGAAATACTTCGGGGGAGTCGCCCACGGGGCGACGGGGGCAGCGCCTCCGCTTTCCGTCAACGGAAAGCAAGGATGCGTCGACGCATCATCACCCGCGCTCAGTTCAACGTCACGAGCTTGCCGGGGTTCATGATATTGCCCGGATCAATCGCCCTCTTCAGCGTTGCCATCAGCGCATAAGCCGCGCCATGTTCCTGCACCAGATATTTGCGCTTGCCCGCACCAATGCCATGTTCACCGCTCACGGTGCCGCCGAATTCCAGCGCCAGGATATTGACCGCTTCGACAAGAGCCTTCGCCCGCGTCAGTTCATCCTCGCTTTCGGGATCGACAAGGATCAGCAGGTGAAAGTTGCCGTCCCCCACATGCCCGACGATCGGCGCAAGAAAACCCGACTTGGCCGCCAAATCCTTGGCCCGCATCAGACATTCGGACAAGGCTGAGATCGGCACACAGCAATCGGTGATCACTCCGTTTGCCCCCGGTCGCAGCGACCGACCCGCATAATATGCGTTGTGCCGCGCCTGCCAGAGCCGGTTGCGATCTTCGGTCTTGGTGGCCCATTGGAAATCCGACCCGCCATGGTCGTCCACGAGCGCGGAAAAACTCGCCACCTGCTCGGCCACCCCTGCCTCCGATCCGTGGAATTCGAGGAAGAGATGCGGCACTTCCGGCAACCCCATGTCTGGGTTGTAGATGTTCATACCCTTCATCTGCACTTCGTCCAGCAATTCGATCCGGGCCATCGGGATCCCCATCTGGATCGCGAGGATCACCGTGTCCACAGCACTTTCAATGTCCGGAAAGGCGCAGGTCGCCGCCGCCACATGTTCGGGCTGACCGCGCAGCTTGACCGTCAGCTTGGTGATGATGCCCAGCGTGCCTTCCGACCCGACAAAAAGATGCGTCAGGTCATATCCCGTCGAGGACTTCCGCGCCCGGCTGCCAGTTTCGATGATCTGCCCATCCGGCAAGACCACTTCCAACGCCAGCACATTGTCTGCCATCGTGCCATAGCGCACTGTGTTGGTGCCAGACGCCCGCGTCGCCGCCATACCGCCCAAGGTGGCATCAGCGCCCGGGTCCACGGTGAACATGAGCCCGGTCGCGCGCAGCGCCTCGTTCAATTGCACCCGCGTCACGCCCGGTTCCACCACCGCGTCAAGATCGCTTTCGTTGATCCGAAGCACCTTGTTCATCCGGCTCGTATCGACGGTGATCCCGCCATGAATGGGTACTATATGTCCTTCAAGCGACGATCCGATCCCATACGGGATCACCGGACATCCGTACTGGGAACAGGTCTTGAGGATCTGGGACACCTCATCCGTGGTCTCGGGGAACGCAACCGCGTCAGGCAAAACAGGTCGCGTATAGGCCTCGTCATGGCTGTGCTGATCCAGGATGGACGGCCCCGTGGACAGGCGGTCTCCCAAGAGTTCGCGCAAAGCTGCAAGGGTTGCTTCGATATTGGCGTTGGACATGTGGACCTCCCAGATCGGCGCCACGCTACTGCGTCCTCGCGGCGGGGAAAACCCTGTTCAACCCTCTATCGGTTCAATCAATTCACGTCCCGAAGCACGGTTCGAATTCACGCGCCGATCAACACGGTAGAAGTCCATCGCATCCTCGGGGACCGCCTGCATCAAAGTCGCCGCCCCATGCCCCGCCTCGCCCAGCCAAAGCGCCCAGTCCTCGGGGCGCAGCGTCACGGGCTGGCGATGATGAATGGCCGACATCCGCTCATTTGCGCCGGTCGTGACGATGGCGCAGGTGCGATGTGCGACGCCATCGCGCTCCCAATCCTGCCAGACCCCGGCAAAGACCAAAAGTTCGGCATCGGCCGGATGAATGTACCACGGCAGGCGGTTTCCATCTTCATCTTTGGTCCATTCAAAAAACCCGGTCGCCGGGATCAGACAGCGCCGCTCGCGGCAGGCAGCTTTGAAGGCGGGCTTTTCCGCGATTGTCTCGGCCCGCGCATTGATCAGCAGCGGTCCTCCGTTTTCCGTCTTGTACCAATGCGGCAGAAACCCCCAGCGCATCGCAACGAGCCGCCTTTGCCCTTCAAGCACATGCACCGCGTGGACAAGGTTCGTCGGACAGATGTTGTAATTGGGAAGGTCGGGCAACGCGTTCGACGGCACCGCATCAAACAGCTGCGCCATCGCATCATGCGGCAGGGTCAGGGCGAAACGTCCACACATGGTCGGTGTGGGCCGGACACAAGGGCCCGGCCCCTCCCGGTCTTACTTGTTCACGGTGATCCGACCATCCGTGTAGGGCTGCTACGGCCCCACCTTGGCGAGGAATTCCGCTGTGACGTCTGCCAGATCGGGACCGTAGTCATAGGCATTCATCGCGTCGCGGAACATCCGGTAGCCATCACCACCGTTGCGAACATAGTTGTTGGACACCTCACCATAGGAGGCCTCTGGGTCAAGCGGAGCATCGCCCACCATGACGTTGGAGATGCGGCTGCCCGGAGCCTGCGTCAGATCGACGGTAAAGCTCATGCCCGCCACCTGCGGGAAACGGCCTGCGCCCTCTTCGACCTGGCTTACTCCGTTCTCAAGCGCTGCAAGGATCTGCGCACCCGTCACCTCGAAGGTCGACAGCGTGTTCTGGAACGGCAGCACAGTGAGAACCTCACCCATGGTGACCTCGCCCGCGTCAATGGAGGCACGCAGACCACCCCCGTTCTGAATGGCGATCTGGACGCCCTGATCCTTCACACGGTCGAGCATCGCGTCGGCCACAAGGTTGCCCATCGGGCATTCCATCGCGCGGCAGACATCGCGGCTGCCTTCGATGGCCTCTGCCGCCTCGGCGACAACGCGGGTCTTCATCTCTTCGATGGGGCCAGCCAGTTCGGCCACGCGAGCAACGATTTCGGCGTCTTCCTCAACCGACGCGTCCAGCAGGATCGTGTCACCCGACGCATAGGTCAGGTTACCTTCATCGTCGAAGTTCAGAACCAGATGGCCGACATATTTGGAATAGGCATAGGCCTGCACCACGGGCACCAATGTGCCGTCTTCCTGGCTGGCAAAGGTCGGGTAGGCACCCTGACGGTCAGGATCGGTTGCGGACAAGTAAGTGTGGCTGTGGCCGCCCACAACGGCATCCAGTCCTGGAACCGCTGCAGCAATCTCAAGGTCCTTCGGCAAGCCAACATGTGTCAGCGCGATGATCTTATTCACACCTTCTGCGGTCAAGGTCTCGACATCCGCCGCGATGCTGTCGATCTCGTCCTGAAAGATCACGGCTTCCGAAGGCGACGAGGTTTCCACGGTGTCGGTCGCCAGCGCGGACACGATTCCAATCTTCTGACCGCCCACTTCGAGCACCACGTGGTTCTGAACCTTCTCGGCCAGAATGTTCGACCGGCTCACATCGAGGTTGCCGGAAATGACCGGGAAGGACACGTTGTCGATCAGCTTGAGCAGACCTTCATCGCCATCGTCGAATTCGTGGTTGCCGACAGCCATAACGTCGAACCCGATCTTCTCCATCATCTCGGCTTCGACATCACCCTTATAAGTCGTGTACATGAGCGAGCCCTGATACTGGTCGCCCGCATCCACCACGATCACATTCTGCCCGTCGAGTTCGGCGCGCAACTGGTCGATCATCGTCTTGACCCGCGCGACGCCGCCAAAGCATTTGCCCTCGGCATTATCCTCGGCGGAACAGGTGGAATCGAAACGGTTGATCGGTTCAATACGGCTGTGCAAATCGTTGATGTGAATAACGTGGAGCGTGTAATCGGCCTGTGCCACACCAGCGGTCAACGCCAATGCTGCGGCACTTGAAAGAAGTCGATAAGACATGTGAGTCCCCTCTGTCGGTTTGTTATGGTGCAATCGTGCATCGCCTTGCGGGGGGAGTCAAAACTTACCCTAGGGACACATGCGCATTTGCCGATACCGCGCAAAGCGAACGGGCAAATGACAGTGCTTGACGCGAGGGCCCGCAAACGGCACATCCATTCGCATGATCTATAAAATCCTCCTCACTGACGAATGGCTCGCCCTGCAGGCCGATGGCGAAACCTCCGGCGCGCCGATAGACGTGACCGACGGCTATGTGCATTTCTCGACCGCCGAACAGGTGCGTGAAACAGCGGTCAAGCATTTCGCCGGTCGGGATGGGTTGATGCTTCTGGCCTATGACGAAACCGCGATGGCAGGCGACCTGCGCTGGGAACCCTCACGCGGCGGCGCATTGTTCCCGCATCTCTACGGGCCGCTCCGATTGGCAGATGTGGTCTGGGCCAAGCCCCTGCCTTGCAACGGCGAATGGCATGAATTTCCGGACGATCTTGCATGAGCCTGCTGGAACAGGCCGGGCTGCGCCTTCTGCACCGGTTCGACCCTGAAACCGCCCATGGCATGGCGTTGACCGCGCTGCGGCTCGGCCTCTCGCCAACCGCAGGAACGGTGACGAGCACGCGGCTGCGCACAAGTCTCGCCGGTATGGCGCTTGCCAACCCGGTCGGTCTTGCCGCTGGATTCGACAAGAACGCAACCGCGCTGCGGCCCCTGTCCCGTGCCGGGTTTGGCTTCATCGAGGTCGGCGCCGCAACCCCGCGCCCACAGCCCGGCAATCCGAAACCGCGCCTCTTCCGCCTGTCCGAAGACCGCGCGGTGATCAACCGCTTCGGGTTCAACAATGACGGCATGCAGGCCATTGCCGCCCGTCTGAGCGAACGCCCGCGCAACACCATCATCGGTCTCAATCTCGGCGCCAACAAGAATAGCGAGAACCGCGCCGCCGATTTCGCCACCGTGCTGGCCACTTGCGCGGCGCATCTGGACTTTGCGACGGTGAATGTCAGCTCGCCCAATACCGAGAAACTGCGCGATCTGCAGGGCAAGGACGCACTGTCCGCGCTGCTGGCCGGGGTCATGTCCACCAACGCGGCGCTGGACCGTCCGATACCGATCTTCCTCAAGATCGCGCCCGATCTGACGGATGGGGAAATTGCGGATGTGGCCGAGGTGGCATTGACCTCGGGCATCGACGGCCTGATCGCGACAAACACGACGCTTGACCGCTACGGGCTGACCTCCAGACATCGCGACGAAAAAGGTGGATTGTCCGGCCAGCCGCTGTTCGAGAAATCCACCCGCGTGCTTGCCCAGCTCTACCGCGCCACTGAAGGAAAGCTGCCCATCATCGGAGTGGGCGGCGTTGCCTCTGCAAAAGACGCCTATGACAAGATCAAGGCCGGGGCGTCGGCCGTGCAGCTTTATTCGGCACTGGTCTATCACGGTTTGGGTCTTGTGCCACAGATCGCCGAGGGACTTGATGCGCTTCTCAAACGTGATGGCTATGCAACTGTCGCCGAAGCCGTCGGCACAGGCGCCTGATCTTTCGTCTTCTCTGGTTTGAAAACACTTCGGGGTCTGGGGCAGCGCCCCAGATTTTCCGTTTTTCGGAAAATCCCTATTCCCGACCTGCTAGAGCCGCACGGGCATGCGCGTTGCCGCGATGAAATCCCGGATAAAGCCGGCATCCTTGACGCCGGGTGCAGATTCCACCCCGGACGACACATCCACCTGATGGGTCCCGGTCAACGCAATCGCCTCGGCGACGTTATCCGGCGTCAAACCTCCCGCCAGCAACCAAGGTTTGGGCCAACGGCGTGCCGAGATCAGCCGCCAGTCGAAGGACACACCATTGCCTCCCGGCAGCACCGCGTTTTTGGGTGGTTTTGCATCAACAAGGATCTGGTCCGCCACCTCGGCATAAAGGTCCAATGCGGCCACATCCTCTTCATCTGCCACACCCACGGCCTTGATGATCGGCAGACCATATCGCGCCCGAACCTCGCTCACGCGTTTCGGGCTTTCGCTGCCGTGCAATTGAATGAAATCCAATGGGACCTGCGCCATGAGATCATCCAGAAACCCATCCTCGGCGTTCACCACAAGACCAACCTTGGCAAGCCCGATCGGCGCTTCGACCGCAAGATCACGGGCGGCCTCGAATGAAAGGTAGCGGGGGCTTTTGGGAAAGAAGTTCAGACCGATATAGGTCGCACCTGCCGTCGCACAGGCATGCACGTCTTCAGGCCGGGTCAGCCCGCAGATTTTTGTCCGAATACCTGGGGTCATCGACCGGCTCAGCTCGCCTCGTCGAGAAGCGCCAGAACCTCGTCCTTGTCCTTGTCACGCTCCGCCTTGGTCCGGCGCAGTTCGCGCTCAAGCCGCTTGACCTCTGTCTGGCGCTGAGAGGCGGCCGCACGGTGCTTGTGCTCACGCAGCCATTCCCAGACGAACCCGATCAGCAGGCCGGCAATAATGCTCCCGAAGATCACGATGAACATCGGCAGTTCGATGGATCGGTTCATCCCCGCCATTTCGGACAGTCCCGAAGGCAGAAGCTGCAGCATCACCATGCCACGGTTGGCGAGTGCGACGGACACCAGCACAATGGCCAGTGCCGCGAGAAATGCATAGCGGATGTATCGCATCAGTCCTTACTTTCCGTTCAATCTGTCCCGAAGCAACTTGCCAGTCTTGAAAAACGGCACGTGCTTTTCTTCCACTTCAACCGCCTCGCCGGTGCGCGGGTTCCGTCCAGTGCGGGAATCGCGCTTCTTGACCGAGAAAGCGCCAAAGCCGCGCAGTTCGACCCGGTCGCCCCGCGCCATCGCGTCGATGATCTCTTCAAAAATGGTATTCACGATCCGTTCGACATCACGCTGGTACAAATGCGGATTGTCATCGGCAATCTTTTGAATCAACTCAGACCGTATCATCGTCATACATCCCTCTGGTCGCACGCCCATTCCGTGCTGTTCTTTGGCGCGAGTATACGCAGGACATGCCAAGACGGAAACCATGGCGTTGACGGGTTTGGCAGAAAGTTCAGCCAAATTAAGCGGTTCAAAGCCACCTCGCGCGGTGGAATCGGAAAAAACCTGCATTCGACACGCATGTGTCTGTATTGAAGTCACATTACGATTCGCTCCATTGACCGGGATCGGACCGCCACCTTTTTGCGGAGATCTCTGGACTTCCGACCCCATCGCTGGCTCTGTGCGGGCAGACAAATTTGGAGAGGACATCAGATGAAGTTGCTGCGTTTCGGAGAGCTTGGTGCAGAGAAACCCGGACTTCTGGATGCAGACGGACAGATCCGCGACCTGTCCAGCCGGATCAATGACATCACAGGGGCGACCTTGTCTCCGGCAGCGCTCGAAAACATGCGCAGCCTTGATCCAAACGACCTTCCCGTTGTCGCCGGTCAGCCCCGGATCGGCGCATGCGTCGGCGCGGTCGGCAAGCTGATCGCGATCGGTCTCAACTATGCAGACCACGCGGCAGAAGCGAATATGGCGCTGCCCGAGGAACCGATCGTGTTCTTCAAAGCGACCTCTTCGATCTGCGGCCCGAATGACGCGGTTGAAATCCCGCGCGGATCGACCAAGACCGACTGGGAAGTGGAACTGGGCGTGGTCATCGGCACCCGCGCGAAATACGTGTCCGAGGCGGATGCTCTCTCACATGTCGCGGGCTATTGCATCCTCAACGACGTGAGCGAACGCGACTTCCAGCTTCACCGCTCGGGTCAGTGGGTCAAAGGCAAATCACACGACACCTTCGCGCCCATGGGCCCATGGCTCGTCACGGCAGACGAAGTGCCCGATCCGCAGAACCTTGCCATGTCGCTTTCGGTCAACGGTCAGAGCATGCAGGATGGCTCGACCCGCACGATGCATTTCTCGGTCGCCACCGTGATCTCGCACCTTTCGCAGTTCATGACGCTCTATCCGGGAGACGTGATCGCCACCGGAACGCCTCCGGGTGTGGGCATGGGGCAAAAGCCGCAGGTCTACCTGCGCGAGGGCGACGAAATGGTCATCAGCATCGAAGGCTTGGGCGAACAGCGCCAGATCTGCATTGCAGCACGCGACTGAGGCGGGTGAGAAACCAAGGGGTAAGTTTCCATCGTTTGCTCCAAACTCCTTTAAAATATAGGATTTCTGTAAACGCCGATACGAGTATACTTCCATTCGACAAGGTCTATATTTTCCATAAATTCTTGTAAAAAAACAAAAAAAGCCGCCCGAAGGCGGCTGTTTGATCAAGTTGATGCGGTGTCACGTCATTGGAGACGGCAGTTTTCCCGCCGGTACCAGATGCGCCCCAGTTCGTACTTCGGGGCAACCGGTTCGATTCCGCGACCGTCCATCTTCATTTTCATCACCTTGGTCGAGAAGTGCTCCGTCTGTGCGATCTCCGTCAGGGAAATATGCTCCTTCCGAAACTGAAGCAGCTCCTCTAAAGCAAAGAGCCGAATGCGTTTGCCCTTCGAGTTCTCCACGAAGTGCTCGGTAACATATGCCGCCCCGCACGGTTTGCGCATCCGAGCCAACGCGGACAGCCCGTGAGGGGGCATTCCAATGATCCGGGCCGCTTCCTCAAGCTCCACACGTCCTTCCGCCTTTTCGCGGGTCAGAACTGCACGCACTTCTGTGGGATCAATCAAGATGCCTTTGAACTTCAAATCAGGATCAACAACTTCGACCGTCTCGAACACGCCGCCAAGGAGACCACGAACGATATCGATAACCGGCCAGCGCGCAGCTTCCGCTGCTGACACAATATCCATGACACCGTCGGACGGTACCTGGACCCTTACCGCACGTGCCGTCAGCTTTTTCAGAAAGGTGTCGGCATCCTCTAACGCCACGTTCTTCAAAACACCTGTCAGATTGCCATCATTCTGGACCAGGCTTGGGATGATCCCAGTGCGTGTCAGTTGTTCGGCCTGAACTCGATTGCAATTGAGATAGTTTGGCAGATGCTTAATCGGGATTGAGTTGCGGATACGCGACATCAGCGCTTCGCCCATCTCCGCGTCAAAAACGCGAGTTCCCGACACCTTTTCTGGATCGCCGCGCATGACACCCGCCAAAACCATAGCGCGATTTACGGTCTTGGAATGTTGGCCGGTTTTTCGGGCCAGGGAATGGGCAGTATGCACTCGTTGACGTTCGACAGGCCGGCCCAAGAGTTCCGTGCCTTTCGCAATGGCAAAGTGGTCCAAAATGAAATCACGAACAACTTCGCGGATTGGGCCAAACGGTTTGTCGTTCTTGCTGAACTGCAGCCATTGATAAAGTCGACCAAGAACCTGTTGCGGTCCCCCATTGATCTCTTTGGATGTAAAATCTTGGTACGCAAGGTCGAGCGCTTCCCGGATGCCCTGCTCTCCGCGAGAAGCATAGCCAAAGCCCAAATGCCCGGCCTTTGCCCACTGCGCGGAGGTGATTTTTCGAAGGTTGACGTGGGTTCCAACGGACAGGATAACTCCAAGCATCTCGCATGCGCGTGCCGCGAGATCGATGGGCTGACAATCGAGCCATTCAGGCCCCTTTTCACCTCGAAGTCGCGACAGCACCCAATCCGACAGACCAGAAATCGGAAGATGCATGGCACTATCTACCATATGCTGCAACTCTTCATCATTTGGCGCCACCTCATCCATGAGTTGGAACTTTTCTGAGTGGCTGGTGTTGCCGCGGCGATGCAACACAAGCCCGTATTTGGGACACTGCCGAACCGGCTCGATCTGCCAAATAGATCGCCCCACGCGCCGACGTTGAGACGCACTACCGCACTGCCCGTCTTCCAGAAGACATGCCGGACAGAAACTGGTCGCGTTCAGATTGCCAAATTCCGCATGAACGATTTGACCGCGAAAGCTGCGCATGCGTGCGCCCTCGCGCAGAAATGTCATCGATTTCAGATGGTCTACTGACGTTCCCGTTAAACGCGCAATCCGATCAAGGGCCTCGTCATCCGGATACAAAACGCTCTGCTGGGACAGCTCGATGCTGGACAGGAACTCACGCACACCAATTCCAAAATGAAAGGCTGCGACCCGGTTGAGGAAAGACGTGAGGCTCTCGTCTTCAAGAGGGGACAGGACAGGCAATAATGTCATGATCATGCAGCCTTTTTGCGCCCGCGGGTTTTCTTTCCGGGCGTCTCGGACGGCATCTGGCGCCAGGCGTCGAGGCCAATATCAATCGATGTGAAGTCCTCCTGCCAGAACACGTTATGGGTAATCTCACATCCTTCCCGACGCGCCCACGCGGAAGCGAAATGATCCACGGTCAGTGCTTCACTGCCTTCCAAGAGAGCCACTTCGATTGCCTCGACCAAGTTCACGATAACCCGCCCGAACCGATAGCGCGCACCGTAGATCAATCGATTGATCACGTCGGCCTCAATGTTCACGCGCAGCCCTGCCAATTTGGCATAGCTTTCAACAAGCATCATGACCATTTCATTGTCTGAGCCGAATGCGAGGTCCGTGGGCCGGATCTTCAGGAACCGACGGTCGACCTGAGGATCAATGCCAGTCATCTCCCCAAGCCGCTCTGTTCCGCTAAGGATCAGAACAACCGGGTTCTCGCCCTGCATGAGCCCCTTCAACATCCGGAACACTGTGTCCGTCTCTGCTGCCGTGGTCGATCGAAAGAGGTCCTGCGCCTCATCGATCCAAACAAGGCTGATGCCCATGATCTGAAGACGTGTTCTGACCATATTCCAGATGTCATAGACCTTGGTCCGATCAGACACATGATCGATGCCAAGCTGGCGCAAAAACGTGGCACCGACACTTCGCAAAGTGGCTGGTGCTTCGACCTTGACATATACCCGGCGAGACGCGCCAGTCGCCGGATTTTCAGCAAGAGGGGCGAAGTCTTCCAAGACTTTGAAGATGGCGGTGGTCTTCCCACCCCCGGCTCCCTCGATGAGAGTAATGCCATTCGTCTCTTGACCTGCCGTGAAGCGGACGGGCTCAGCTGTCATCATGCCATCCTCTCCAACTTCGAAAAGACTGTGCAGGGCGGCTTGAAGCTCTTGATCCCGTTCGGTCTGGACGTGGCGGTTACGCAGTTTGCGCATGATTTGGGCAATCTCGGTCGTGGGATGTGTCATTTCATTCTCCTAGATTTCTGGGGTTTCAGTCGACGATGTTCCATTTGCGTTGTGCAGGCGCTTGCTTCGGCGCATTCTCAAGGGCGTCTTTGGCCTTTGATGGACGCTCCGGCTTGCTGGGCGTGATCGACTTGCCGTAGCCATCGTCAGTTTGGCTGGTCTTTTCCCGGTTCTTGATGATTTCAAAAGTCGACTTCGCATGCGCGGTTTGCTCTGCGAGTGCCTCGGCAGTCCATCCGTGATCCATGATGTGATACGCCGCCATGCGATCAGCATTGATCGCGCGGATGTCTGCCAAAGCCTTTGCGACGACATCTTCTTCCCAAGCTTTGCGCTTGCGGTCCTTTGCTGCAAGCGCACGGCGGGTGGCTGCCCAAGTGGTGGCATCTACATCCTGAACGACGGAAGACAAGGATGGGATCTCGTACCATCGGCCATCGAGATTGACCTCGATTGATCCGATGTTCTCATCGAACCAGCGAACCTCCACGATCTTATCACCGTTCGCCAGGAACCATTCCGCAAGGGTTTCGGATTGATACCGGACGTTCATCACGACGATGCCGTCCTTACGCACGTGCCGTTTGGTCGGCAGTCCAAGTGCGATCCGCTTCTTCCGGAGCGAAGGCGCCGGCATCAAAGGATAATTGCCTTCAGCGAGATCTGTTTCTCATTGCTGCAAGGGCGTGCGACCACCGAGCCCCTGATGGGGCGTGTTGTGATACACATCTACAATGTATCGAACCAGTACATTGGCCAGTGTATCCACACTGTGGCAGGTTCGTTTCTCCGCAGGATGCTTTGCACGTTCGACCACGTTTCCAAACGTTCGTCCAGACAGCCGCGGGAACAGGCCGACTGAGAGCGTGTTAAAGATTCCCTCGACCTGGGACCGCATGGAGGCCATACCCGCAATTGTCTGAACCTTTTGGGTGCCCAGATCAGCGCAGGCATCGGTGACCAAGGCCGACGCCAAACCGCTGCCGTTGTCGACGAAAATCGATTCCGGAGTGCCGAACATCGACCACGGCGCGAGCGCACCGACTTTATCCGCAAACTGCCCCTTATCGCTGACGATCATGCGCAGGCATTTGAGCGTCCCCACAGAATTGGGATTGGCGGTCAGTACCATGCCCAGAATGCACCGTGTCCGGCAATCGATCGCCATGATCAGCCACCAACGACGCTTCTTGTCGCCGAGACCAAGCCGCTCCCGATCTTCAGGCGCAAACATCGCAAGGAGCCCGCTCTTTGCGAGAAGTGTCAGCAGGTCAATCTTGCATTCATCCATCTCGACACGCTCAAGAGGGCGCGAAACCTGCACTCCCATGCTGGTGGGACGCATGCGATTCATGGCCTCCTGCTGGCCAAATCGTGCAACAAGAACATGGAACTTGTTCATGCGCTTGATGAACTTGCGCACAGCTTCATTGCTGGGTACCCGCAGTGGGGCTTCGCCGTTTTCAGCCCGTGCCTTGTTAACCGCCGCAAACTCGACCTTCACATGTTCAGCAACGATCTTGATCGTTTTAAGCTGAAGCGTCAGGTACTCCTCGTTGATGACTTTCGCCATCAGACCGATTTCTTCCGCAGTGAAGAAACTGTTGACGTTGCCGCGGTTCTTGCAATTGTCCACGAGGGCACGCTTTCCGCCATTGCGATAGGCAGACACCCATGTGCGAAGTTGCCGAGCTGATACGCTATCAGGAAATGCAACGGTGTTTTTGCTTTGGGGCTTTCGCCCCGTGCCTGCTTTCCAATCGCGCAGCTTGGCTTTGTATTCCAGATCGAACTCCGCGAGGAGTTCGGCTGCGGCATCTCGGATCTGAGGCATCGCCTCGGCAATCTGCTCGTCGATAGCCTTGAACACTCCGCGTGCGTAGAGGTCCTCATAGGCCAGCACCATTGCTTCCCGCATGTTCGCGCGCTGTCTGGTTTTTGGATCCAGACCAGCCATGGTCGTATCGAAATCGCACTGGAACGTTTTCGGGCGCATTTCCTGCGGAAGAAGTCCGTAAGGCACCATCTCGATCTTACCGGCACCATTCATCCGGTTCAGGGTGCCGACATCATAGGTCACCTTGCGGTAAGGATCTGCGATACCAGCAAAGGTCACAGTCCCATTGGACTGATAGGCGAAGCTCCATTCATAGTCGTCCATCTTATAAAGATGGAGCTTATCGATATCGAAGGTCAGCAGGATACGGTCGGCAGTGGTCATCATTGTTTGTCCAATCTTGGTTGGTAAGAGGCATAGGAAGGCCAGTCCCGGGCGATGCATTCGCTCGGGTCAGGCAATTTTCTGAATTCGAAGGATCAGCAGTCGGTGCGGATCACGATCGACTGCGGGTTGATGATTTCATGGGCGATGCAGCGCAGTTCCCCCTTGCGCATCAGGTGTAGAAGCGCACGGTAGACTTGCGCATCGGCACCTGCATCGAGGGTCAAATCCCGCAGGGATTTGCCGCCCCCGTCAGGTAGATCAGCAACCACTTTGCGAGCTTCTGCCAAGGCAGCTGGGAGTTATGGCTGAATCTGGTGTCTGGGCGGTTTGAATGACGGCGGTGCATCTGGTTGGTTTGTTGTTGCGACACAAGCCACCATCCAAAGGAGCACCACCATCATGGACGACGCTACCATCATCGATTTTGCGGGTCGA
>NZ_JAEPMO010000045.1 GCF_017643905.1 Marivita sp.
ACCCCCGTGTCGACACGTATTTCGTCGACATGGACAAATGTGGTCCGATGGTTCTGGATGCGCTGATCAAGATCAAGAACGAGATCGACCCGACGCTGACCTTCCGCCGGTCCTGCCGCGAAGGCATCTGCGGATCATGCGCGATGAATATCGACGGGATCAACACGCTGGCCTGTATCTATGGCCTCGACGAGATCAAGGGCGACGTGAAGATCTATCCGCTTCCGCACATGCCGGTGGTCAAGGATTTGATCCCTGACCTGACGCATTTCTACGCGCAGCACGCGTCGATCATGCCGTGGCTGGAAACCAAGACAAACCGCCCTGCCAAGGAATGGAAGCAGTCCATCGAGGATCGCAAAAAGCTGGACGGTCTTTATGAATGCGTGATGTGCGCTTCATGTTCGACATCCTGCCCGTCCTACTGGTGGAACGGCGACCGCTATCTTGGACCAGCCGCTTTGCTGCACGCCTATCGTTGGATCATCGACAGCCGTGACGAAGCCACCGGTGAGCGGTTGGACGAGCTGGAAGATCCGTTCAAGCTGTATCGCTGCCACACGATCATGAACTGCGCCAAGACCTGCCCGAAGGGTCTGAACCCGGCCAAGGCGATCGCCGAGATCAAGAAGATGATGGTCGAGCGGCACGTTTGATGGCCTACTGAACCGCGATTTTACCATCTGGTAAAATTGGTGTGATAACGGGGCTGGTGATTGTGCCAGCCCCGTTTCGTTTTCTGCAGATTGGTTGCGTCGTATTCGATGAGATGACTACACAGCTCCCATGCCCCTCCTCCTGATCCTTCTCTTGCTCGGTGTGCTGGCTTACCTGTACTGGCGGCGCAGGACGACGACGTTGACGCGGGAATGTCGCTGGAGACGCACTGCTCCGGGACAATGGCGCTGTGCGTTCTGTGGAGCAGAGATGGCGTCGGATGATAGCCCTGTGCTGTGTTTGCGACGGTAACGCTGACCAAAAAAATTTTTGGCAGCGCAATATTTTCTATTGCACCGACTCGAATTCGACTCCATTTCCCCGCTTAGTGACGCCAACGCACGCGCCTCTGGCGAGGTGGGCAAGCAGGACCTGCACCCACGCGGTTACGTAGCGACGGTAACGTCTCTGAAAGAAGTGAGCGGTCTGTGCCGAGCAATCGGAATGGCCGGGTCTATTGGAGATGACCAATGAACGCATACGTAACCGGGCTTTCCGCCCGCGAAGAAACTTCTGTCTCTCGTGCAGAGGCTTTCATCCTGAGCCACCGTTTTGAGCGTCCGACGCTCGTGATCGACACCCAAGCCGTTGCGCGCCAATATGCGGCTCTGGCACAGGGCTTGGGTCGTGCGCGGATCCACTATGCCGTCAAGGCGAACCCGGCGCCGGAAATCCTGCGAACGCTGGTTGCGCTGGGCAGCAACTTTGACGCGGCATCGCGGGCCGAAATCGAGATGTGCCTGAACGCCGGTGCGGATGCGTCGCGCGTGTCCTTCGGCAACACCATCAAACGTCCGTCCGACATCGCCTGGGCGCATGAGATCGGGATCACGCATTTCGCCGCCGACTCGGAAGAAGAGCTGCACAAGCTGGCGCAGCACGCGCCCGGTGCAGAGGTCTATATCCGCCTGATCGTGGGGTCGCTGCACGCTGACTGGCCGCTGTCGCGCAAGTTCGGCTGTGCACTGGACAAGACGCCGTCGCTCTTCCGTCTGGCCATTGACCTCGGTCTCAAGCCGGTGGGCCTGTCGTTCCACGTGGGGTCGCAGACCCGCCGCGCCGAAATGTGGGGCGAAACGCTGGATCAGGTGGCAGAGGTTTGGCACGGGTTGAAGGCGGATGGTTTCGACCTGTCGCTGCTCAATATCGGTGGCGGTTTCCCGGCCTTCTACGGTCAGGAGCTTGACGCGCCGCAGACCTACGCGTCGGACGTGATGCGCCAGATCCACGATAAGTTCGGTGAGATCCCGTCGATCATGGCAGAGCCGGGTCGTGGCCTTGTGGCCGAAGCGGGTGCGATTGCTGCCGAAGTGCTGCTTGTGTCGCGCAAGTCGGACAGCGAACTGCACCGTTGGGTGTATCTGGATATCGGCAAGTTCTCGGGCCTCGCGGAAACCATGGACGAAGCGATCCGCTACCAGTTCATCACCGACCGTGACCACGAGCCGACCGGCGCCTGCATTCTGGCCGGTCCGTCCTGCGACAGCGCCGACGTTCTGTACGAAAAGCAGCCAGTGCAATTGCCACTGGGTCTGCAATCGGGCGACCGCATCGTGATCCGTAACTGCGGCGCCTATACCTCGACCTATGCGTCGGTTGGCTTCAACGGCTTCCCGCCGCTTGACGTGATCGCGATCTGATAGCGCACTTCGTGCTATCGAGACTCGGCCAAGAGGAGTACCCTCCCGCCATCTGCGGGAGGGCATCATGGCGGATATTACGGTACTGGTCGGCACGACCAAGGGCGCTTTTCTTCTGACATCGCAAGATAGTCGCGCAAACTGGGCGCTGTCTGGCCCGCATTGCGAGGGCTGGACAATAAACCATGTCAGCGGTGATCCCGAGACCGGCCTGTTGGCGGCTGGTGGCGGGAACGACTGGTCCGGGGCCGGGGTGTTCGTGTCGCGGGACGGCGGCGCGACGTGGGACCTGACGAAGCTGACCAAGGGCCAGATGGACGAGTGGGCCGCCAATGATCCCGGTTTTGCCGCCATGATCGGCTGGGAGGACAAGCCTATACCGTTTGAGGGTCTCAAGGCGGTGTGGTCGGTGAAGTTCGCACATGGCGCATTGTATGCCGGGACCAATCCGGCGCAATTGCTGGTCAGCCGGGACGGTGGTGCGCAATTCGAGATGGTCGAGGGGATCTCGCAGCATCCGACGCGCGATACGTGGAACCCCGGTGCGGCGGGGATGGTGCTGCACACCATCGTTCCTGACCCCGATGTTCAGGAAAAGATGTGGATTGGCATCTCTGCTGCCGGTGTGTTCGCAACCGAGGATGGCGGCGCGACCTGGGAGCGGCGCAACCGGTTGTCGAATGCTGAAGCCTGTCAGGATCATCACCACCCGGCGGCGCCGTCGAATGGCGAGATCGGGCATTGCGTGCACAATATGGTTCGGGCTGGTGGCAGCGATCTGCTGTATCAACAGAACCACCACGGGGTCTGGCGATCACGTGATGGCGGCCGCCATTGGGACGACATCACCGAAGGGTTGCCGTCTACCTTTGGCTTTCCCGTTGCCGTGCATCCGCATGATCCGGATACGCTGTGGACGCTGCCTTTGAACGGGGATTCCGCCGGGCGCTATCCGCCGGATGCGGCGGCTGCCGTGTGGCGGTCACGCGATGGTGGGGATACGTGGCAGGATTGTCGCGCAGGGCTTCCGCAGCAATGCTATTTCACCGTGTTGCGGCAGGCGATGGCGACGGATCAACGGGAGCAAGCGGGCATTTATTTCGGCACCAATTCCGGGTCGGTCTTTGCAAGCTTCGACGAAGGCGACAATTGGAACGAGATCGCGCGGCATTTGCCCACGGTTCTGTCAGTCGAGGTGTTGGACCGCGCGCATTAAACGGGGCTTGTGCATGACGTCGTCTGGTTCCAATCATGGCGGCATGACACATGTTCCTGAAGATGCCGAAGCCCGCCGCGCTATTGCGCCGGTGATCTGTTATCCCAACGACACGCTGCCGGTGCCGGACATGGCGCTTTACGCGCGGGCGTTGGCTGGGGCGGAGGTGGTGGACGTGGCCATTGCCGCGCCGCGTGAGGCCTGTACCTTTCGTGTCCCTGCCGGATCGTTCTTTCGGATCGTGAGTGTGGATGGTCCACAGGTCGGGGATTTGAATCTCTGGAACGCCCATGACCTGTCCGAGCGGTTCTATTCCGGAAAGACACGCGCGCTGCATGGAACGCATGTGACCACAGGCGAGCGGCTGTGGTCGTCCTTTCCGACGCTGCGCCCGATGGCGACGATCGTTGAGGACACGCTGGGCTGGTACGGGATAGACGCCTACGGCGGGTCGGTACATGACGTGATCGGCACGCGCTGCGATCCGTATACCGGCAACCTGCTGTCGGGGGTGCAGTACCACCATTGCTGCCATTCAAACCTGACCCGGGCACTCGCGGATGCCACTGGTCTGTCTTTGGCAGAGGCCGAGCCGCATGTGCATGACGTGCTGAACGTGTTCATGTGCACCGGCTTCACGCGGGAGACCGGGCAATATTTCATGAAGGCCAGCCCGGTGCGGCCGGGCGACCATCTGACTTTCTTTGCCGAGGTCGATCTTCTGGGGGCTTTGTCGGCCTGTCCCGGTGGGGATTGTTCAGCCGAGCATACCAGCGATGTGGCGGCGTGTTATCCGTTGCGGGTTGAGGTTCTGAAACCTGCGGATGGCGCTTTGCATGGCTGGGCGTCACCGCCGGTCAATGGCTATGACCGGAGCCACGGGCGCGGTTAGTCAGGGCGGCTGGTCTTGTCGTAGGGATGCGTGGCAAGAATTGTCCAGTACATCAGGTAGTGCAGGGCGATCGGGCCCAGAGTGATCGCGATGATCCAGTCGAGCGCGGTGCCGTGTCGGGCGGCAAGTTCGTTGAGCAGGATCAGGGCCACAAGCCGCACGACCTGCCAATTTGCAGCGTTGCGTTGGCCATCGGTCCAATCGCGCGCAAACCAACCGACCTTGTCGCCGTCTTCGTAGAAATAGAAAACAACGATGAACAGGCAGAGATAGACTGCAATCGTCAGTGTGAAGGCCGCCTGTGCCGCGGCCATGGACGGCAGCGCAATGGCAACCGCATACGCCGCGAGCCAGATCAGGATCAGTTTGCCCCCGGCGTTTCTGATGCCAATGCGGTCATAGGTGTTGAGTGAGTCCGGCATTTTGACGGCAACAACTGCCACATGCCCGAAGAGCGCACACATCACGGGCAGAACCAGGCCGATTTCCTTGAGAGCGGCTTGGTGATGCGCGGTGAGTGTGAAGAGCGAGAGGGTGATCACGCTGAACAGGAACAGCATGCGCGGGATTGGAACGCGCGTCGTCAACAGAGTGTATATGTCCACGATCCAATTCGGCATTACATGTTCGTGACACAGGGATGTGGCGGGAATTGGAAAAGACCGGGACATTGTCGAATGTCCCGGCCTTGGTCTTTGATTATGCGAAAGCGGCGGCCAGCGCGATTTCGACCATGTCTCCGAAACTGCGTTCGCGATCTTCCGATGGCAAGGCTTCTCCGGTTTGCAGATGATCGGAAACCGTCAGAACCGCCAAGGCGCGGACCGAGTGGCGGGCCGCGAGATTGTAGAGTTCGGCTGCTTCCATTTCGACGCCAAGAATGCCGTGACGGGTCATCTGTTCGTTTAAATCGGGGCGTTCGTCGTAGAACACATCCGAAGAATAGATGCCGCCGACATGCGTTTTGGTGCCTTTGGCTTCGGCAGCCGCAACAGCTGCCCGCAAAAGGCTCCAATCCGCGCAGGGTGCGAAATTCAATTCCTTGAAAATCCCCCGTGACGGTGTGGACAGCGTGCTTGCCGTCATGGCGATTATGACGTCGCGGATTCCGACATAGGGCTGCATCCCGCCGCACGATCCGATGCGAATGAGTGTTTTCGCGCCGTAATCGCGGATGAGTTCGTTGGCATAAATGGAAAACGAGGGCATGCCCATTCCTGACCCCTGAATGGTGACCGGATGCCCGTTCCACGTTCCCGTGAACCCGAGCATTCCGCGCACCTCGTTGACAAGTCGAGCATCTTTCAGAAAGGTTTCCGCCGCCCATTTCGCGCGGTAGGGATCACCGGGCATCAGCACGGTTTCGGCAATTTCACCCTTCGGAGCTCCGATATGAACGGTCATATCAGATCTTCAGATCTTCCATGTTTTTGCCAGCGGCAAGCGCGTCGTTGACCCAATTCGGCTTGCGGCCTTTTCCTGTCCAGGTTTGCGATGCATCGGCTGGATTCTTGTATTTCGGTTCACTTTTGGAGCCTTTTTTCGGCGACGTTCCCAAGAGTTCATCCAATGAGAAACCGTATTCCTTGGCCGCAGACTCGGCTGCTTTTTTGGCCTCGGTCAGACGGCGTGTTTCGATTGTCTTGAGTGCTTTTCGGCGTCCTTGATGAGCTTCGTCAGCTCTTCTTTGGACATGTTGTTGAGATCAATACTCATAGTTCCCTCCAAGAGGACATTATTTTCGTTGGGTGAAATTGGAATACTCTTCTTTTTCTGCAAGTCAATTCGAGAAACATCTTTCGATAGTTCCGGCACGATTTGGCCCTATACAGGGTTGTTTGGAATTCGAATTTCCACAAGGATGAGTTGATTGACGTGAATTGGCGTCAGCTCATTGGAAATGATTTCTGACGCCAATTCGCGTCAGATTCTCAATCTTTTATTGACGCTATATAGCGTCAATTCCCGCCCATGGCCGCCATCATCGCCGCCATGAAGCCCGATTTTTCCATCCGGTCCAGCATGATGTCCGTCAGCCCACATTCCATATTCACCGAAATTGAGAAATCCTCTGAGATCCCTTCGGGCAGAAAATCGGTCTCTTCGCTCATGTTTTCGAGGTCCACTTCTGCCATCTTCGGAATGAAGGCTTCCATGTCATCGAGCATTTTATCGACGGCGGATGTGCTTGAGGCGGCGACGAAACTTTCAAGCATGCAAGCGCCAGCATCCCGGTATGCGGCGTCCCATGTTCCATCTGGAATTGCAGACCGCAGTGGTTCGGGATTGCCACCCTGTTGTTGGACCATACGGATCATCGCGTCGAACATGGCATCGTTCATGCGTTCCGAAATGGTTTCAAGGCGATCCAGTTGCGTTTCCGCTGAAGCGGCAACAGGGCAAATGGCAACAAGGGCGGCTGCAATAAGATGTTTCATCAACGTCTTTCCAAAACTGTAAACGGGTACGATTTTCACCGTACCCGCTGACATGGCATCGGAAAAGCGGTTTGCCTTTTTACTCGGCGGCGACTGCCTTGGGATCGGCGAGCGTGACGATGTCCATCATGATCGCGTTCAGTTCGAAATCCTTGGGGGTGTAGACCTTGGCCACGCCCATCGCGCGCAGGCGTTTGGCGTCTTCGTCGGGGATAATGCCGCCGACGATGACCGGGATGTGGCCGAGGCCTGCATCGCGCATCTTGGTCATCATGTCTTCGACCAGTGGGATATGGCTGCCTGACAGGATCGACAGGCCAACCACATGAACCTCGTTGTCGCGCGCGGCGGTGACGATCTGGTCCGGGGTGAGGCGAATGCCTTCGTAGTCAATCTCCATGCCGCAATCACGGGCACGGAAGGCGATCTGTTCAGCGCCGTTGGAGTGGCCGTCAAGGCCCGGCTTGCCGACAAGGAACTTGAGGCGGCGGCCCAGACGGTCGCTGACGGCGTTGACCGCTTCACGGATGTCGTCCAGTCCTTCGGTCTTGTTGGAGACCGATTTCGACACGCCGGTTGGGCCACGGTATTCGCCATAGACGGCGCGCATCTCGCCGGCCCATTCGCCGGTTGTGACACCGGCCTTGGCACAGGCTATTGAAGCGGGCATGACGTTTGCGCCGTCCTTGGCGGCGGCGCGCAGATCGGCGAGGGCTTTTTGCACGGCATCATTGTCACGCTCGGCGCGCCATGCGTTCAGGCGGCAGATTTGCTCCTGCTCGACAGCTGGGTCGACGACCATGATGCCGCCGTCTTCGGTCTGGAGCGGCGAAGGCTCGCCTTCGACCCATTTGTTCACGCCGACGACGATGGTCTCGTTGCGTTCGATCTTGTTCAGGCGGTCGGCGTTTGAATCGACCAGACGGCCCTTCATGTATTCGATCGCGCCGATGGCGCCGCCCATGGAGTCGAGGTTGGCAAGCTCGGCGCGGGCACCTTCCTTGAGTTGTTCGACCTTGGCGTCGATGGCGGGGTTGCCGTCGAAGAGGTCGTCGAATTCCAGAAGGTCGGTTTCATAGGCGAGGATCTGTTGCATCCGCATCGACCATTGCTGGTCCCAAGGGCGGGGCAGGCCAAGCGCTTCGTTCCATGCAGGAAGCTGGACCGCCCGAGCGCGGGCTTTCTTTGAGAGCGTAACGGCCAGCATCTCGATCAGGATGCGGTAGACGTTGTTTTCCGGCTGCTGTTCGGTCAGGCCAAGCGAGTTGACCTGAACGCCATAGCGGAAGCGGCGGTATTTCGCGTCGGTCACGCCGTAGCGCTGTTCCAGGATTTCGTCCCAGAGATCGACGAAGGCGCGCATCTTGCACATCTCGGTGACGAAGCGGATGCCTGCGTTGACGAAGAAGCTGATGCGGCCGCAGAGCGCGGGGAAATCTTCCGCCGGGACGCGGGGCTTCAATTCATCCAGAACGGCGATGGCGGTGGCCAGGGCGAAGGACAGTTCCTGTTCCGGCGTCGCGCCCGCTTCTTGCAGGTGGTAGGAACACACGTTCATCGGGTTCCATTTGGGGATATGAGTGTAGCAGTACTCAGCCACGTCCCCGATCATCTTAAGCGACGGTTTCGGCGGGCAGATATAGGTGCCGCGCGACAGATACTCCTTGATCAGGTCGTTCTGTACGGTGCCTTGCAGTTGGCTGACATCTGCGCCCTGTTCCTCGGCCACGGCGACATAGAGCGCGAGCAGCCACGGGGCGGTCGCGTTGATCGTCATCGAGGTGTTCATCTGTTCCAGCGGGATCTGGTCGAAGAGTGTGCGCATGTCGCCCAGATGGCAGACGGGCACGCCGACCTTGCCGACTTCTCCGCGTGCCAGAACGTGATCGCTGTCGTAGCCCGTCTGCGTGGGGAGGTCGAAGGCGACGGAGAGACCGGTCTGCCCTTTGGACAGGTTCGAGCGGTAGAGCGCGTTCGAGGCCTGCGCGGTCGAGTGTCCTGCATAGGTGCGGATAAGCCAGGGTTTGTCACGTGTGGCTGTCTGTGCGTCGGTCATGTCGGCTCCGTCAGGCGGGATTCGGGTGTGTAATCTTGTTGCGTTGTGCGATGCATACGCGAAACTTTATGTCGCTGTCAATTCGCCGCGCTGCGGCGTGGTTTTTGTTGCTGCGCGACAGCATATGCGACGGCTCTTGGTATAGAAAGCCAGTCGTTGTCGCATCGGAGCGACCGAGCACGTGCTTTGTCATTTACCCGGACCGGGTTCATTGCAAGAGTGTGCGCATGACCTCGCAGGTGACATTACCGCTTTGGGCCTTCGTTTTGATCCTGCTGTTCGCGGCAGTGACCTTTGCGTCGCATTTCCTTTTTCCGTCAGTGCGCTGGTTCTTTCGGCGCCGCATGGAGCGGGCCGTCAAAAAGCTGAACGGACGGCTTGAACGGCCCATCCAGCCTTTCAAGCTGTTGCGGCGTCAGGACATGATCCAGCGACTGGTCTACGACCCTGAGATCACACAGGCGATTGTCGATCATGCCAAAGAGGAAGCGGTGCGCGAGGACGTGGCCTTTGAACGGGCGCGGCGTTACGCCAAGGAAATCGTGCCGTCCTTTTCGGCATGGGCCTATTTCGGTTTCGCCATTCGCGCAGCACGGCTTCTGAGCACATCGCTTTATCGCGTGAGAATGGTGCATCAGGATTCGGGTCTGGCCAATGTCGATCCCGAGGCAACGGTGGTCTTTGTGATGAACCACCGATCCAACATGGATTATGTGCTGGTCACTTATCTGGCTGCAGATCGGTCGGCCTTGTCTTATGCTGTGGGGGAATGGGCGCGGGTCTGGCCGCTGTCGCGTTTGATCCGGGCGATGGGCGCATATTTCATCCGGCGCAAATCGCGCAATGATCTGTATCGCAAGGTTTTGGCGAAATACGTGCAGCAGGCGACCGGCGCTGGTGTGACACAGGCGGTGTTTCCCGAAGGTGGGCTGAGCCTTGATGGCAGTCTGGCTGCGCCCAAGGTCGGTATTCTGAAATACATCCTCGAAGGCGCGGAGGCGGCAAAGCGGGACGTGGTGTTTGTGCCGATTGCGCTGAACTATGACCGGGTTCTCGAGGATACCATCCTGATGCGTGCCCAAGCCAAGGGAGAGCGCAAATTCCGGGCGCGGATCAGTGTCGTGTTCTTCGCGATCCTGCGACAGATCTGGCTGCGGATCACCGGAAAGTTCCATCGCTTCGGCTATGCAGCGGTCAGCTTTGGAGAACCTCTGACACTCAGTCAGGTGCCGGAAGAGGCCAGCACACCGGACGCGATTTCCGCCACGATCATGGAGCGGATCGCGGCTGCGGTTCCGGTGCTGCCGGTTCCGTTGATCTCGCATCTGCTGCTGACGAACGGGGCCATGTCGCGGCCTGATCTCGAACTGGCCTACACAGAGATGTTGACACGTCTGGAGGCTGCGCAGGTTCATGTTCCGCGCAACAACCGGGACTATGCCGTGGATTTCGGGCTGCGCAATCTAAGAGAGCGGCGACTTGTGGTTGAAGACGGTGAACGGATCAGCATCGCGCCGGGCAAGGAAGCGCTTGCCGGGTTCTATGCCAATTCGATCCGGCATCTCGTCTGACTGCATTCTGCGGGTGCAAAGATTTTTCTGCAGTCGCTCGGTCATAAAATTACAAAATAGACCGAAATCTTGTTGCATAATTTCAAGGAGGGTCCTATTTCAGGGTCAGACGCCGCGATTCTGCATTGCGGCACGGAAAAACATGACTCTATGGAGGCTCCGATGGCACTGGACCAGCAGACCAGCATCGCGGCGTATGATGCGCCTGAGAAAGATTTGTACGAGATCGGCGAGATGCCCCCGCTCGGGTATGTGCCAAAGAAGATGTACGCATGGGCGATCCGCCGCGAGCGTCATGGTGAGCCGGAACAGTCTTTCGAAGTCGAAGTGGTCGATACCTGGGAGATCGACAGTCACGAGGTTCTGGTGCTCGTGATGGCTGCTGGTGTGAACTACAACGGTGTCTGGGCCGGTCTTGGCGTGCCGATCAGCCCATTTGACGGCCACAAGCAGCCGTATCACATCGCTGGGTCCGATGCATCGGGGATCGTCTGGAAGGTTGGCGACAAGGTGAAGCGCTGGAAAGTCGGCGATGAGGTGGTGATCCACTGTAATCAGGACGACGGCGATGATGAGGAATGCAACGGCGGCGACCCGATGTTCAGCCCGACGCAGCGCATCTGGGGTTATGAAACGCCGGATGGATCGTTCTCGCAGTTCACGCGCGTTCAAGCCCAACAGTTGATGCCGCGCCCCAAGCACCTGACCTGGGAAGAAAGCGCCTGCTACACGCTTACACTTGCCACGGCCTACCGGATGCTGTTCGGGCACCAGCCCCATGAGTTGCGTCCCGGTCAGAACGTGTTGGTCTGGGGTGCGTCCGGTGGTCTGGGATCCTATGCGATCCAGTTGGCCAATACGGCGGGTGCCAATGCGATCGGTGTGATTTCGGACGAGGACAAGCGCGACTTCGTGATGTCCATGGGGGCCAAGGGCGTCATCAACCGGAAAGACTTCAACTGTTGGGGACAGCTGCCGACGGTGAACACGCCCGAATACAAGGAATGGTTCAACGAGGCCCGCAAGTTCGGCAAGGCGATCTGGGACATTACCGGCAAGGGCAATAACGTCGACATGGTGTTTGAACACCCGGGCGAGTCGACCTTCCCGGTCTCGACGCTGGTCTGCAAAAAGGGTGGCATGGTCGTGATCTGCGCCGGCACCACAGGTTTCAACTGCACCTTCGACGTGCGCTATATGTGGATGCACCAGAAGCGTCTTCAGGGCTCGCACTTTGCGCATCTCAAGCAGGCTGCCTCGGCCAACCAGCTTATGGTCGAACGTCGTCTGGACCCCTGCATGTCCGAGGTTTTCCCGTGGGACGAGATCCCGCAGGCGCATACCAAGATGCTGCGCAATGAACACAAGCCCGGCAACATGGCGGTTCTCGTTCAAGCCCCCAAGACCGGGCTGCGCACGTTCGAGGATGCGTTGGCCGCCAGATCGTAACGTTCTGCTTACTTCTGGATGTTAGAACAAACCCGCGGGCCAAAAGGCGCGCGGGTTTTTCGTATTCAGGGTGGGCAATTAGGGTGCTGCTCAGAGTGTTCGTGTCCTCACCATAAATGGGGAGTTGGAATCAGGGAGTTTGCGAAGAAAACGTCACATGCTATAGTTGCATTAACCATTTGTTAACCATCTGAGGATGACTGTGTTGTGGGA
Organism: Marivita sp.; assembly: GCF_017643905.1. Classification (GTDB taxonomy): domain Bacteria; phylum Pseudomonadota; class Alphaproteobacteria; order Rhodobacterales; family Rhodobacteraceae; genus Marivita. Next base: position 12,193 of record NZ_JAEPMO010000045.1, read on the forward strand.
CATGACTGGATCATTGATGTGTTGACCGACCTCAAGACGTTCGCTGTCGCGAATGATCTGGATGCGCTGGCAGCCAAACTTGACGATACGCAATTGGTTGCAGAAGCAGAGATCGGCGCGCGCGGTAAAGGGATAGACCGTGGGCTTCTTGGAACGAGTGCCGCAACTGGACGACGTGATCGGTCGGTTGGAGGGGGCAGAACAACTTGACGAGTTGCAAAGCATTATAGAGTGGCTGTGCGACCACTACGCTGTCGATGACATGGTGTATCACTGGGTGTCCAGCAACGGCACGCAATATGGCTGCGGCACCTATGATCCGAAATGGGTCACACGCTATCTGGAAAAGGGATATCTGCGCATCGATCCCGTCGTGATCGGATGCTATCAGCGTTTCCACCCCGTGGATTGGAAGCGGCTTGACTGGTCGGGCAAGGCAGCGCGCGCCTTCATGCAGGACGCGATCGAGCACGGTGTCGGCAATCAAGGGTATTCGATCCCGATCCGCGGACCAAACGGGCAGTTTGCCCTGTTTACGGTCAGTCACACCTGCGACGATGAACAATGGCGCAACTTTACCGAGCTTAATCGGCGCGACCTGATCCTTTTTGCTCATTACTTCAACCAGACCGCGCTGCGGCTGGAACCGGGGCGCAAACCGGAACCCACGCAACCGCTGTCGCCGCGCGAGGTGGAAACCATGACGCTGTTGCAGTTGGATACAGCCGCGCACAGGTGGCCGAAACGCTGTCGATCTCGGAACATACGTTGCGGGTCTATATCGAAAGCGCCCGGTTCAAGTTGGGGGCCATGAACACCACCCATGCTGTGGCGCGGGCGATGGCGCGGGGTCAGATCGTTGTCTGATCCGGGCTAACCGTTTCCAATTGGGAAACAATCCTTCGAACGCGGCGCAACGCACGCTGACTGAAGAACCGATTCATCTTTGAACACGAGCGTGTTCCCCGGCAACGGAGGACATTCTCATGATTCGATATCTCTACGGGGATCAACTGGCCAAGTACCCGCGATTGGCCTGCACCATGTTCGAAGATCGTGCAGACCAATTCAAGACCCGGCTCGGTTGGGATGTAACGGTAAACGCGAGCGGGCAGGAGCGGGACGACTATGACGATCTCAATCCGCTCTACGTGATCTGGGAAACCGCGACCGGGTCGCATGGCGGGTCGATGCGGTTCCTGCCGACGACAGGACGGACGATGGTGAACGATCATTTCCTTGATCTGACGGATGGCGTGCCGTTCCAGAGCCCTTTCATTTGGGAATGCACGAGGTTCTGTCTTGCGCGTGGTGCTGAACCCGGAACGGCGGCGGCACTGATGCTTGCCGGAGGCGAGATCATGCAAGGGTTTGGGATCAAGCACTTTGTCGGCGTGTTCGATGCCCGGATGGTGCGGATCTATAATCGGATCGGCGCAGCACCGGAGGTTCTGGGCACGCAGGGCGAAGGGCGGCAATCGATCAGCGTGGGACTTTGGGACTTCAGCGAAGCGGCGCAGAAGCGGGTCTCGCGCGTGGCGGGCATCCCGTTGCAGGTCTCACGCGGTTGGTTAGAGGCGTCCTTTGGTGACGTGGTGCCGCAACAGGATGTAAGCGCCGCCTGACGCTGGTGCCTGATGCGCGGGCGCTATAGGGTCCGCGCATGACCTTGCCTGCGCTTACATATTCCGAAGATCAGGCCGCCGCGCATGATGCGGTGGCCGAGATGCTGCGCGAAGCGGGCATCGATCTTGACGATGGTCTTCTGCTGCCGCCGCGTGACGGCAAGACCAAGATCATGGCGATCACCGGCAAGGCGGGATCGGGCAAAACGCTGCTTCTGGCCGAGCTGTGCAAGTCCTTGCAGGCGGCAGGTGTCGAGGTCGTTTCAGGCGATTACGAAGGCCGTAGGCGCAAGGACCGTCGGACGCTTGCAGTACTCGCCCCGACCAACAAGGCGGCGTTTGTGCTTCGGATGCGCGGTGTGCCCGCGACGACCATTCACCGTATTCTCTATACTCCGGTCTATGACCCCGAATACGAGCGCATCGCCGAATGGCTGATGGGCAATGGCGACAAGCCCGAAATTGAAGGTTTGACCGAAGAGGCGCTCGCACGGGCGCAGGTCTCTTACGAGTCGCACAAATCCGTTCCTGCCGCGTTGGCCGCGGCAGGTTTGCGAGGGTCGGATTTCATCACCGGCTGGAAGCGGCGCGAAGATCCGCTGGACATCGGGTTTGTTGACGAAGCGTCGATGTTGGATGAACGGCAGGTCGAGGACCTGCGCGAGATTTTCCCGAACCTGCTGCTGTTCGGCGATCCGGCGCAGCTCGCCCCGGTGAACCAGTCGGGCAAGATGGTGTTCGATACGCTTGCGCCCAGCCAGGTGCTGAACCTGAATCGCATTCACCGGCAGGATGCGGACAACCCCATTCTGGACTTGGCGCATGCGCTTGCCGATCCGAACCTGAGTTTCGACGGGTTTGAACGCATGGTCGAGGACATCGCACGGACGGATGACCGGGTGGTCCTTGGCCAACGGGTCGAGGTTGATCTGATGGCGCGCTCACCGGTTCTGGTCTGGCGCAACGCGACCCGCATCCGGCTGATCAATGCGTTTCGGTCGGTCTATGGCGCGCCCGAGGATTCGCTGCTGGAAGGCGAGCCTCTGATTTGTGACGGGCTGGAATTGCCGCTCAAGCACCGTAAGAAACGGTTGGACCTTGAGGCGCGGGGGCTGATCAAGGGCGCGCAGGTGATCTACCTTGGGCCGGGTCGCAAACCGGGATTTTCGCGGTTGCATGTGATCGGAGCCGAAGACCCCCAGGTGTCGGCGGCCTCGATAGTGAAGATCGAAAAGCCGGACGAGGAAGAGCCGTTCATCCCATTTGCCGCCCGGATGGGGGCGACGTTCCTGCATGGGGCTGCAGTGACAATCCACAAAGCGCAGGGCTCGCAATGGGACGAGGTGCAGGTCTTTGCGCCCGACCTGTACGCGGCAGCCCGCATGGGACGGAGCGAGGCGGGACAGCCCCTGTGGAAACGTCTGGCCTATGTGGCGATCACGCGGGCGTCGAACCGCCTGTATTGGGTGGTGCGCAACCGCTTGTCGAAACCCAATGGACCGTTGCAGGTTGATGATCTGAGGGCCGCCCCCGCGGCCCCCTTGGCGCTTGAAGTCGAAGCCGATTTCTAAAGTTTGACGATCTGCTTGCCGGTGTTGCCGCCCTTGAGCATGGCGATGAAGGCATCCGGCGCGTTTTCCAGACCTTCGGCCACGTCTTCGAGATAGGCAATCTCGCCCTTGTCGACCTTGGGGGCAACATCTTTGAGGAAGGCCGGGTATTGATCCCAATGGTCGAAGATGATGAAGCCCGACACCTGAAGACGTTTGACCAGAATGCTGCGCCACATGCCGGGAAGCTGGTTTTCGGTTGAGATGTTCGACCCGCCATACCAAGCGATCATGCCGCAGACCGGGATGCGCCCGTGCACGTTCATCAGCGGCATCACGGCCTCTAGCACCTGACCACCGACGTTTTCCCAGTAGATGTCCACGCCATCTGGTGCGATCTCGGCAATCGCTTTGCGCAGCGAGGACGCGTCGGCGTGGGCGCGGTGGTCGATGGCAGCGTCAAAGCCGAAGGTCTCAGTAGCCAGACGGCATTTCTCGGCACCCCCGGCAATGGCGATGGTGCGCAGGCCCATCTGTTTTGCCAATTGCCCGACCATGGACCCGACAGGTCCGGTGGCGGCACCGACAACCAGCGTTTCGCCCGCTTTTGGCTTTCCGAATTCATTGAGGCCGACCCAGCCGGTCAGGCCGGGCATACCGAGAACACCAAGCGCGGTTGAAGGCGGCAGCGAAGGGTCAAGTTTACGCAAGTCCTTGCCCGGCAGGCAGGCGTGACTGGCCCAGCCGGTCATGCCGGTTACGGTGTCACCTTCGGCAAACCCGTCTGCCTTGCTTGCAAGCACGCGACCCACGCCCTGACCGGTCATGGTGCCGCCCAGATCAACCGAGGGCGCATAGCTTTTCATATCGTCCATGCGGCCCCGCATGTAGGGGTCGAGCGACAAGTGGGTGACTTCAATCAGCACCTCACCGTCGGAGGGCGCGGGCAGCGAGCCAGTTTCCAGTTTGAAATCCTCGGGCACAGGGGCGCCTTTGGGGCGGCGGGCCAGCGTGATGCGGGACATCGTGTCGGACATGGGATTGCTTCCTCACTGTTAGGGGTTGCGCGTGATCGGTCGGATCACCAGTGTATCTGGAACGACAGGGCAGAAGGCAAGGGAGGGCTTGATGCACGGAATGATGATGAACCGGCCATTGTCGGTGATCGAACTGCTGCGATACGCGGCGGAAATCCACAGCGCCGGGGAAATCGTGTCGGTTCGGACCGAAGGCGATCTGCACCGCCAGACCTATGCCGAGACTCTCAAACGGACTGCGCAATTGGCGCATGCACTTGATGCTCTGGGTGTGCAGCAGGGCGACCGCGTGGCGACATTGGCGTGGAACGGCTATCGCCATTTCGAGCTGTATTACGGGATTTCCGGGATGGGGGCCGTGTGCCATACCATCAACCCGCGCCTGTCTGCCGAACAGATGCTTTACATCATCGGCCATGCGGAAGACCGGGTGTTGTTTGTCGACCTGACCTTTGTGCCCATCCTTGAGGCGTTGAAGGATCACCTGCCGTCCGGTCTGACGCTGGTAGTGATGACCGATGCCGCCCACATGCCGACATCCGCGTTGCACCTGCATTGTTACGAAGACCTGATCGCGCCACACGCGACCGAGTTTGACTGGCCCGACCTGCCGGAAGAGACTGCCGCGGGGTTGTGCTATACCTCGGGGACCACGGGCAATCCCAAGGGATCGCTGTATTCCCATCGCTCCACGGTACTACATGCGCTTTTCATTGCGGTGACGCTGCCGCGTTCGCTGCACGAAGGCGCGCGATTGTTGCCGGTCGTGCCGATGTTCCACGTCAACTCCTGGGGCATGCCCTATGCCGCGCCCATCGTCGGGGCGTCGCTGATCATGCCGGGGGGCAAGCTGGACGGGCCGTCGCTCTATGATCTGATGGAAAACGAGAAGGTCACGGCAAGCTGGGGCGTGCCGACCGTCTGGTTGGGCCTGCGGGCCGAGATAGAGGCGCGCGGCAAGCCGCCGTCCGCGCTGGATCAAGTGGTGATCGGCGGGTCCGCCGCGCCGCGCAGCATGATCGAGTTCTTCGAGAAGATGGACATTGACGTCTGCCACGCCTGGGGCATGACCGAAATGAGCCCGGTGGGTACGACAGGCCAGTTGCCGAACACGATGGATGACGCGCCGTTCGAGGACCGCATGGCGCGGAAATCTTTGCAGGGGCGGCGCATGTTTGGCGTGGACCTCAAGATTGTCGGTGAGGATGGGCAACGCCTGCCGCATGACGGGAAAGCGGTCGGTGAGCTTTACGTTCGTGGCAACGCAGTCATTTCCGGCTATTTCAGCAATGAAGACGCGACCAAGGCCGCCATTGATTCTGAAGGGTGGTTCGGCACTGGCGACGTGGCGAGCATTTCGCCCGATGGGTATCTGAGCATTCAGGACCGGTCCAAGGACCTCATCAAGTCCGGGGGCGAATGGATAAGTTCGATTGATCTGGAGAATGTCGCGATGGCGCATCCCGATGTTGCCAATTGCGCCGTGATCGCGATTGCGCATCCGAAATGGGATGAACGCCCGGTTTTGGTGGTTGTTCCGAAACAGGGATGTCAGCCGACTCTGGCCGATATTCACGCGCTGATGGAGCCGCATTTCGCCAAGTGGCAGTTGCCGGATGATCTGGTGTACTTGGATGCGCTGCCGCTGACCGCGACGGGCAAGGTGTCCAAGCTCACCCTGCGCCAGCAGTTTGCCGATTACGTGCTGCCGGATGTCCGCTGACCTTTTGCGGAACATGCCGCCAAGCCTTTCGCGCTGGTACGAAATTGGGCAGGACCGGATCAGCGCCTTTGCCGATGTGACCGAGGATTGGCAGTTCATCCATCTGGACGCAGAACGCATGGCCCCGCAGGGCGGGACCATGGCACATGGCTTCCTGACCCTGTCGATGCTGTCGGCTATGTCTTACGATGTGCAGCCCGAGATCCCCGGCATGCTGCTGGGGTTGAACTACGGGTTCGACCGAATTCGCTTTGTCAGCCCGGTAAGGGCCAGGCAACGGATACGGGGACGGTTCAGCGTTGCCGAAGTGGTGGAGAAACCCGGGCGTTATGACGTGACATGGGATGTCACGGTCGAGATCGACGGGGCAGACCGCCCCGCCATCGTTGCCAAATGGATCAACGTGTTCGAGGTCGAGGGTTAGAGCGACGCCCGGATCGCCCGAATGTTCTCGCCATAGGGTGCAGGGTTGTCAACCGAGCCGCCTTTGAACACGGCAGAGCCTGCGACCAGCACGTCTGCGCCTGCGGCGACGACAAGCGGAGCGGTCGAGGGATCGACCCCTCCGTCGATCTCGATATGCACTTCGCGGTCGCCGATCATCTCGCGCAGTTCGGTGACTTTCTGCACGCAGGAATGGATGAATTTCTGGCCGCCAAAGCCGGGGTTCACGGTCATGACGCAGATCAGGTCCACGAGGTCGAGCAGGGGGGCAGCCGCCTCGGCCGGGGTGCCGGGGTTGAGGGCGAGGCCCGCCTTGGCACCGGTGGCGCGGATGGCCTGAAGCGTGCGGTGGATGTGTGGACCAGCCTCGACATGAGCGGTGATCACGTCGGCACCGGCATCGGCGAAGGCCTGGATGTAGGGATCGACGGGTGCTATCATCAGGTGCACGTCCATCACCGTCTTGATATGCGGACGGATCGCAGCGCAGGTCGCGGGGCCGAAGGTGATGTTGGGTACAAAATGGCCGTCCATGACATCAACGTGAATCCAGTCCGCGCCCTGTGCTTCAACTGCCTGTATCTCGGCGCCGAAATTGGCAAAGTCGGCGGACAGGATGGATGGGGCGATTTTTACCGAACGGTCAAATTTCATGGCGGGAGCTCCTGACAGGTTGGGCCGGGCTTAGTACCCGGCGTCCCGATCCACAAGATGCAAGAACGGCTCACCCGCTTCACCACGGCGGATATTCTCGGCAATGGCGCGGGACGCGCTGGGCGCGCGGGTCTCGGACGCAATGTGCGGGGTGACGGTGACGCGGGGATGTGCCCAGAATGGATGGTCCTGCGGCAGGGGTTCGACGCGGAACACGTCGAGCGTGGCGTGCGCGATGTGGCCGGAGTCGAGAGCGACAAGGAGAGCGTCGTCGTCGATGAGGGGGCCGCGACCGGGGTTGATGATGAACGCGCCTTTGGGAAGCATTGCCAGCGTTTCGGCGTTTAGCGTGTTTTCCGTTGCGGGTGTGCTGGGCAGGAGCAGGATCAGGATCTGCGACTGGCTTAGTACGGCGCGCAACCCGTCGGTGCCTGTATGGCAGGTGATGCCGCCGATCTGTTTCTGGCTGCGCGCCCAGCCACTGACCGGAAAGCCAAGCCGCGCAATGGCTTGCCCGCAGGCGCTGCCTAATTCACCAAGGCCGAGGATGCCGACCGGGCGATCGGCAGACACGGGCGGCGCATCGGGCACCCATTTGTGATCCGGGTTCATGATATGCGCATCCATGCCAAGGTGGTGCCGCAGGGTGTGGCCCGTCACCCATTCGACCATGCCCTGGGTCAGGCCTTCGTCATCGACCATGCGGGCGTAGGGCACCTTGAGGGTCGGATTGCCCACAGCGTCCTCGACCCCGGCCCAGAGGTTCAGAACCGCCTTGAGACGTGTGTAGGGCGTGAAATCCTGCACCGGTGAGTTGGGCGCGTAGACGATGTAGTCGACCTCTGCCGGAGGCATGTCGGTCGCCAGCGAATAGTCCACACCGATGTCGTCCAGAGCGGTGCGCAAAGGTGCTTCGTATTGCGCCCAGCGTTTTTCGTGGGCGGCGAAGAGGACGTTGATCGGCATGGCTTACCTCGGTCGGTGGATATGAGCGCTCTGTACCAAGCCGAACGCGAGCATCAAGACCAACATGGCCGAACCGCCATAGCTGACCAGTGGCAGCGGTACGCCGACGACCGGGGCGAGGCCCATCACCATCGACATGTTGACGGCGAAGAACAGGAAGAAGGTCACGCCAATCCCAAGGATCAGAAGCGAGGAATAGCGGTCGCGGTTCTGGAGTGCAGACACGATGCAGAAGACAAGGATCAGAACGTAGAGGAGCAGAAGGGAGATGCCGCCGATGAAGCCGAATTCCTCGGCCAAGGTGTTGAAAATGAAGTCGGTGTGTTTTTCAGGCAGGAAGTTGAGCCGCGACTGGGTGCCTTGCATGAAGCCACGTCCTGTCCAGCCGCCAGACCCCATCGCGATCTTCGCCTGCGTGATGTGATAGCCCGCGCCGAGCGGATCTGAGGACGGGTCGAGGAAGGTGTCGATGCGGCGGAATTGGTAGTCTTTGAGCAATTGCCAATCGGTGCCGCGGCTGAGAAACACGGTGTAGATGCCCCCTATCCCGGCGGCAATCACAGTGGCGAAATAGGCCCAGTGCACGCCTGCGAGGAACATCATCAGACCGCCGCCTGCCACCAGCAGAATGGCCGTGCCAAGGTCGGGTTGGGTCAGAACAAGAAACGTGGGCAACAGGATGATGAATACGGGCACCAGCACCCAGAACGGATGGGAGGTTTTCTTGATCGGGAGCCAGTCGTAATAGGCCGCCAGGATCATCACCATGGCGATTTTCATCAGCTCGGACGGCTGCAAACGCATGAAGCCAAGGTTGATCCAGCGCTGGGCGCCCATGCCCACCGTTCCGAAAAACTCGACCGCAACGAGAAGTGCCAACGCGACGAGATAGGCCATCACCGACATGTTGCGCCAGAACCAGATTGGCACCATGGCGACGATAAACATCACCGTCAGCCCCAGCGCGTAGCGTTTCATCTGCGGTTCCGCCCAGGGGGTCATCGACCCTCCCGCCACGGAATAGAGCATCAAAAGACCGACGCCCGCGATGGCGGTCAAAAGGATGACCAGCGGCCAGTTGATGAACAGAATCTTGCGCCAGCCGCTTGGGACGGTCTTGACGGTATACTCAAGATAACTCATGCGCGGCTCCGGCCATCCGGGTCGTTTTCGCGCAGAACCTGTTGCAGACGTTCCTGCTGGCTGCGGATGCGTTCCCGGTCTTTGGACGGATAGGCGTCAAGCGGCGGGTCTTGCCCGAACAGCGCCTGCAAGGTCACGTCGCGCGCGATGGGTGCGGCCGCCGCCGATCCGCCGCCGCCATGTTCAACGACGACTGACACAGCGATCTTGGGTGCCTCGTAAGGGGCGTAGTTCACGAACAATGCGTGGTCGCGCCTGTTCCAGGGCAGGTCTTCGTTGCGGGTCACCCCGCGTGCACGTTCAGCGGCGGTGATGTTGCGCACCTGGCTGGTGCCGGTCTTGCCCGCCATGCGGACGGTTTCGTCGATGATGCGAGAGCCATAGGCGGTACCGCGCCGGTTGTTGGTCACGGCATACATGGCACGCCGGATCTGGCGCAGATGGTTCTCGTTGAAGCCCAGTTCCGCACCGCCGGTTTCTGCGGTTTCGGTATCGCCGATCCTGCGGACAAGGCGGGGCGTGACCTCTTTGCCGGTGGCAAGGCGGGCGGTCATCACGGCAAGCTGCAAAGGAGAACTGAGTACGAAGCCCTGACCGATCGAGGCGTTCACGGTGTCGCCGATGACCCAGCTTGAGCCACGTTCGCGCTGTTTCCAGTCCATATTCGGAACCAGTCCCTCGGTCACCGCAGACATGCCGATGCCGAACGCCTGGCCGAGACCGAGCCGTCGTGCCGTCTCTGCGATCCGTTCAATTCCGACCTTGAGCGCGAGATCGTAGTAATAGACGTCACAGCTTTCGCGGAGCGATTGCTCGAGGTTCATATGTCCGTGACCGGCACGTTTCCAGCAGTGGAAGCGACGGCCCCCGACCTCCATGTGACCGGGGCACCAGACGGTTTCGTCGGGGGCGACGACCCCGGCATCCAGTGCTGCCAGAACGGTGACCATCTTGAAGGTTGATCCGGGGGGGTACGCGTCTTGCACCGTTTTTGACGCGAGTGGACGGTGATCGTTGTCGCGCAATTCGCCGAAATCGGCGACAGAGATGCCGCGCACGAATTTGTTGGGGTCATAGGACGGAGACGAGGCGATCCCCAAGAGATCACCGTTGTTCACGTCCATCACGACGACCGACGCGCTTTCCTCACCAAGACGGGCCTGAATGTAGCTTTGCAGTTTGGTGTCGACGGTCAGCTGCATGTCGGCACCGGGTATGCCTTCGCGGCGGTCGAGTTCGCGCATCACGCGTCCGACGGCATTCACTTCGACACGTTTGGCCCCGGCACGACCACGCAAGACCTCTTCGTGACGCGCTTCGATACCCACCTTGCCGATCTGGAAGCGAGGAATGCGCAGAACGGGGTCGGGTGTTTCGTACCGCGCCAGATCTCGTTCGCTGACAGGGCCGACATAGCCGACGACATGCGCGAAATCGCCCCGGCGCGGATAGATGCGTGACAGGCCGACCTCGGGCGTGACACCGGGTAGGGCAGGGGCGTTGACGGCGACGCGGCTGATGTCGTCCCACGTCACGCGTTCGGCCACGGTGACAGGCAGGAAGGGTGCGCTGCGCTGCATTTCCGTAAGCGCCCGGTTCAGTTCATCTTCGTCCAGTTCAACCAGAGCGGACAGACGCGCGATCACCTCATCGACATTGCCAGCGTCTTCCTTGACGATCGTGATGCGGTAGGACGGCTCATTACCTGCGATAATCACGCCGTTGCGGTCAAAGATCTGGCCACGGGTGGGCGGGATCAGGCGGATGTTGATGCGGTTTTCTTCGGCGAGCAGGCGGAATTCATCGGCTTGATCAACCTGCAGATGTTGCATGCGCAGCCCGAGCGCCCCCGCAAAGGCAAGCTGCACGCCGCCAAGGAAAAGCCCGCGGCGCGAGATTTTGCGGACGCTTTCCGCGGTATCCTTTGGCGCTCGTCTCATAGGGTCCGCCCCAGCCGATCCATGTCTCCGGGTGCGGATTTGCGCACGCCGAAAAGGAAAAAGGATACGCCCACAGCCGCAGGATAGATGGCGATTGTCATCAAAACCTGAACCAGACTCAACACGAGCGTGCCGGGTGCAAGTATAAGGACCACCATTACCGTGCGGTAGAGGATCGTAATCACGATCAGGGTACCCGCGAAGGTGAGCCATTCAAGAAAAAATGTCGTTTCCCGCTGTCGTCTTTCGCGAGATTTGAGCCATTCTGCTGCGCAAACTACCAGAACTGACCACAGACCGGGGGGGCGTTGAAGCATCATGTCTGCAAGAAGCATCACCCCGGCGACCAGCAGGATCGGAACATATTCGGGTCGGCGCACTGCCCACGCGAAAACCATCGCGACCAACACATCGGGACCGGCCCATTGGCTTGGCGCCGGGTTAAGCGGCAAGAGGTGGAAAAACAGAATCAGCAGCGTCAGCAGAACGAACAGCAGGCGCATGCCCCAGATTTGCAGAGCCCCCGAATCCATTACTGTTCAGGCTCTGCTGCGGCGGCATCGGTGACGCCGGGTGGGGTTTCCGGAAGGATCAGCGCTGATGGGCTGGACACGCGGCGCGCGCCATGATCGCGCAGAACGCGAAGGAATTCGAGCCTCTCATAGTCGGCAGCAAGTCGGGTGCGCAGGCGTCCACCGGGGTCTTGGGCGACTTGTCCGATCAAAAGGCCCGGCGGGAACACGTCGCCATCCCCAGAGGTGACGATGCGGTCGCCGGGGCGGACCTGATCCGGGTTTTCCAGAAAATCGATGGGTGGTGCCGAGGTGTTGTCCCCGACGATCAGCGCACGTTGACCCGAAGGTTGGATCGTCGCCGGAATACGGCTGGTCGCGTCGGTCAGCATGATGACACGGCTGGTGTTCGGTCCGACGCCCGAGATGCGCCCGACAAGGCCAGTGCCATCCATTGTTGCCCAACCGTCAACAATTCCGTCCCGAGAGCCAACATTGATCAGTACCGACTGGCGGAAGGGTGATCCGGAATCCGCCAGAACCACTCCGGTGATGTAGGTCAGGCGCGGATCAAGACGCACGTTGTTCAGGTCGCGCAGTTTGGCGTTTTCCTGTTCAAGCTGGAGCGCGGCTTCTTTCCAGGCGGTCATCTGGCGCAGTTCGCGGCGCAGTTCCTGGTTCTGTTCGTAGATGCGTTGATAGCTGCGGAAATCGCGAACGATGTTCACCGTTGCGGTGACTGGGGCCATCGCCCAGTCAAAGCTGGGGATGACCGTGTCGATCACCGCCGCGCGGAAGCGTTCCACGCGGGGGCTGTCGATCCGCCAGATGAAGAACAGGCCGAGCAAGCACAAGATGACGACCGCCAGCAGCAAGCGCCGCAGAGGGGTTGTGTAGTCTTCGCTGTTGGTGCCGTTCTTCGCCAAAACTTCCCTTTCCAAGCGCAACCCGAAAAAAGGGAACCGGGTTTGAGATCAGGTTGCGCGCACTCTTAACATATAATGGGACAATTGGGTGGTTAGATCAGCTGTCGTAGTCAATCGCGTGGCGGAGCTGTTTTTCATATTCCAGCGCTTTGCCAGTGCCCAAAGCTACACAGTTCAGGCTTTCGTCCGCGATGGACACCGCCAATCCCGTTTGTTCGCGCAGGGCAAGATCCAGATCCCCAAGCAATGCGCCGCCCCCGGTCAGCATCACGCCGCGGTCAACGATGTCGGCCGCAAGGTCCGGAGGTGTGGCCTCCAAAGCGGTCATGACCGCCTCGCAGATCGCCTGAACGGGCTCTGAGAGAGCCTCGGCCACCTGGGCCTGGCTGATCTCGGTTTCCTTGGGCACGCCGTTCAACAGATCGCGCCCCCGGATCATCATGGAGGTGCCGCGCCCGTCATCGGGCATGCGGGCCGTTCCGATCGAGGTCTTGATCCGTTCGGCGGTCGATTCGCCGACCAGAAGGTTCTGCTGACGACGCAGGTAGTTGATGATTGCCTCATCCATGCGGTCGCCACCGACGCGGACCGACCGCGCGTAGACGATGTCGCCGAGAGACAGAACCGCCACTTCGGTGGTCCCGCCGCCGATGTCGACAACCATGTTGCCGGTGGGATCGGTGATGGGCATGCCCGCGCCGATGGCCGCCGCGATGGGTTCGGCGATGAGACCTGCCTTGCGCGCACCGGCAGATAGAACCGACTGACGGATCGCGCGCTTTTCGACAGGGGTTGCGCCATGCGGGACGCAGACGATGATCTTGGGCTTGGAAAAGGTCGAGCGCTTGTGAACCTTGCGGATGAAGTGCTTGATCATTTCTTCGGCCACGTCGAAATCCGCAATGACCCCTTCGCGCATCGGGCGGATTGCCTCGATGCTGCCCGGCGTCCGGCCCAGCATCAGCTTGGCGTCTTCACCAACTGCGAGGACTTTTTTCTGCCCGTCCTTGATGTGGTACGCGACCACAGAAGGTTCAGACAACACGACGCCGCGCCCCTTGACATAGACCAGCGTATTCGCTGTTCCCAAGTCGATGGCCATGTCCGACGAAAACATGCCCAACAGTTTGTCCAGTCCAAACATCTGCGATCTGCCCCGCGCCAATACCTCTTAGGCCAACGACTCTCTGGGTCGTAAGCCGAGGGTCTTATAGGTGTGGTTGGGCGGGGGTGAAAGGGCCAGAACGCGCTTCGCCAGCGTGAATCTGCCACAGCCTAAGGTTAACCTTTTTGAGGGAGGGCAATCGACGGACAAAGCGGTTTGGAGCCGAGCCTGCGACCCGTTCCGTCCGATGGCGCGTATTGTTGCTAGATCGTAAACGGTTAAGGGCCAAGACCCTTTGAAAAGCCATGTTTGCACCTCATTCAGACCTCTTTGCCGACCAACGATGGCCGCAAGTCTGTCTGGGGTTCTTATGATTGGTAAGCTGGTAAAGAGTATCTTCATGCTTGGCTTTTACGCGGTTGGCGTGTGCGCCGTGGTCGGCACATGGGATTACACGCGTCAGGCCAAAGCCGCCGACCACGTCTATTCCTTCGAGGATTATAAAAAGTCGGTCGTGGACCATTACGGTCCCGAAGCGTCGATTGCCTTTGCCGTGATTGATACCGTCAAGACAGGCGCAGCCCACGGGCTCGAGTTGGCGGAAAAATCCGGGACGCTGGCGTCGCTGGGCATTTCGCTGCCTCGGATGACACCCGAACCGTCGGACGCGACATCAGGCGCTGCTGTTCCGCTTGCCGCACCGATTGTTCTGGCTTCGGCAGGGTCGCGGCTCGCACCCGAAAGTTCGCTCTATCCGCGCGCCCGCGTGCTGCAATAATAGCGGGAAACGACAGCGCGTCGTTTTCCTGCTGCAACGTGTCGGGTCGGTTTGGTGGCTTATTTGCGCGGGCGGTATTCACAGGGTCAAACGCCTTGGAGTGAAGACCCATGAAAACGCATGTCAAAGCTTTGGTTGTCGGTGGTGGCGCCGTCGGCACCTCGATTGCCTATCACCTTGCCCGCGCTGGCTGGGACGACGTGATGCTGCTGGAACGGGACGAATTGACGTCCGGTTCGACCTGGCATGCGGCGGGCCTGCTGCCCTATTTCAACATGTCCTATGCGACCACCCACATCCACGACTATTCGATCAAGTTCTACAAGACGCTTGAGGAAGAGACCGGGCTCGATGCGGGGTTCTTTGTCGTCGGCAACCTGCGTATGGCGCAGACCGATGAGCGCATGGATGAGTACCGTCTTTATGCGACAACGGCAGAGACCTGCGGTGTCCCTTGCGAGTGGATGACGCCGTCAGAGATCAAGGCGCGCTGGCCGCTGATCCACACCGATGACCTGAAGGGCGCGATCTATCACCCGACGGATGGCTACATCAACCCGGCGGACGTGACGATGGCGATGGCCAAGGGTGCCCGTCAGCGCGGCGTGGCGATCGAGCGGAAATGGCAGGCCGATGCGTTCGAGTGGAAGGGCGAGCACTGGGACGTGACCTGCACGAAGATGGTCGAAAAGGGCGGCAACCTTGTTCCGTCCGACGAGCAGATCGTGATCTCGGCCGAGCATGTCGTGACCGCGTCGGGCAACCACGCGCAGCGCACGGCGAAAATGCTGGGCATCAAGATGCCGGCGATCCCGGTCGAGCACCAGTTCATCGTGACCGAACCCGATCCGGCGCTGGTCGAATATCGCAAGACCAATGAACAGCACCCCGTGATCCGCGATGCGGATGCCAAATGGTATGTGCGCGAAGAGCGTGGTGGCTGGATCCTGGGTCCGTATGAGCTGAACGCACCCGCCCGGTTTGAATACGGTGTGCCGGACAGTTTCCGCGCCGACCTCTTCCCGCTTGATCTGGAGCGGATCGAGGAAGAATACATGAGCATGATACACCGGATTCCTTCGTCGGAGACCGTGGGTCTCAAGGACGATTTCAACGGTCCGATCTGCTACACGCCCGATGGCAACCCGCTGGTCGGTCCGGCTCCGGGTCTGCGCAACATGTGGCTGGCCGAAGGGTTCTCGTTCGGAATCACTGCTGCTGGCGGCACCGGCTATTACCTTGCCCAGTTGATGGTCGAGGGCGAAGCCGAGATCGACATGGCGTCGCTTGACCCCAAGCGCTACGACTCGTGGATGACCACCGAATATGCCGCGCGCAAGAACGAAGAGGCGTATGAGCATGTCTACATCCTGCACCACCCGGATGAAGAGAGGCCTGCGTGCCGTCCGCTTCGCACGGCTCCGGCCTATGATCGGCAAAAGGCGCTGGGCGCGCAGTTTGGTCATGTGAACGGTTGGGAGCGTCCGAACTACTATGGCCCGCTCGACGCGGATGAAAACTTCGACCATGACGCACGGTCCTTCCGTCGGGGTGGCTGGTGGCAATATGCCGTCGAAGAGGCCAAGGCCGTGCGCGAAGGCGTCGGTCTGATCGACGCGACCGCGTTCACCAAACATGTCGTCAAAGGTCCGGGCGCGACCCAGTTCCTGGATTGGTTCACCTGCAACAAGCTGCCCAAGGTTGGTCGGATCAACCTGACCTATGCGCTGACCGCCAAGGGCACGACGCGGACGGAATACACCATCGTTCGGCTGGCCGAGCACGAGTATTACCTTGTCTCTGCCGGTGCCTGGGCAGCTTACGACGCCGATTACCTGCGCAAGGCGGCTGAGGATAAGATGGGCGAGTTCGGGTATATCGAGATCCAGGACGTCACCACACAGTGGGGTGTCTTTGCCATCGCCGGGCCGAAGTCACGCGATGTGCTGAAAGAGATCGTCAAGGACGCCGATCCCGAGACCGTTCTGGGCAACAAGCGGTTCCCATGGCTGACCTGCCGCGACATCGAACTGGGCATGTGCCCGGTGCGAGCGATCCGCGTTGCCTATACCGGTGAGTTGGGGTGGGAGCTGCATCACCCGATCGAGATGCAGAACTACCTCTGGGATCAGCTGATGGCGGCTGGCGCAAAGCATGGGTTGAAGCTGGTTGGTGCGCGGGCGCAGAACTGGCTGCGTCAGGAGAAATCCTACCGTGCCTTCGGCAACGAACTGGGCCGCGACGCAACCCCGCTGGAAGCCGATCTGCCGCGCTTTGTGGATCTCGACAAAGACTTCAACGGCAAAGAGCCTATGGTGGCCACAGGCGTACGCTCGAAATGCTGCACGCTGCTGATCGACGGGCCGGAGGATGCCGATCCGTGGGGCCGGGAGGCGCTTTATGATGGCGATACCCGCGTTGGGCGTCTGACGTCGGGTGGGTATTCCGTGGCCTTCGGAAAATCCATCGGGATGGGATATGTGAAGCCTGAACTGGCGGGTCCGGGGACCAAGCTCAAGGTCAAGATTCTGGATCAGCTTTGGGATGCCGAGGTGGTTGAAGACAGCCCCTATGATCCGAAGAACGAGGCCATCCGCAAAGACGGATGATCTGGGCGGAACCGGACGCGTCGACGCGTCCGGTTTTTCCGTTGACGGAAAAACGCCCGTGTTGGGCGCTGGGGTTTAGCCCCGTCCAAAGTCTTCTGTGGTGACCACGTTGTCGCCATTGCGGTCCATGCCAGCGAACCATGCGGGCACGGCATCCAGGAATTCTTCGCGCGTGACGTTTCCATCACCATTGGCATCCGTGACTTCTCGTAGCATGCCATTGGCCGGGTTGCGCTTGCCTGTGCCATGGCCCTCGCCGTTTTCGGCCATATCAAGCGCGCGGGCCTCGTCGAAGAGATCGTGTTCTTCGCGTGTCAGAACGCCATTCTCGTCGGCGTCAAAGGTCAGGAACACGTCGCCGCGCCGTTCTGTGGCCTTCCAAGTTCGACAAAATCCGCCGAAATTCGCCTGAATTGAGGGTGGCTGGCTGAGTTATTTCAATGATTTAGCGGTTGTGTTCGGGCAAATTTCTATAGTCACACACATTGCCTATATTGGTGTTGTTTAGTTGAATCTTCGGGCATATCATGTAGGTATGTTTTTCCGGATCAACAAAAGCGGTGAGCGCCGCTATCTGCAGGTTGTCGAATCCTACCGCAATGAGGACGGCAAG
>NZ_JAEPMO010000231.1 GCF_017643905.1 Marivita sp.
AGAACCTCCGCAAACTGGCAAAGATCTTTCCTGCACCGCAGCAACCGCGAAACGCCTGACAGAAAAGGTGCTCGCGCAACGTTCAGCCGTCGATATTCTGCGCCAGCGAACGCCTGTTTTTCCACAGAATCGGCGGGAAGCTGACATTCTCTGCAAGTGCGAAGCGGCGACTTCGGTGATCTAAAAGCGGACATTTCTGGACTGCCGTCACCAGGGTCGTGGCGGCTTTCGGGTTCCGAGTGAGCAGTGGCTGGCGGGGCTGGCTCGCCTCGCGCGCGCCAGGGTTTTGATCGAGGAGGAGGACCGAAGCTTCAGACCGGGGCCCGTTCCGGCCCGACCGGCACGATGCCGGTGGGGTTCAGCGCCTTGATCGAGTAGTAGCCGCGCTTGATGTGGTCGATGCTGACCGTATCGCGCACCCCGGGGATGGCGAGGATCCGTTCCTGGTAGCGGCTCAGGGCGGGATAGTCCGCGATGCGGCGCAGGTTGCATTTGAAGAGGCCGTGATAGGCCACATCGAAGCGGACCAGCGTCACGAAGAGCCGCACATCGGCCTCGGTGAAGCGATCTCCCAAAAGGAACTCGCGACCGTCAGCGAGACGCCTTTCAAGTTCATCGAGCATCGCGAAGACGTCGCAGAATGCCTCCTCGTAGGCTACCTGCGTGGTGGCGAAGCCCGTGCGGTAGACGCCGTTGTTCAAGCTCGGATAGATGCGCTCGTTAAGCGCGTCAATTTCCTCGCGGAGGTCCGCCGGGTAGAGATCGATGCTGTCGTCCGCCAGCTCTCCGAAGCCGGAGTTCAGCATCCGCAGGATGTCGGCGGACTCGTTGTTCACGATGGTCCCGCGCGTCTTGTCCCACAGCACCGGCACCGTGGCTCGGCCCGAGATCGTCGGATCGGCCCGGGTGTAGATCTCGTGCATGTAGGACGCGCCTTCAGCCTCGGCCAGATCGCCGAACCGCCAGCCCTGGTCGGAGAGTTCCGGTTCGACCACGGAGACCGAGATCGCATCCTCCAGCCCCTTCAGCCTGCGCCCGATAAGCGTCCGGGATGCCCAAGGGCAAATCAGCGCGACATAGAGGTGGTAGCGGCCTGGCTCTGCCTTGAAGCCACCCTCGCCGGTCGGCCCGGCGTTGCCCTCAGGCGTGACCCAGCTGCGGAAGCTGGAGGTCTGGCGGACGAAGCCGCCCTTTTCGTCCTTGGCCTGAACCGGCTGCCACTCGGCAACCCATTTTCCGTTTCTCAGCATGGTCGTCTCTCCTCAGGTCCTGAGCGTGATGGCGGTGCCCCAGGGGTCGTGCAGGGTCAGGGCGCCCGTGTTCGTGATGCTGGCAATGCCGACGCTTTCGGCGCGTGCGGCAATGGCCGCGAGGTCTTGCGGGTTCCGGACAATAATTTCGACGGCATCGAGACCGGCGATACCCTCGGGGCGCTTGCCGGCCCGGCGGCTGTTCCAGATATTGCCGGCAAGCTGGTGGTGGTAGCCGCCGCTGCCGTAGAAACTGGCGCCCGGATAGCGCGCCGCGATATCTAGGCCGAGCACGTCGTGGTAAAATCCATCGGCCTCGCCCGTGTCGCCCACCTGCAGGTGGACATGGCCGATGCTGCCCTCGGGGAAACCCGACCATTCGGTGCCTTCGGCGCTTTGCAGCAGGTCCGGCAGATCCAGCGGGTCGGTGCTCATCCGGATCTCGCCGTTCTCGCCATGCCAGGCCGAGACCGGGCGGTCTGCATAGACCTCGATGCCGTTGCCCTCTGGATCGGCGAGGTAGAACGCTTCGCTGACGATGTGATCCGAGGCCCCCTGCAGGGGCACGCGCGCCTCGGCAGCGTGAGCGACCCAGCGGGCCAGGTCGGATCGGGTTGGCAACAGGAAGGCGGTGTGAAAAAGACCGGCCTGCCGGGGATCGAGCGGGGAGAGACTCGGGTCGCCCTCGAGTTCCAGAAGTGGGGTGCTCCCGGCGCCAAGGGTGACGCTATGTTCGCTGGTCGCGACCGGGTTGAGCCCCAGCACACTCTGGTAGAAGGTCGAGACCACATCAAGATCGCGCACCTTGAGCCGGACCGTCCCGATGCGAAGCGGCGCCGCATGCATGTCGAAGAAGTCGTTGCCAATGGTCATGTCGGATCTCCTTGTGAAAGAGCGCGGCCGCGGGCGGTGACCCACGGCCGACGAGGGCGGTCAGGCGAATTGGCCGAGGCGCCGGTCGAGCTCGGGCACGCGCAGGGCAAAGGCTCCGCGCCCCAGAACGGCGATGACACCTTGCACCACAGTCCAGAACAGCGGGTATTCCCAGCCGCCACCTTCATTCGAAAAGCTCCAGCCGAAGCTGGAATGGGCCCATGTCGCACCAAGGAGGACGGGAATCAGCGCGATCGAAACGAGACGGGTGCCGACGCCGAGGATCAGGGCGATGCCGCCCGCCAGCTCGGCAAAGATCGTGAAATAGGCCAGCACGCCTGGCAAGCCGAGACTTTCGAAGAAGGCGACGGTGCCGGGGATCGTGAAGGCGCTCACCTTCATCCAGCCATGGGCGAGGAAAAGGACGCCGGTCGAGATGCGAAGGGCTGCGGCGGCATAGTCGGTATTGGTTTGCGTGGTCATGTCAGATGCTTCGTGGGGTTGGGGTGTCAGGAAAACTGCCAGCGCGGCGCGATCCCGGTGCCGTGACCGAAGACGTAGCCGAACTGGATGTTCAGGAAGCCGATGGGCTCGAGGTAGCGAGCGTTGGCGAGCGGGCCGGAATCGACCGGCTCGAGGCCGATCTCGGCGGCGAGCGCCTTGACGCTCTCGCGCGCGGCCTCGTCATCGGCGGCGACGAAGGTCTGGATCGGTTGTCCGTTCACCTTGAGGCCCGTCCCGTAGTGCTGCGCGAAGATCGTGTTGAACGCCTTCACCACCGTCGCGCCGGACAGTCGGGATGCGATCTCCTCGGCGGCCGAGGTCTTGTGCCCGACCTGGAGACCCGAGAAGTCCTCGGTCACCGGGTTCGAGACATCGATGACGGTCTTGCCGGCGAAGTCGGCCTTGCCGGCAAGATCGGCCACGGCGCCATAGGGCGTGGCCAGAACCACCAGCTCCGCCTTGGAGACGGCGGCGGAGAGGTCGTCGTTGTGGCCGATGGCGGACACCTCGTGACCGGCCTGGCCCAGCACCTGGGCGAGCCCGGAGCCGACGTTGCCGTTTCCGATAATTGCGATACGCATTTCATTTCTCCTTCGGTTCGCCACCCCTCGGGGCGGCCTGTTGTCCACTGAAGCGAAGGTAAGACTTCCCAATCTTCTATAAAATGGCGATGTTATGGAATGACTATCGCCATTTTGTTCCTAAAAGGGTGCCCATGGACATCGTCGACGAACTCAAGGCCTTCGTGGCCACCGCTCGGACCGGCTCTTTCACCGCAGGTGCAGAGCAACTGGGGGTCTCGAACCGCCTGACCTCCAAATACGTAGCCGGATTGGAATCGCGGCTTGGCACGCGGTTGCTTCAGCGGACAACCCGGAAGGTCGGGTTGACGCCGGCCGGCGAAGACCTTCTCGCCCGAGCACCAGCCGTCCTCGACGAGCTTGATGCTCTTCTGAGCAACGTGTCGGAGGGGGCGCGCGGCTTGACCGGGATCATCCGGGTCTCAGCACCCGTGACCTTCGGCGAAGTCTACGTGGCCGGCATGCTGGCCCGGTTCGCCGAAGCGCACCCGGATCTGACTTTCGACCTGAGGTTGGACGATCGCTACGTCGACCTGGCCGCAGAAGGCATAGACCTGGCGTTCCGGATGGGCGTGTCGGAGACGTTGTCACTGAAGACGCGCAAGCTCGGCACGTTTCACAGCTCACTGGTGGCGCATCCAGACTACGTGAATGAGCATGGGGCACCGCGAACACCAGATGACCTCGCTCGGCACGCCTGCATCGTCGACACGAACCGGCGCCAGCCGCATCGGTGGACGTTCAGAAAAGACGGCACCCAGGTCGTCGCCCAGGTGCGGGGCCGGTTCCATGTCAACTCAGCAAGGGCAGCAATAGAGCTGGCCGCGGTCGGCATGGGGGTCGCCTATGCCCCGCGGTTTGCTATCTCGGACATGCTGGAGACCGGGCGCCTCGTTCCTTTGCTGGAGGATTTCAACATGGATGGGGGGCCGATTACCGCCGTTTACCTTGAGGGTCGGACACTACCTCGAAAAATACGGACGCTCATCGACTTCGCTGCCGAAGATGTGCGCGCCTTGCCTTGATGAGGCGCGACAAGTCAATCCTTGTGGGGTCAATCGCCCCAACACGAATGACAGCTTCGGGTAGGTTCCGACGCAGCGATAATCTCGCTGACGAATGGCCGGTCTGGGCTGATTCTGTGGAAAAACAGGCGTTCGCTGGCGCAGAATATCGACGGCTGAACGTTGCGCGAGCACCTTTTCTGTCAGGCGTTTCGCGGTTGCTGCGGTGCAGGAAAGATCTTTGCCAGTTTGCGGAGGTTCTGGGCGG
>NZ_JAEPMO010000152.1 GCF_017643905.1 Marivita sp.
CCATCCGGCCAAAGAAGTCCAGATCGCGCACGGTGATCCATCCGGACAGGATGATTCCCGCGATCACGATCCAGAGGCCGATACTGACAAAGGTGGTGATCCACGCCTTTTTCTTGAGGTTGTGTACCTCGGGGGACCCGGCATGGGTGCCCGGCACGATCTGCCCGACATCGCCCTGTGTCTGCAGCCTGATGGGGATCACGATCAGGAACACCATGAACCAGATCACGGCATAGAGGACGATGGCAGAAGTGATGGACATGGGCAGGCTCCTTTACATGCGAATATGGGGCCGCGTCAGACTTGTTCCAGCTCAACTAGGCATCCGTTGAAGTCTTTGGGATGCAGGAACAACACGGGTTTACCATGCGCACCAATCTTTGGGGTGCCGTCGCCCAGCACGCGTGCGCCGGTTTCCTTGAGATGGTCGCGAGCGGCGATGATGTCATCCACTTCGTAACAGACGTGATGGATGCCACCCGAGGGGTTCTTTTCAAGAAACCCGGCGATCGGGCTGTTGTCGCCCAGCGGATAAAGAAGTTCGATCTTCGTGTTCGGCAATTCGATGAAAACCACGGTTACGCCGTGATCCGGTTCGTCCTGCGGAGCGCCAACCTTCGCGCCCAGCGCGGTGCGGTATTGGTCTGATGCCGCTTCGAGATCCGGCACCGCAATCGCCACGTGATTCAAACGTCCAATCATCTTCTGTCTCCGTCTTGCATTTGGCGGCTTATCCCCCGAGCCGGAAAATCAGACAAGAGCCTGCCGCCCATTAACGCTCTGTTAGCCGCGACCGCGCCAAAATGAAGCGACTCACGGAGGGTTAAATGATCGACGATGACGCTTTCGACCACCTGCGCAGGCCAACAGCGACCCGACCGCTGCTTGGTTTGACGATCCTCGCTGTCGAGAACAGCTTGTATGCCTGTGATGCGCTTAGATTGATGTGCCTTCACAGCGGCGCCCGTCTCAGGCGCGCCGACTGCCTGAAATCCGCCCGCCGCCACCTGCAGGTCTACCGTCCGTCAGTGGTCTTTATTGATCTCGGCCTGCCAGATGGAAACGGCGCTGAACTGATCGAAGATCTGTCTCGATCTACGCCGCGGGTGGATGTGATCCTTGCCTGTAGCGGCGATCCATTTGCGGAAAATGTCGCTCTTGCCGCCGGTGCGGATGGGTTCCTCGCCAAACCCATCGCAAATCTTGGGGCGTTTCAGCACGCGATCCTCCAACACCTGCCAAACGATGCGCGACCAAGCGGGCTGCACCCGGTCAGAACCGATATCATCCAACCAGACGCAGTCGCCTTTCGAGAAGATATGGCCTTTGCCGCCGAAATCCTTGCAGGTCCGCTGGACTTGCAGGCAATCAGTTATGTCTCATCCTTTGTGCACGGCGTTGCGATGGAGGCAGAGGACCATGTTCTGGAACATGCCGCTGCGGACCTCGCACTTGCGCAGTCCAAAGGCCTGCCGATCCACGGTCCTATGTCCCGACTGGCCAGGCTGGCCGAAACCCGCGTGCAAGACGCCGTCGCAATCTGATGCGAAAGGCCACCCAATTTTGGGTGGCCTTTGCTTCTTCTCTTCAAACCGATCAATTCCTGCGCAGGAATTGCACCCATAAGGTCGGGGCGAAGCAACAAGCTCCCCCCTACCCTTTGTCCTGCGGTCAGCTTTCTTTCGGCAAGACGCGCAGACCAAGCTCCATGAGCTGATCGCTCGTGGCCTCGGACGGAGCGTTCATCATCAGGTCTTCAGCGCGCTGGTTCATCGGGAACATGATGACCTCGCGGATGTTCGCGGTGTCAGCAAGAAGCATCACCACCCGATCGATCCCCGCAGCACAGCCGCCGTGCGGTGGTGCGCCAAACCGGAAGGCGTTGACCATCCCGCCAAAGCGTTTGCGCACTTCCTCTTCGCCATATCCCGCCAGTTCGAACGCCTTGAACATGATCTCGGGCTTATGGTTCCGGATCGCACCGGAAATGAGCTCGTATCCGTTGCATGCGAGATCGTACTGATATCCCAGCACTTCAAGCGGATCGCCATTTAGCGCGTCCATGCCACCCTGGGGCATCGAGAACGGGTTGTGGCTGAAATCAACCTTACCGCTTTCTTCGTCCTTTTCGTACATCGGGAAATCGACGATCCACGCAAAGGCAAAACGGTCCGTTTCAGTCAGACCCAGTTCGTTGCCAATCTCAATGCGGGCTTTGCCAGCCACCTTTTCAAAGCTCGCAGGTTTGCCACCAAGGAAGAACGCAGCGTCGCCATTTCCCAATCCCAGCTGCTGACGGATTGCTTCGGTACGTTCCGGGCCGATGTTCTTGGCCAGCGGACCGGCGGCTTCCATGCCGTCGTCACCATCACGCCAGAAGATGTAGCCCATTCCCGGCAGACCCTCTTTCTGGGCAAAGGCGTTCATGCGGTCACAGAACTTGCGGCTGCCACCGCCCGGTGCCGGGATCGCGCGAATTTCGGTTCCGTCCTGTTCCAGCAGCTTGGCGAAGATCGCAAAACCCGATCCCCGGAAGTGATCGGACACGACCTGCATCTTGATCGGGTTGCGCAGGTCAGGCTTGTCGGTCCCGTACCACAGGGCGGCATCACGATAGGAAATCTGCGGCCATTCGCTGTCGACCTTGCGACCACCGCCGAATTCCTCGAAGACGCCCTGCATCACCGGCTGGATCGTGTTGAACACGTCCTGCTGGCTGACAAAGGACATCTCCAAGTCGAGCTGATAGAAATCTGTAGGCGACCGATCGGCGCGCGGATCTTCGTCGCGGAAACAGGGCGCAATCTGGAAATACTTGTCAAAGCCGCTGACCATGATCAGCTGTTTGAATTGCTGCGGCGCTTGCGGCAACGCGTAGAACTTGCCCGGATGCAGACGGCTCGGCACAAGGAAATCGCGCGCACCTTCGGGGCTGGACGCGGTGATGATCGGCGTCTGGTATTCGCGGAAATTTTGCGCCCACATCCGCTTGCGGATCGAGGAAACCACATCAGACCGCAACGTCATGTTGCGCTGCATCGCCTCGCGGCGCAGATCAAGGAAGCGGTACCGCAGACGTGTTTCTTCGGGATACTCCTGATCCCCGAACACGATGAGCGGCAGTTCCTCTGCGGCACCCAGCACCTCCATGTCGCGGATGAACACTTCGATTTCGCCGGTCGGCAATTTCGGGTTCACAAGGCTTGCGTCACGCGCCTTCACCTCACCGTCGATGCGGATGCACCATTCCGACCGAACCTTTTCGACATTCGAGAAAACCGGGCTGTCCGAATCGCACAAAAGCTGTGTGACGCCGTAATGGTCGCGCAAGTCGATGAAAAGAACACCACCATGATCCCGGATGCGATGCACCCAGCCAGACAGGCGGACGGTCTGGCCAACATCGGCCTTGGTCAGATCGGCGCAGGTGTGGCTGCGAAAGGCATGCATGTCGGATTTCCAATTCTCTGTAGATTTCAGGTCGCCCGGCTCAATGATGCAGCTTGGTGCAAAAGTCCAGACATCGCGTAGGATTCCGCCATGTCCGGTTGACGAATGTGACCAAACCGTAGCCGTTCCAGAGTGCCGATAGTCCCGTTGCACAATGCGAGGGGCGCATACGGCGCGAGACGGCATCGGACGTGGCCAACGCTGAAAAGCGTGTACGGGTAAAAACAACGTCGCAAGAGGCTTGAACGTCACTCACGCATGTCTATAACCCGCTGGAATTTGCCCGCCGGGGTCTGCACCCGGCTTGGACCGCGCAAAACGAGGTGACACAATGCCCAAACGTACCGATATCAAATCGATCATGATCATCGGAGCAGGGCCCATCGTCATCGGGCAAGCTTGCGAATTCGACTACTCCGGTGCGCAGGCATGCAAGGCGCTGCGCGAAGAAGGGTATCGGGTCATCCTCGTGAACTCGAATCCGGCCACCATCATGACTGATCCGGAACTGGCCGACGCCACATACATCGAACCAATCACTCCGGAGATCGTCGCCAAGATCATCGAAAAAGAGCGTCCTGACGCGCTGCTTCCGACCATGGGTGGTCAGACAGGATTGAACACCTCGCTGGCGCTGGAAGAAATGGGCGTCCTTGAGAAATACGGCGTCGAGATGATCGGGGCCAAGCGTGAAGCCATTGAAATGGCTGAGGATCGCAAGCTCTTCCGCGAAGCCATGGACCGGATCGGGCTGGAAAACCCCAAGGCCACGATCATCACCGCCCCGAAAAAGGCGAACGGAAACGCCGACCTGGATGCCGGTGTTGCCTTGGCCTTGGCCGAACTGGAGCACATCGGCCTGCCTGCGATCATCAGACCCGCATTCACCTTGGGCGGCACCGGCGGTGGCGTGGCCTACAACCGCGAAGATTTCATGCATTATTGCCGCTCGGGCATGGATGCGTCGCCGGTCAATCAGATCCTCGTCGATGAATCGCTGCTGGGCTGGAAAGAGTTTGAGATGGAAGTCGTGCGCGATCGCGCCGACAATGCGATCATCGTCTGCGCCATCGAAAACGTTGATCCGATGGGTGTACACACTGGAGACTCCATCACGGTCGCACCTGCGTTGACGCTCACCGACAAGGAATACCAGATCATGCGCAACGGCTCGATCGCCGTTTTGCGCGAGATCGGTGTTGAGACCGGTGGGTCCAACGTCCAGTGGGCGATCAATCCGCAGGACGGACGCATGGTCGTGATCGAAATGAATCCGCGGGTCAGCCGGTCCTCGGCGTTGGCCTCAAAGGCAACGGGCTTCCCGATTGCCAAGATAGCGGCAAAACTGGCGGTGGGTTACACGCTCGACGAGCTGGACAATGACATCACCAAGGTGACGCCCGCGTCGTTCGAGCCGACTATTGATTATGTGGTCACCAAGATCCCCAAATTTGCCTTTGAAAAATTCCCTGGATCCGAACCGCATCTGACCACTGCGATGAAATCCGTGGGCGAGGCTATGGCGATTGGCCGTACAATTCACGAGTCATTGCAAAAGGCGCTGGCCTCAATGGAATCCGGTCTGACCGGGTTTGATGAGATCGATATCGAGGGCGCGCCGGAAAAATCGGCTGTCATCAAGGCGATCAGCAAACAGACCCCCGACAGGATGCGCACCATTGCCCAGGCCATGCGGCACGGCCTGTCTGATGACGACATTCACGCGACGACGATGTTTGACCCATGGTTCCTTGCCCGCATCCGCGAAATCGTCGAAGCCGAAGAAGTGGTCCGCGCCAACGGGCTTCCGGCTGACGAGGCTGGCATGCGCGCCCTCAAGATGCTGGGTTTCACCGATGCCCGACTGGCCAAGTTGGCAGGTCTTACAGAAAAAGACGTCCGCGCGCGCCGCCTGAAGCTGAACGTGAAGGCCTGCTTCAAACGGATCGACACCTGCGCCGCCGAATTCGAAGCGCAAACCCCCTACATGTATTCCACCTACGAAGCCCCGATGATGGGCGAGGTCGAGTGCGAAGCACGTCCGAGCGACCGTAAGAAAGTGGTCATCCTCGGGGGTGGCCCCAACCGGATCGGTCAGGGGATCGAATTCGACTATTGCTGCTGCCATGCCTGTTTCGCGCTGACTGACGCGGGTTACGAGACCATCATGGTCAACTGCAACCCTGAAACCGTGTCGACCGATTATGACACTTCGGATCGTTTGTATTTTGAACCGCTGACCTTTGAGCATGTCCTCGAGATCCTGCGCGTGGAACAGGAGAACGGCACGCTTCACGGTGTGATCGTGCAGTTCGGTGGGCAGACGCCGCTGAAGCTGGCTCGCGCTCTCGAGGCCGAGGGCATTCCAATCCTCGGGACCACGCCGGATGCGATTGACCTTGCCGAAGACCGCGAACGGTTTCAGGCGCTTGTCAATAAGCTCGGTCTGAAGCAGCCCCATAACGGCATCGCATCAACCGGTGCGCAAGCCATGGCGATTGCAGAAGATATCGGCTTTCCGCTGGTCATCCGACCCTCATACGTTCTGGGCGGGCGCGCGATGGAAATCGTCCGCGATATGGGTCACCTTGAACGCTATATCAACGAGGCGGTCGTAGTGTCCGGCGACAGCCCGGTCCTTCTGGACAGCTATCTGTCCGGAGCGGTGGAACTTGACGTGGATGCGCTTTGCGATGGCACGCGGGTCCATGTTGCTGGAATCATGCAACATATCGAAGAGGCAGGCGTTCATTCGGGCGACAGCGCCTGTTCGCTGCCACCCTACTCGCTCTCCGACGACATTCTTGCCGAGATCAATCGCCAGACCGAATCCCTGGCCCTTGCGCTGAACGTCGTTGGTCTGATGAACGTGCAATTTGCGATCAAGAATGGCGAAGTTTATTTGATCGAAGTGAACCCGCGCGCTTCGCGTACGGTACCTTTTGTCGCCAAGGCGACAGATTCGGCCATCGCTTCCATTGCGGCACGTGTCATGGCGGGCGAACCGTTGACCAACTTCCCGATGCGTGACCCTTATCCCGAGAACGCGGATTACGATACGATCTTGCCGCTAGCGGACCCGATGACCCTTGCCGATCCGATGATGCCGTGGTTCTCGGTCAAGGAAGCCGTGCTGCCATTCGCACGTTTTCCGGGAGTCGACACGATTCTCGGCCCGGAAATGCGCTCCACTGGCGAGGTCATGGGATGGGACCGATCTTTCCCGAGGGCGTTCCTCAAGGCACAGCTTGGCGCGGGAAACCATTTGCCCCGTTCCGGCAGCGTGTTCTTCTCGATCAAGAATGATGACAAGACTGACCAGCTTGTAGAAACCGCACAGATTCTCGTGGAACTTGGGTTCAAGATCGTGGCGACCTCAGGCACAGCGAAATTCCTGTCGGAACACGGTATCACCTGTGAAGTCACCAAGAAAGTTTACGAGGGTCGGCCCAATATCGTCGATCTCATGAAAGACGGCGGGATCGATCTCGTGATGAACACAACCGAGAGTGCGGCAGCCGTAGAAGACAGCCGCGATATCCGGTCGGTCGCGCTTTATGACAAGATCCCGTACTTCACCACCGCAGCCGGCGCACATGCTGCCGCGCTTGCGATGAAGGCGCAGGAGGAAGGCGAACTCGTCGTGAAACCGCTTCAGGCCTAGTTGCATTGTTAAAATGACTTGGAAACAGTTTTGGGCGTTGCAAGACCCTGTCTTGATGGGTGCTGCGCAAGCGGAAGTTAAGTCAGCTCTTAGTGAAACACTGGGCTGATCACCGCAGCGTCGTGATCGCCGTTTCAGGAACGACCGTGCCGTTGGCCAGCAACAATTCCACCTGCGTCGCCCCAAATCGCACTTCTTCGACCAAATCACCTGTGGCAATGCGCACGTCGATATTTGTTTCATCTGCTACCCTGCGGATTTCCGCCGTATAGGTGGCAGGAGCTACAATCCGACCTTCGGAATCCGTGCCATTCCAAGTCACTCTCGACTGTCCCGCAGCCAAGGCGGCTTGGGAAACAACCGCGCCCCTTGAGTCGAGGATGACAAGTTTAACATCTCCGTCGAGTTCGTTGATATCAGCGATTTCCAGCGTTATTTCCGCCCCGGTGAAATCAAACGGTCCTTCATGCAAGGCAAACCTGCCGACGACTGACGCATATGCCTTGATGCCACCAGCACCAAACGCGGAAGCAAGAATATCCAGTTTCTGATTGGTCAGAGTCTGCTGCTCCACCATGGAAAACGACGCCAGTTGACTTGCGAATTGGTCGGCCGCCATTGGGCTGAGCGGGTCCTGGTTTTGGATCTGCGTGGTCAACATCCTCAGGAAAGTCTCGAAATCCTGCGACACATTCGAGATTTGCGCCTGAGACGTGCTACTGTTTGCCCCCATGATCGAAGCTACATCCATCGTACTTTACACTCGCTTGTCGATGCCGGAGACAACTGCATCAAAGTTTTGTATTGTCGCGGTAATCGAAAGGTCGATTTCCGTCTCCGATGGTCGAATTTCCGGCGAACGCTTTTGCGCGTCAGATCCCGAACGGCCACTGTTGAACGTGAATTCGTACCCTTCGATGCCCAAACGTTTGAAGGTCGTTTTGAGTTCGTGCTGATTACGGGACATCAGATCGAGAACCTCTTTGCTGGAGGACGTGAAAGTCACATCCAATATGTCACCGATGGGCTCAACGGTGACCGAAGACTGCGGTTCCGCGCCATTACCGTCTGGCGCCCGAGGTTGGAGCGGTAGCGGATTTGCGACAAGCCGATCGTGTGCCACCAGCCTCAGACTGCTTTCGCTCAAACGCGGCGCGTGCGTCGGCGGCACCTCCGCATCCAATTCGGGCGTCGTCATGTAGATTGAAGTCTCAAATGTTGGCACAGTTGGATTTTTGGGGTCCCAGCTGGGGTGCAGACCGTTCGTATCTTGCTGTAACTGCGCTGGCCTTTGATTTTCAACGCTACCGCTGATTGGAAATTCCTTTGTTTGAATTTCGGGGTGCGAATGAGCTGATGTCGGCACACGTGTTAATCCGGCAGGAGAGCGGACTGGGCGAATGTCAATATCCTCACCGGTTTGTGCGGTTTGATGCAAGCGTATTGCTTCTAGTCCAAACTTTTTCGGGTCAGGTGTTTCGTGGCCCTTAATGTGCACAACTTTCTCCAAGTTTCTTTTACCAGTTATCAATCGAAGCAATCCGAGCGAAGGAGTATTTCCATCGACCTGACTATGTCGATACTGCAAGAAGTAGTCTTGAGGTTTTAGCGGCTGACTCGATACATTTGCACGGACCAACCAAGGCGCTGAAAAAGCTTCATTTTCCAGAATTTTATCTGAAACATCCAGATCGGACATTCTGGGATTTTCGTCGTCTGACGGAACAATAATGTCCAGATCTTTTGTCAGGTTTATAAGATCAGAAGAGGAAACAGCTTCGTTTGAATCAGAACTGAAAAGTAACTGGGCTTCAGGAAGCTTTGGATGTTTGGAATGCTCTGAAAACTTAAGATCAGTTGGGATTGTCCCATCGCCATCCATCACCGGCTCGATAGATCCTTCAGCACCATGATCGCTGTCAGAACAGCTTATCTGACAATGGATGTTTGGAAAAAAATAATTTTTATGACTTGTTTCTGCCGAAAGACGAGGATTGTCACCACCTGAACCAAAATCCTGTTTTTTCAAAATAAGTAGGTCGCGACTGATCATCTCAAACTGGAATGCATCTGCCTTGGTCCTTTCCGAATTGGTGAGCTCAAGAGATGGGGAAGCCCCATATCGATCATTCAGTGTCAGACCGTGGCCATTTGGAACAATCATTTTATCTCTCACAGAGTGTTGATCTCGATATTCTATAGAGAGCATTAATCAGTAGTTAATTTTTGGAGTTGTGTGGATAAAATTTGATCCATTTCAGATTTCGACACCTCCATCAATTCATAATTCCTTCATGAATTCCATAGAGTTTGATCGTGCACAAATCAGTGGCGCGGGAAATTCCCAGCAGGCGGTGTCAGCAAATTGTGTTGGCGCGAGGGCCTGAAGCGAGCAGCAGCCTGAGCGCATCAAGGTAGGAGCGGTCCGCGTTGTTCCGGGCGGCATGCCATCGGCCGTAGGCGGCAAGGTTCTTCGATGCGGGTCCGC
>NZ_JAEPMO010000040.1 GCF_017643905.1 Marivita sp.
AGCCGACTACGGTGCTTCATGGCAAGACCAAATTGCAGGGTTTTCAATGCAATAATACAAAACCCTGCGGGAAATGGCTACAGGAATCACAGTTTATTCATTCATTATCAACAGCTTGGGCGTTGTTCAGGACGGACTAACGACAGTATCGTTCCACGCATGACAAAACCTCCCCCACTATGCGTTCAGCTTGCCTCAAAATACCTTAGCTGCACAGCCCAACACACGCGTCTGTGACAGGGCGCGATCCCATGCTTCTTCTATTTACAAATACGCAAATGCGCTTTTGCAAATTTGCAAACCCTCCTGCCGGAGGCGTGACTTTGCAAACTGCGCCAAGCGCCCATGCCGCCCGAAGGCGGAAACGGCAAAACCTGCGCGTGGCCCGACTGGGCCACGCACATTCAGATCATTCGGTGACCGTGACCGTGCTCATCACATCCGGACGGCCCATGACTTCGCCATTGCGGCCTTCACCGCGCTTGATCGCGTCGACCACATCCATGCCTTCGGTCACGGTGCCGACCACCGTGTACTGACCGTTCAGGAAATAGCCTTCCTGAAACATGATGAAGAACTGCGAATTGGCCGAGTTCGGGTTCTGCGACCGAGCCATACCCACGACACCACGGTCAAACGGCAGGTCCGAAAACTCAGCCGGCAGATCCGGGCGACTGGAGCCGCCACGACCCGCCATCCGCATATCGCCGCCGTCGATCTTGCCGAATTCGACATCGCCGGTCTGAGCCATGAAGCCGTCGATCACCCGGTGAAAGACAACGCCGTCATAGGCACCCTCTTCCGCCAGAGCGGTGATCTGTGCCACGTGCTGCGGGGCCACATCCTCGAACAGGTCGATCACGACAGTGCCATTGGCCTCGCCCGCGATCTCGATCTGCAATCCGGTGGCCAGCGCCGGGGACGCCAGCAGGGAAAAGGCAATCGCCAGCTTACGCATCCGCGGCCACCTTGACGGAGATCATCCGGTCCGGGTTTGCAGGCGGCTCGCCACGGGTGATGGCGTCCACATGCTCCATACCGGAAATCACGCGGCCATAGACCGTGTACTGACCGTTCAGGAAATGGTTGTCCTTGAAGTTGATGAAGAACTGCGAATTGGCGGAATTCGGGTTCTGCGACCGCGCCGCGCCCAATGTGCCCCGGTCATGCGGCAGTTTGGAAAACTCCGCCGGCAGGTCCGGCAGGTCCGACCCACCTGTGCCCGCGCGGCGCAGGTTGAAGCCGTCTTCCATGTCGCCGTGCTCAACATCACCGGTCTGCGCCATGAAGCCGTCGATCACCCGGTGGAAACACACGTTGTCATAGGCGCCCGACCGCGCCAGTTCCTTCATGCGCTCGGCATGTTTGGGGGCCACATCGGGCAGCAACTCGATGGTGACGGTGCCGTCCTTCAACTCGATCAGGATGGTGTTCTCGGGGTCTTTGATCTCGGCCATGCCGTGCTCCTTCAGATGGTAAGTTGCGGCAAGACTTAAAGCGCAGGTGCCGGATTGCCAAGGACTGCATTGACGTCTGCGCCGCACATCGCCATCACGGGGCTGACTCGGATCAGGAGGGGCAAATGGCCTGGAAAACGCTCGACGACATGGACCTCGCTGGCAAACGCGTGCTGACGCGGGTGGATATCAACGTGCCGTTGGAGAACGGTCAGGTGACGGACGCCACGCGGATCACCCGGATCGTGCCGACGATCACCGACATTCTGGCCAAGGGCGGCACGCCGATCCTGCTGGCGCATTTCGGTCGCCCCAAGGGCAAACCGAACCCCGAGATGAGCCTGAAACTGGTGCAACCCGCGCTGGAAGACGCACTTGGGCGCAGCGTGACCTTCATGGAGCGCCCGTCGCGGTCCGATATCGACGCCCTACCCGCCGATGCGGTTGTTTTGGTGGAGAACACCCGATTTAGCCCGATGGAAGAGGCCAACGATCCCAAGATGGCAGAATTCCTAGCCTCGCTGGGCGACGTGTTCTGCAACGACGCCTTCTCCGCAGCGCACCGCGCCCATGCGTCGACCACAGGTGTGGCGCATCTTCTGCCCTCTTGCGCGGGTCGCCTGATGGAGGCGGAACTGCGAGCGCTTGAAGCAGCACTCAGCAACCCGCAGCGCCCGGTCGTCGCAGTTGTTGGTGGCGCAAAAGTGTCGACTAAGCTCGACCTTTTGTCGAACCTCGTCGAAAAGGTCGACATCCTCGTGATCGGCGGCGGGATGGCCAATACCTTTCTTGCCGCGCAGGGCGTCGATGTTGGCAAATCGCTTTGCGAGCATGATCTGGCCGACACCGCACGCGCCATCGCGGAAAAAGCCGCGACCACGGGCTGCGAAGTGCTTTTGCCGCGTGACGTTGTCGTCGCGCGGGAATTCAAAGCGGGCGCTGCATCCGAAACCGTCAAAGCCGAAGACTGCCCGGCGGATGCGATGATCCTTGACGCGGGTCCCGACAGCGTGGCGCATATCTGCCAGGCCTTCGACCGTGCAAAAACCCTGATCTGGAACGGCCCGCTGGGCGCGTTCGAAATCCCGCCTTTCGATGCCGCAACAAACGCGGCAGCGGCCTATGCGGCGGGTCTGAGCCGGTCGGGCAAGCTGATCTCGGTCGCAGGTGGCGGTGACACGGTGGCGGCGCTCAACAAGGCAGATGCCTCTGAGAGCTTTACCTATATCTCGACGGCGGGCGGTGCCTTCCTTGAATGGATGGAAGGCAAAACCCTGCCAGGTGTGGCCGCTTTGGGCTGATCCCTGCCGCAAGGCGAGTCCTGAAAGCAACACTCAAGGACACAGGTAAATTTTCGAAACAAGGGGAATTCCATCGCGGAGTCCCCTATGCAATTGTAGTCGCACGCGCCCGAAAAGAGGCGCGATCAGAGGCAAATGATGACCCAACACCGCACCCGACCGGCCCTTGGTGGACTTGTGTATTTCGCAGGCTCGTTCTGCGTGGGTGCCTATTTCATCTTTGCCGCAGTCCAAGGCGATTACGGTGTGTTTCGCCGGGCGGAAATCCTTGTTGAAACCCGCGAACTTGAGACCGAGTTGCAGGAATTGCAGGTCGAATTGGCGCGGATGGAGAACCTCACCCGGCGCCTGTCAGACACCTATCTTGACCTCGATCTTCTGGATGAGCGCACCCGCGACATGTTGGGCATGATCCGCACGGATGAAATCGTCGTCCGATAAGTCTTTTGTGACAATGGTGTAGACAAGGACCGCACCCTAGGGGCACGGACCTTGGGTCACATGAACATCGCCAAAATGCCAAGGAACGGCAGGAACATCATCAGATCGGCCATTCCGGCTGTCTCGTCGTCCTCCTCCGTTTCGCTATCTTCCAGCGCGGTGACCTCTTCAAAGGCCAGCGTTTCCGCGATCCCTGCCGTTGCTGCAACGGTCGGAAAGTCGATGGCAGCAGGTTCCGAGACGGGTTCTGCGGCAGGGTCGACTGCGGCTTCCGATGGCAGGACTTCGTCCGTGAAATTGTCGATCAGTGGATCAGGCAGCGCCTCGGGCAATTCGTCCGAGATGACGTCCTGAAAATCCTGTGACGGGGTAAAGCCGAACATGCGCACCTGCATGATTTCCCCCTGATCCATCTGGACCTGCAGGGAGGTGCCACTCAGCACGAGCGACGGATCGATCTGTTCAACAACCGCGTCAGACGTGTTGACCCCAATCGGGGCACCATCGGCAACGCCGAGGATCGAAATCTCGACCCGGCCCGCATCGGTGATCAAGCCCGAGAAATCGACTTCGATGTCGGCTCCGGCAGCGTCCGTGGCTGCGATGTAGAACAGCAACTCGTCCGGTTCCCAGAAGCCATGCAGCGAAATGCCGTCTTCCTGCACCTCGGTATCGCGGCCCGATTCCGGCGTCAGATCAAGCGCGATCTTACCCGGCATTGCCTCTTGCATCATGTTGAACATGGCGCCGCCGGGCGTCAGATCGGCCTGACCGTCATCGACACTCAGCGTGTTGGGGGTGTTCTGGATCAACGGCCAGACATGCGCCTGTTCCACGTCGAAGCGCATGAACTCTTCCATGATGTTGATCATCTCGTGCGATTGGAAGAGGCCGAAATCGGTAGACCGGTCCAGACTGTCGGTATTGCCAGCGGTGTTCCACTCGGTCACGGCAATCTGCGCATCGGGGATCTGTTCGCCCCATGTCTGGTCGGTCTCGTTCAGGAAAAAGCTGCGCTGGCCCTCGTTCACCTGACCGCGCGAATAAACATGCACCGCCACCTGATCGACAGCCGCGCGTTCCGCTTCGGTATCGAATTCCGAGAGGATCATTTCGTTGGCGACATGGGTCCAGTTGATCGCACCCGAGCTGTAAAGGCTGTCTGCGCCAAGGTTCAGGTTATAGGTCGTGTTGAGGTCGGCAAGAATGTCCGCGCTCGACATGTCGGCGCTGTAGTCATCCGACAGGCGCGCGAAATCAAAATTGGTGCCGGACTGCACGATGATTTCGGCATCCGAGTTCTGCAGGCTGAGCTCGTCATTGACGATCACCGCCATTTCGCTGGCAAGGCGGCCGTACTCGACCGACGACATCTGGCCACTGCCCCAATATTCATTGCCCAGCTCGAACGCTTCGATCTCGGCGGTGCCGTGCACACCGTTGACCACGTCGCGGACAAACCCGCGCAGAGCGTCTTCGTCAATGGCAGCAAAGCGGTCGCCATTGGCGTCGGTGGTCTCGGACAGCAGGTTGCGCGTCGGAATAACGATTGTGACGGACAAGCCTTCTTCACCGGCATAATTCAGCGCCTCGTTCAGAGGGATGAATTCGCGCAGTTCGCCGGTGTCCCGATCCGCGACAATGGTCGCGTTCGGATCGGTGATGTCGAAATAGCGCTCAGTCAGGGAACCACCCGGATAACGGAACGATCCGACACCCAGCTCTTCGATCAGGCGATCATAATCTCCGCCCTGTTCTAATGTAGAGCGGGTCGCAAGCACGTTTGCGCCAAAAAGTCCTTGGCTGGCTTGCGATCCCATAAATCCATAGGCGTTGATTTCAGGCATAAATGCGGCATCCGAATGAGCAGGTGATCATAATTTCTCCTCATTTTTGCCTAGATGTCTCTAGGATTGTTAAAATCCGCCCCATTTTGGCCGTTATTGTACGGTCGCCCTCAACAGTGCGTACCTCCTCTCTGCAATTGTCTTGCCAGTTCAGATGCCAGCCTGTGGAAAAGTGACCGAATCGCCAAAATTCGCCAAAATCCGGATCACGATCGCCCCTTGCCTTTGACGGAGCGTTGATCGTAGGCTTCGTGAAAAAGTTTAACGCTAAACTTCTTGCAGGGAGGCGCCCCATGGCGGCACGGAAAACATCGGCAAAGGCCACGAGCCTGCCGAATGTCTCGGCAGAGGAACTGACGGCCTATTACCGCGACATGCTGCTGATCCGTCGGTTCGAAGAAAAAGCCGGTCAGCTTTACGGAATGGGCCTCATCGGCGGGTTCTGTCACCTCTATATCGGGCAGGAAGCCGTCGTGGTCGGTCTCGAAGCCGCCGCCAGCGAGGGCGACAAGCGCATCACCTCCTACCGCGATCACGGTCACATGCTGGCCTGCGGCATGGACCCGAACGGCGTGATGGCCGAACTCACGGGACGCGAAGGCGGCTATTCCAAGGGCAAAGGCGGCTCTATGCACATGTTCTCAAAAGAGAAACATTTCTACGGTGGCCACGGCATCGTCGGCGCGCAGGTGCCGTTAGGTGCGGGTCTTGCTTTTGCGGACAAGTACAAGGGCACCGACCGCGTCACCTTCACCTATTTCGGCGATGGCGCCGCCAACCAGGGCCAGGTCTATGAGACCTTCAACATGGCGGCTCTTTGGCAGCTTCCGGTGATTTTCGTCATCGAAAACAATCAGTACGCCATGGGCACCGCACAGCGCCGGTCAACCTCGACCCCCGATTTGCACACCCGTGGTGCTGCCTTCGGCATCCCCGGCGAAGCGGTGGATGGGATGGACGTGCTCGCGGTCAAAGCCGCAGGCGACAAGGCGGTCACACACTGCCGGTCCGGCAAAGGCCCCTACATCCTCGAGGTCAAAACCTATCGCTATCGCGGCCATTCCATGTCGGACCCGGCCAAGTACCGCACCCGTGAAGAGGTGCAGAAAATGCGCGAGGAACGCGACGCCATCGAACACGTCCGCGAGATGCTGCTGCAGGGCGGCCATGCGACCGAGGACGACCTCAAGACCATCGACAAGGAGATCAAGGCCATCGTCAACGCCAGCGCAGATTTCGCCCGCGAAAGCCCGGAACCCAGCCTCGATGAGCTGTGGACCGATATCTACGCAAAGGAGGCGGTATGAGCAGAATGCGCTGTGCTGCGATAGCCGCAGTTACATCGGCCATAGTTATTGGTAGCGCGGCACACGCCGAAACTCCGGCAGACGTGCTCGAACGGCTCATCCCTCAAAGTGGCGCGGGTGAAGATGTCGATTACTTCGTTCCTGACGTGGATTTGAAAGTCACAGGTTGCGAGCTGGCCTATATTACCTTCGGCCGCGACGACGAGTTTGATTATTCATCGGTGCGAACCGTCGATGCAGGCCACGTACAGGTATCGCATGCAGTGCTTGATTACTTTCAGGGTGATATAATCATGCCGATGCGCAGTGCGTTTAAAGTCATCGATGTGTCGACATACAGCAACGTATCTCCCAAGGCGCGAGAAAAGCTGGCAGCTATGCATAACATGCGATGCGAAGATACTGGCTGCATGTTCCAGCGCGAATACTCGACACTGAGAATGACGATCTACCCAGAATATCAAAAAGGCAAACCAGCGCCCCTGAACGATATTTTCGTCGCAATGAGTCAATTGGCCGAAACCTGCAGAGAGGATAGCTGATATGGCAACCGAAGTTCTCATGCCCGCCCTCTCGCCGACGATGGAAGAAGGCACGCTAGCCAAGTGGCTGGTCAAGGAAGGCGACACCGTTTCGGCGGGTGACATCATGGCCGAGATCGAGACCGACAAGGCGACGATGGAATTCGAAGCCGTGGACGAAGGGATCGTCGGCAAGATCCTGATCCCCGAAGGCACCGAAGGTGTCCGGGTCAACACCCCCATCGCGGTGCTTGTCGAAGCGGGCGAACGCGTCGAGGACGCAGCGCCTACAGCTCCGGCACAGGCACTTGCCCCTGCGGACAAAGCGCAAAGTTCCGAAGACCAGCCCGCCGCTGGCATGGCGCATCCCGAACCTGTGCAAGTCGTCGCCAAAGCCGAAGCGCCGTGGCCAGACGGCACCAAGACCAAACAGACCACTGTGCGCGAAGCCCTGCGCGACGCGATGGCCGAAGAAATGCGCCGCGACGAGGACGTGTTCCTCATGGGCGAAGAGGTCGGCGAATATCAGGGCGCCTACAAGATCAGCCAAGGCCTGCTGGACGAATTTGGCGCGCGCCGGGTGATGGACACACCGATCACCGAACATGGTTTCGCAGGCATTGCTGTGGGTGCCGCTTTCGGCGGCCTGCGTCCGATCGTCGAATTCATGACGTTCAACTTCGCGATGCAAGCGATTGATCAAATTATCAACTCCGCCGCCAAGACACTCTATATGTCCGGCGGCCAGATGGGCGCCCCGATGGTGTTCCGTGGCCCCAATGGTGCTGCCGCGCGCGTCGGCGCGCAGCACTCGCAGGACTACGCCGCCTGGTACGCGCACATCCCCGGCCTCAAGGTTGTGATGCCCTACTCGGCCTCCGACGCCAAAGGGCTGCTGAAAACCGCGATCCGCGATCCGAACCCGGTGATCTTTCTTGAGAACGAAATCCTCTACGGCAAAACCTTCGAAGTGCCCGAGATCGAGGATTACACCGTCCCCTTCGGCAAGGCCCGTGTCTGGCGCGAAGGGAGCGATGTCACTATCGTCAGCTTCGGCATCGGCATGACTTACGCGCTGGACGCCGCTGAAAAGCTTGCAAAAGACGGGATCGACGCCGAGGTGATCGACCTGCGCACGCTGCGCCCGATTGACTATGATACGGTGATCGCAAGCGTTCAGAAAACCAACCGCTGCATCACGGTCGAGGAAGGCTTCCCAGTGGGCGCCATCGGCAACCACCTGTCGGCCGTCATCATGGAACGCGCGTTTGACTACCTCGACGCACCGGTGCTGAACCTGACCGGCAAGGACGTGCCCATGCCCTATGCCGCGAACCTCGAAAAACACGCGCTGGTGACCACGGCAGAAGTGGTCGAGGCGGCGAAAAAGGTCTGCTACAGATGAGCGATGATCTGACAGTCCGCACCCGCGACGTCACCCGCGAGGCCTATCACGTGGTCACACCCGAAGGCGCGGCATTCGTTCCGGAATGCCTGATGGACAGGTTCCCGAACGAGGCCCGGCCCGCGCATCAATCGGCTTATAAATGGATCGGCGCGCACAAGCGCCAGATCACCAAGGCCGTGGCCGCGCTAAAAGCCGGGAAAACGCCCAACGACCCTTACGACCTCATCACCCTGATCGAGGAGACCTGACATGCCCATCAAAATTCTCATGCCCGCCCTGTCGCCCACGATGGAGGACGGCACGCTGGCAAAATGGCTGGTCAAGGAAGGCGACGCGGTATCTTCGGGCGACGTGATTGCCGAGATCGAAACCGACAAGGCAACGATGGAATTCGAGGCTGTGGATGACGGTGTGATCGGCAAGATCCTCGTGGCCGAGGGTACCGAAGCGGTCAAGGTCAACACCCCCATCGCTGTCCTGCTCGAAGACGGCGAAAGTGCCGATGATCTGGGCGCAGCCCCTGAGCCCACCCCGCAAGCGGCCCCACCCAAACCCGCCGAAGCCGCCGTAGCATCAACGCCCACTGCCGCGCCCCCCGCGCCCGCCAAAAGCGGTGACCGCGTCTTCGCCTCGCCCCTCGCGCGCCGCATCGCCGCCGAAAAGGGCCTCGACCTGAGCCAGATCACCGGCTCCGGCCCGCGCGGACGCATCGTCAAAGCCGACGTCGAGGGTGCCACCGCACAACCCGCCGCCGCCCCGGCCCCAGCCGCAGCCCCTGCCGCATCTGCTCCGGCTGCCAAACCGGTCGATGCCAGCGCGATTGCCCGCATGTACGAAGGCCGCGCCTACACGGAACTGCCGCTCGACGGCATGCGCAAGACCATCGCGGCCCGGCTCACCGAGGCCAAACAGACCATCCCGCATTTCTACCTGCGCCGGTCCGTCACTCTTGACCCGCTGATGGCCTTCCGCGCCCAGCTCAACGCGCAGCTTGAAAAACGCGGCGTCAAACTCAGCGTTAACGACTTCATCATCAA
Source organism: Marivita sp. (assembly GCF_017643905.1). Classification (GTDB taxonomy): domain Bacteria; phylum Pseudomonadota; class Alphaproteobacteria; order Rhodobacterales; family Rhodobacteraceae; genus Marivita. Next base: position 9,320 of record NZ_JAEPMO010000040.1, read on the forward strand.
AGCCTGCGCGCTCGCGCTGCAACAGTTGCCTGCCGCCAATGCCGTCTGGGCCGGTGACCGTATCCTGCAATTGGAGCCCTCGGATGTGGCCGTGGCCGTTGCCATCGAAGGCGGGCTTTTCACACCCGTTCTGAAAGACGCACACCAGAAATCCCTGTCCGCACTCTCTGCCGAGATGAAGGATCTGGCCACACGCGCCCGCGACCGCAAGCTGGCACCGCACGAATACCAAGGCGGCAGCTTCGCCATCTCGAACCTTGGCATGTTCGGGATCGAGAATTTCGATGCGGTCATCAACCCACCCCACGGTGCAATCCTTGCGGTCGGGGCCGGGATGAAAAAACCGGTTGTCGGAGAAGACGGAAATCTGACCGTCGCAACGGTCATGTCCATGACGCTCTCCGTCGATCACCGCGTGATCGACGGCGCTCTCGGCGCGGAACTCCTGCAAGCCATTGTCGACAATCTGGAAAACCCGATGGCCATGCTGGCCTGACCCGGTCTTCTCTGGTTCAAAAATACTTCGGGGAGTCGCCCATCCGGGCGACGGGGGCAGCGCCCCCAAGTGTTTCCGTTAACGGAAACAGGCGATGCGTCACCGCATCGCCCTCCTCACATCACGCGCCGGAGCGCAAAATCTGATCCATGCTGATCGCTGGCTGCGAACATCCGGCCTCACCCACGATCCGCGCCGGCACACCTGCCACGGTCTTGCAAGGCGGCACTTCCTCAAGAACAACCGATCCGGCAGCCACGCGCGAGCAATTGCCGACCTTGATATTGCCCAGCACCTTGGCCCCGGCTCCAATCAGAACACCGTCACCGATCTTCGGATGGCGATCCTCCTCTTCCTTGCCGGTCCCGCCCAGCGTCACCGAATGGAGCATGGAAACGTTGTCGCCGACGACCGCCGTTTCCCCGATCACGATGGAATGAGCGTGGTCGATCATAATCCCCTGCCCAATTTTCGCCGCCGGATGGATATCGACGCCAAACGCCTCGGAACATCGCATCTGCACGAAATAGGCGAGATCTGTCCGCCCCTGCCGCCAGAGCCAATTGCCAACGCGGTAGCACTGGATCGCCTGGAATCCCTTGAAGAAGAGCAGCGGCTGAAGGAACCGATGGCAGGCCGGGTCACGCTCGTACACCGCCACGATGTCCGCGCGCGCCGCCATGGCGAGACTCGGATCCGAGGCAAAGGCCTCGTCACAAATCTCGCGCAGGATCTGCTCGGTCATCTCACCATTGGCGAGCTTGAGCGAAATCCGGTAGCTCAGCGCCCGCTCAAGGCTCGGGTGGTGCAACACCGAATAATGGATCATTCCGCCCAAAAGCGGCTCCTTGGCCACTGCCTCGTCCGCTTCCTTGACGATGCGTCCCCAAACCGGGTCGACCGATGCGAGTTTCGCGCGTGTTTCAGCCATGCCATCTCTCCTTTGACGGTCTGACTTTAGCAGATAGGATCCAAATTCGAAAACGCAAAGCTGTGATGGCAAGGATCAGCGCCCGGAATGCGCAAAAGGTCCGACGTGCCTGATCGCCCAAACAGGGTCTGCCGCACCTTAAACCGCGCCTTTGGACGTTTCGTGCCGCGCCCTGAGCGCCTCAAGAACGCCAATCCAAGCCGTTAATCCCGCCGCACATTCAAAAGAAACCGATCCACGATGCGCGTGGCGCTGCGCCGCTCCCATCAGGCTGCCATCTCCAAAAACCGGATGTGCAGAACGGTAACGCCGCCGATATAATTCAGCCTGATCCGCCTCCCGGATCAGCGCCACTATCATCTCGGCGTGGCGCTCCGGTGGCGCAGCGGACAAAACAGATACCGCCGCCAACACATCATTGTAGATCACGGGCGTCACAGCGCGACTGTGACCCCAACAGCCGGTCCCGCACCGAACCGATCCGAAACCTGCGCAACCTCGATACCCACCGCTCCGGTAGCGCCATCTTCGGACTGCATGGCAGTGGTATAGACCCATTCTGATGCTGTCAGCTTCACGCTCCGAACCACCGCCCCGCCGCTCAGAACCCTCAGCGCGTATGCCTCGCGATCTTCGCCCAAAGGGATCTCGGGCAAGTCCCAGCCATCCGCATCCAACCGTGCACGGCGGATCCATGTCAGCGACAATCCGCCGGCTATCGCCTCGGCGCTCAGATGCACGGGGCTGTAGGGCCGCAATCCGTTGCCGGCAAAAGCCTGAACCGAATGCTGATACGCAGCGTGGCCATAAGCCTTGTCCGCCGGACCAACCCGGAAATGCCGCGCCTGCCCCCGCAACGCCGATGCCAATGCAATCTGGCGCGGTGTGCCATCCAGCCGCACGAAATACGCGCCCTTGGCCAACACCTCTGGCGTCAGCGCGTCGGTACCGAACTGCCCTCGCAGCAGATGGCGCAACCGCCAAAGCCCAGGACCGATCAACTCTGCCGTCTGGAACTGGATGATCTCCCACCCGCCCGGATCACCGGATCCGATGGCAGCTAGGTTTGCCCCACCCAGCAACCCTGTCTCGCTGACCGAGAAGAGGCTACCCGACGTCAGCGCCACTTCGATCTGCGTTGCATGGTCCACCAGCCCAGACGGTGCGCGTGCCACCGGAGACAATGTAACCCCTACGGTCGATGCCACTCCGACAAGCCCGTTCAAGACGTATCCCGCATCTTCGGCCGCGTCATAAACGGCCACATCGCCGGGCCATGGGTCTGCGGTCACCGCCAGATGCGGTGCATGGGGCACCTCGTCACCCGTGATAAGTGGCAGATCGAGGAACAGCGGCAGCACTGGCCCCGAGGTCACAAACCGCCGTGAAGGCGTTGGATCATCCGGGAAATCCGCCGGTTGGTACACCTCCGGCTCAACCCGCACCGCGTCGATCAGTTGATGCGTGGTTTGCTCCACCCGATCGATGCGCACCGTCATGTCGCCCGCCTCGCGCGGCAAACGCACCCTATCCCCCGCGCCCAGCGCCTGTTGCGACAAGGGCAGCGCAAAGCGCACCGCGTCCCGCGAGACCCGTGCCTCGCTCAGCCAGCGTTCCACCGCTTGCCGCCCCTCGGGCCGCGTCAAGAGGAGCGGCACCTCGCTTTCGGCAACCGCGTGCGTGCCCTCGTCCGGCAGGACGGATTCCTCCGAGATATTGCGATAATCCCCATCTGCCTCGACAAAGTTCAACCGCACCCGGCCCGACATGTCCGCTTCGGAGCTGCGCGATTGCGCCACCTCACTGCCAAGTTCGTCATTCAGGGCAAGCTGCGCCATATCCAGCCTGACGGCCCGCGCGCCATCGCGGTTGCGGAACACAACCACCCCGTCCCGTTCAATCGCATCGAACCCATAGGCCAGCATCAGCGGTTGCAACACCCGCCGCGCATCCGACACATCCGGCGCAAGATATCCGCGCACAAAACCATAAAGCCGGCTCACGTCATAGTCCCGCAACCCGGAGCGTTCGCAAATCTCGGCCACAACCGACGCCAATGTGCGACCCGACACCCGGCCGTTGATCCAGTGCCCGCGCCGGTAGTTCGGCCCGTCCGACCACATCTCGTCCGTGTTCGGAAACCACGGATAGGGCCGCGCGTCCCAGGCCCAGACGAACACCCGTCCCATGTCGATCATGGGCTCACCGTAAACACCCGACACCGGGTTGTTCGCCGGATCGCCCCAATAACTCAGCATTGCCCGCAGGTACTGATGCTGAATCAACTCATCCCGCAGCCCATTTGAATAGGCCGGCAACGTGCTTTCCGAGCTTTTTGGATCCAGAAACTTGTTCGGCTCATTTGTTGCCTTGTTGACAGCCGCGCAACCAATTTCTGTAAACCATATTTGCTTGCTCTCAGGCACCCACGCTGTCGGGGTCGCCTGCCGCACGCCGCCCACCCGGTTGTGATGCGGCTGCGACCACCAGTTGCGAATGTCCTTGTAGCGCCAGACCCACGGCTCGTCATAAGCCCCATCGGTGATGGGCTCGCGCAGTTGCAAATCCCGCGCTTCTTGCGACGGGTAGTACCAATCGTAGCCTTCACCTCCGGCCACGTTGGCCCTCAGGTAGTCGAGGTCATAGATCGACCCCCAACCAGCATCGGCATGGTCCTCGCCGTCCCGCCAATCGGACAAGCGCATGTAATTGTCGATCCCAATGAAATCGATATTCGGATCGGCCCAAAGCGGATCAAGGTGGAAATACGCATCCCCGCTGCCATCCTGAGGATGATAGCCGAAATACTCCGACCAATCCGCCGCATAGCCGATCTTCACCCCCGGTCCGAGGATCGCCCGACACTCCGCCGCCAGCACCCGCAGCGCCTCGACCGCTGGAAAGCCGGTTGCCCCCCGCAATTGTGTCAGGCTCCGCATCTCGGACCCGATACAGAAGGCGGTTACCCCCCCTGCAACGGCACAGAGATACGCCTGATGCAGGATAAAGCGGCGATACCCCCAGTCCTGCGGCAACTCTTCCTCATCGTCACCGCCAAGGTCCAAACCTCCTGGCGCATAGAGGACCACACCCTCCTCAACGACAAAATCGCCAACCTGAGCGCCGCCAAAGAACGCCGCCACTTCGGCATCAACCGCAGTCGTTCCCGCGATATCCCCCACCTGCCCCGGAGCGACACTTGCCGTGATCCGCCCGCGCCACGGCAGCTTGGGTTGCTCTCCCTCCCCTGTCCACGGGTTCGGCAAACTGTTCCCCGGCATCTGCTCCATCAGGATGAACGGATAATACAGTACCTCCAGCCCCTTGGCTGTCATATCCTGGATCGACTGCACAACGGACGCATCGCACGGCGTGCCCCCATACACCGGACGCCCCTCCTCAACCGGCACCAAACCGGCATCGGCCCGCACAAGCCCGCTCACCTGCCAGGGCATCGAGGCACTGTCCGCCTCGGTCTGCTCGACCTTCGGCTGGATCACGCACTCCCCACAGCGAAGGTCACTGCCGAACCAGCTTACGACCAACGACACCGCCCCGCAATCGGGCACCTCGTCCTGCAAGTGCTTAAGCGATGTGACAAAATCCGCCCGGTCCGACGGGCTGTTCACGTTGACGGTATTGGACTTGCCCGCGCCCCCATCCAGCGACACGGCCTCCGTGGCCAGCGAATACTCCCCCGTTCCGGGGATCATCGCGACCGCCCGGATCGCAAAAGGCACGTCTTCCGGATCATCCTGCACAGGCCGCGTCACCTCGAAGGAAAACTGCGGCACACGGTTGCCGAACCGCTCCAAATCGAGATCCTCGAACACGACATAAGCCGTGCCTCTATAGGCTGGCACCAAGCCCACACCCTCGACCGCCTCCATCTTCGGGTCCGGCAACTGGTCCTGCGATCCCGGATAGACCACCATGTTCAGATCATGCACCGACACCTCGGCCCCATCCGCCCAGACCCGGTTCACGCTGGTGATCTCGCCCTCGCACAAGGCCACGGCCAGGCTCACCGAATAGCTGTATTCCTTGATCGTTGGCTGCGCCGACAGCCGCTTGCCACCCCCCGATTTCGACACGTGTTCCTTGAACTGCGTCGCCCAGATGATGTGCCCGCCCACCCGCATCCGGCCAAAGATCTGCGGGATCGGCTGTCCCTCGCCCGCTGTGCTCAGCCGCAACCGGTCCAGCCGCCCGGTCTCGATTGACCGCGCTCCGCCGCCCAGCACCCGCTGGTCAATGGCCCGGCCCAAAGTTGCACCAGCAAACCGGCCCACCGCTGACATCGACAGCCCAAGCACCGACCCGCCAAGGCTGCTGCCCAGCGCAGCACCCGCCGCCGAAAGAACTAGTGTCGCCATCGCTCTATCCTTCCTGAATGTCGGGGAACGCAAACCGCGCCACGATGCGCCGCTGCCAGGGCACGCTGAGCGCCGTTTCCACCACCGCATGCCCCGAATAGGCATGGAGGAACCGCGCCTCGGCCCCGATCCGTGTCTGAAGCCCCAGATGTTTCGCCACACCACGGTCCCGCATCCGGAACAGGATCACGTCGCCCGGAGCTTCATCTTCCAGCGGTTTGGCGGACATCAACTCCGCAAGCCCACGCCACAACACCTCATACCTCTGCGGCTCCGACCAGTCGGGCGTGTAGGCAGGCAGAGCACAGGGCTCACACCCATAAAGCCCCCGCCAAACGCCCCGCAGTAGCCCCAAACAATCCGAACCAGCACCGCGCACACTCGCCTGATGTACATAAGGCGTCCCGATCCAGCGCCGCGCCTCGGCGACAATCGCATCCTCCCTCACCGCAAGCTCCCGCCACCGCGTGACCGCGTTGCTGTTGGATGGATCATCACCCACTCCTCCTGCGGAATGTCCGGAAACCCCTGAAAGTTGACCACATTGTCGAACTTCATCCGACAGGTCTCGAACCGCTTGTCACACCCCACGATCAGCTTGACCCGATCCCCAACGGCAACCGTCGCCCGCACAGGCTCCCACAGATCGACCTCGCGCGCGCCATCCACGAACAGCACATCGCGCTTGATCACCGCCCAAAGCCCCTCCGCTGCACCGTCCAGCACCGTCAACCGACCCCGCTGAAACCATTGCGCCGCGAACCCGCTGGCCCCGGACAGGATAAATCCACCCTTAGCCGTCACCCCGGTAACAACCGCCTCGGCCCACATGCCCGACGCCTCGGTATCCACCCCACAGGCCGCATCCCCCAGCACCGCCAGACACGGCGCTTGATAAACCCGCCCCACCGGCCGGTTGAGCCACTCCGTCAGCCCCCGCAACTCCGCCGTGAACGCACCGCCGCTGCGTGTAATCTCCCCCAACGATCCCCGAAACAACACCTTGCGCGCCGACACATCCGCCCAGTTGACCAGCCACGCCGTCACCTCGGCCCCGTCGAACCGCCCTGCCGCGATGTCCGCCTCAGTCACACTGGCATCCGACAGAGCGCCAACCGCCTCGCTGTTGTCCACCGACAGCCCTGTGACTTGCTGCACCGCTGCCGCACTCATGCCTGTGTCCGCTCGAAAAACGAGACCGTTGAAACTCAGATCCAGGTCATGATCCGTAAACCCGAACCGCCGCCCATCCCTGCGCCGCACCTCCCAGGCCCGCGCCACCGTGGTGACACCCGTCCCCAAATGCGCGGCAAGTGCTTCCGCCCCGCTCATACCCGCAGCTCCACCACTGGCACATCCGGCACCTCACCCGCCCGGAATGTCGCAGCCGAGGTCTGGATGCGATCCGTATCGAACCGCACCGGCACATCGAACTCGAACCCCGCGGTCACCGAGACACCCGCCGAGGGCGCAACAAAGAACGACACCAGCCCGGTCACCACATCGACCGAGAAACTCGCCCCTTCGACCTGCGCCACCCCGTCCAATGCCACCAGCACCGTCCCGGCAACAGGCTTCACCACCGGACGCGCATAGACCGCATCCCCCGACACATACGCCTTGCTCAACGCAAACCCCGTCGCCACGCCATCCCCGGTCCCGATCACCTGATCCGTGGCCGCGACCTGCGCCGACGGCTTGCACGATTTGAAATCCGCCCAGTCCTTCCAGCGAAACCCGTACATCTGCCCGCGCCGTGCTTCGAAGAACGCGATCAGCGTGTCGATATCGTCCATCGACCGCAGCCCGATGCCCGCATCGTACCGCCTGCGCGAGTGCGCCCACGGCGTGTTCCGCTCCTCGAACCCACTCGCCAGCGTCACCACATCCGTCCGCCGCTCCGGCCCCCCAATGGAGCCAAAGCTCAGCGCCGTCGGAAACCGCACCTCATGAAACTGCATCGCAAGCCCTCCTCACAGGTTCCGCTGGCCAGAGCCCAGCACCCGGCCGATCTGCGCCGCGATCTGGCTTTGCGAGCGCCGGAACCCCTGCACATCGGGGGTTGAGATGTTCATGACCACGTTCACCGCACGTCCACCCCCGCCACCCCGCACACCCAGCTTGCCATCAGCGCCGCGCGCCAAGGGCATGATCGCCTCTGGCCCGGCCTCCCCCATCAAACCGACACCACCCCGCATGGGGAACGTCGTCGGTCCATGCACCACGCCGCCATCCGCAAACGGCATCACCCGCCCCTGAGCAAACGATGCCCCATTGGCAAAGGGCAGCAAATTGCTGATCCCCTGCATCACCATCCCGCTCAGATGCTCTTTCACCGGGTTCACTGCCGCGCGATAACTCGCCCCGATCATCGACTGCGCTATCGTGCCCAGCGCGTCCGACAGCTTCATCCCGTCAAACACGATCCCATCAATTGCCCGACTCAATCCGCTGTTCAGCGCGCCTTCCAGCTTCGCCGCACCCTTGCCCGTCTCCGACAACGACTCGCGCACCTTCGCCATTTCTGCCTGAAAGCCACCCGCCATGCTCGATGCACCCGCAAGCGCCTCTTCCAACGCACTCACCTGCGCCTCGAACCCATCAATACCGTCCAACTCAATCATCCCGTTCCCCCTGTGTGTCCGGATACGCCGCCATCAACGTGTCCAACCCGCTCCGCCCCAAAGGCGCATCACCGCCACCCAGCAGCAGATGCAATTCCGCAGGGGTCAGCGCCCAGAACTCCGCCGGGCGCAGTCCCAGTCCGCGCACTCCGGCACGCATCAGCGCGGGCCAGTCAAAGCGGCTCACCCCTCACCCACTGGTGTGAACGCCCGCGCAAGCAATTCCGCTGCCACCCGCGCCGCCGCCAGTGGCCCGCCCTCGATCTCCGCTGCCAGCAAATCCGCCGCGCTGCCGCTCCAGCCCCCGCCGCGCAACCCCGCCACGATCAGCGCCAGCACATCCCGGCTTGAACAGCCCCCGCCCTCGAAGCGTGTCACGAGATCGACCAGCGTGTCCGCCTTGAGACTCGACTCCAGCTCCGCCAGCGCCCCCAGCGTAAGCCGCAGCACATGCGGCTCGCCGTCGATCATCAGCGTCACCTCTCCGCGCCAGGGGTTCGCCATCGTCACGCCGCCGCCGTGAACGCCACTACACCGGCCGAGGCCAGCGACAGCTCATACGTCGCCTCGCCGTTATGCGACCCGGCATATTCCAGCCCGGTCACCTGAAACGGCGCCTGCACCACGCCGAAATCCGGGATGATCACCTGAAAAGCAGGCGTCTGGCTGTCAAAGAATATCTGCCGCGCCCGCTCATCCGTGCTGGCATCCTTGAACACACCGGCACCCGAGATCGCGACACTCCGCACGCCCGCACCGGCCAGCAACTCGCGCCACCCGCCGTCGCTCTCAAGCGAAGTCACATCCACCGCTTGCGCGTTGAAACTGATCCGCGTCGCCCGCAGCCCCGCCAGCGTTTCAAACGTGCCGCTGCCATCCACATCGACCTTGATCAAAAGGTCTTTCCCGTTCTGAGCACCCATCGCCCACACTCCCTGTCTGGAAACTGTCTCTGAAATCCGAACCGCCCTCAGGCGTCATCCTCGACCCGCGCCCGGAAGGTCAGATCAATCCTGCGCCGTCCCGCCTTTTCGCGCTGCGCCAACGCCCGCTTGAAGTTCAGCGACACCAACCGGCCCCGCTCCAACACCAACCCGGCGTCGATCAGCGCATCGCACACCGCCGCCGACACTTCCTTGGCCGTCTGAAACCCCGCATCGTCCGAGATCACCGACACCACGAATTCATGCCAGGCCCCACGTCCGGTCTTGTCGCTGGCATCCGCTGCCCGCTCCGGGCCCAGCGCGACATAGAGGTCCGGCAACCGCCCCGTGGGCACCGCGTCATAGACCCGATCGCCAACCAGCCCCGAAAGCCCCGCGTCGTTCTGCAAGCGCTGATACACGGCCCCCTGCAACGCTGCCGCCACCGCATAGCTCATGTCGCGACCTCCTCATCACAAATGCAGATCAGGAACCGCCCGCCGGGATCGGCCTCCGTCACCGAATTGATCCGGAACACCCGCGCCCCATCGCGGAACCGCTGCTCCGGCAAAGGCCGCGCAGAGTGGCCCTGCGGCACAGCACGCACCAGAACCCGAAACCCGGTCACCGACACCTGCCCAGCCTCGCCAACGCCCTCGCGCCCGGACCGAGGGGTCACTTCACCCCACAGCACACCCAACGAAACCCAGCTTTCATGCATCCCGCCCGCGCCATCGGGCACCGCCTCTAGCCGCTCCAGGACCAGCTTCGATGTCAGCCGCGGCCCGCTCACGCGCCGAACCCCATGCGCATCGGGCGGTAGCGCGCGATCAGGCTCGTCACCCCGAACGGCATGCACCCCTGCCCCAGCGCGGTCTCGTCGCGGTATTCGTAGAAATGCGCCGCCAGCAGCATCACCGCCTGCGCCAGATCAGCCGGCAGATCGCCAAAGGCTTCGGCGATTCCCGCCTGAAACCGAAGCTCGGCGCTGCCATGCTCCGGGATGGACGGCAAACAGCCCCCCATCGGCACCACCTTCGGCGCATCGCCATCCGCCACCAGCGCATAGCGCGCCGCATCCACCACCGCCCCCGCGCCAAACGCATCAACCAAAGTGATCTGCGTCACCAATCGCACCGGGGCAATCGGCAACACCTGACCCGTCACATCGCGCCAGCGATGCAGGCTGCACAGGAAATCCCGCACCAAAAGCGCCTTGCCCGTCCGCGCCTCGACCGCAGCCATCGCCGCCCGCAGGAACCCGCCCAGCAAGCCGTCCTGAAGCCCGTCCTCGACAAACCCGCTGCCCATCCGTAGATGATCCCGCAACCGCGCCACCGGCAAAGCGGCATCCGGTATCTGGCTCTCTTCAATCAAATACATCCCGTGTTCTCCGCAAACCTGTCCCTCGTTCAGAGGCCGGTACATTGTCGGACGCGCGCCGCCGCCGCTGCTCGGACGGAGGGAGCGGCTAGACAACGCCGGCACACCGGCGCGCGCCCCATGAGGAAGACGGCCCGCACCGCCCTCCCCATGTCCGCCATCACCGATCAGGCAACAGCGAAGCGCAGCAGCTTGATGGCGGCGAAATCGCTGACGTCACCGCCCACCCGCTTGGTCGCGTAAAACAGCACGTGCGGCTTGGCGCTGAACGGATCACGCAGCACGCGCAGATCCGGGCGTTCCGCAATCGTGTAGCCCGCGCGGAAGTCCCCAAAGGCTATCGCATCGGCCCCTGTCGCAATGTCCGGCATGTCCTCGGCAATCAGCACCGGATAGCCCAGCAGGCGTGCAGGTTCTCCGCTGGTGAACCCGTCCGACCACAGATGACGGCCATCCGCATCCTTCAGCTTGCGCAGCGTGCCCGCTGTCTTGGAGTTCATCACGAATGTCGCATTGGCGCGGTACTCCGCCCCCAGCGCATAGACCAGTTCGATCAGCGCATCGCCATTGCCAATAGACCCGTCCACACCCGTCGGTACATAACCGATATTGGTCCAGCTCCAGACATCGTTGTCCACCGCTGGATGGGTCAGAAACCCGGTCGGCTTGTCATTGCCATCACCGTTGATGAAAGCCCCCGCTTCGGCACGCGCAAAAGTGTCCGCGATCTTGCCCGCCAGCCAAGTCTCGATATCGAATGCCGTGTCGTCCAGCAGACGCTGGCTGGCCTTCGGCATCGCGCTCAGCTCGTGCAGCTTGATCGAAATGCGGTCGATGGTCGGCGTCCCGGTTTCCGAACGTGCCGCAACTTCATCGGCCCAACCCGCCCCAGCATTGCCCTGGTCAATCAGCACGTCATAGCTCGACGCCTCGACATGCACTACAGACGCAACAGCCCGCAACGAGGCGCTGCTTTTCAGCACACTCTGAATGGTCTCGGACGTGACCGGGTCGATCAGAAACCCGCCATCGCTGTTCACATTGGTGGACATGGACTTCACATCCATCTCCAACCCGCGCAGCGCGTCATCGTCGCCGGTGCGCAGATAGGCATCAAAGGCCTGGTAATGCAGCTCATCGCTGCGCACGCCGCCCGCAAGCGCGGGACGTGCCGAAAACGCAGTCTTCTTGTCGATCTTGGTCATTCGTTCTTCCTGTTCCTGTAGCTTTCTGTCGAAATCGTCGCGCTGTCGGCGCATGTCGCCCACCAGCCCTGCCAACGCGGCACCCAACTGGGTGAACGGAGACACATCTTCCCCGTTCCGCGACGTTGTCCCGGTCTCATTCATCCCGTTTTTCCCATCTCTGAAGGGTGGCGCTAGCCGTCCACCAATGTCCGGCGCGCCTCTTCGATCAGACGTGCCATCTCCCGCAGGTCGGCCTCCAACGGGGTCTCCCCCTTGGCCGCAACCCGCGCACTGGGCAGCATCGGGAAGGTCACCAGCGACACCTCCCACAGCTCCAGTTCCGTCAGAACCCTGCGGCCCTGCTTGTCCTTCGTCGCGGCCTTCGTGCGGTATCCGATCGACAGCCCGTCAATCGCCCCCGCCGCCACCAGCGCCGCCGCTTCCCGACCGCGTGCCACGCTCTCCAGCAACCGCCCCTTCACATAAAGCCCGGTGCCATCCTCGCGCACTTCATCCCAAATGCCGATGGGCTGCGCCGGATCATGCTGCCACAGCATCTTGACCGCGCGACCGCTCTCGGCCAACCGCTTCAACGACGCGCCATAAGCCCCTGAAGCGACAACATCATTCCCCAGGTCACATTGACCAAACCGCGACGCATAACCTTCGATCACGCAGCCATCCGTTACGGTTACATCCGCATCGAATCGGCAGAATTTCCGTTCCAAATCCATCTCAAACTCCCTCATGGCGCCACCTGGAGAAACTTCAGAAACACATCCGCCAACACCGCGGCGGCCACGCCATAGACCGCCAGCCAAACCCGCCGTTCCAGCCGCTCGATCAACGCCTCGATCCGGTCCAAACGCCCCGAGATCCCTTCGAACCGCAACTGCGTGACCCGCTCGTACCCCTCCAGCCGCAAGGCCGGCGCGCAATCGAACGGCTCATATCCAACACGCGCATCACTCATCGGCCAGCACCGGCAAGCCCAGCAAGGCGCGTTTCTCTGCGGCTGTCAGGAACTCCGCCCGCGCCACCCGCGCCCATTGCGCATCACGCTCCGCCGCCAATGCCGGAACCTGATCCAGATCGGGCTTCAGCACCAACTCCTGCCCCACATGTTGCGACAGCCACGCTCCCAACGCTGCCGTCACCCGCGACACCAGGGGCAACACCGTGAGGCGATAGAACGCCCGATGCGCCTCAGCATAATTGGCGTATGTCGCCTCGCCGGGAATACCCAGCAGCATCGGCGGGACCCCAAACGCCACCGCGATTTCCCGCGCCGCCGCTTCCTTGGTCTTCTGAAACTCCATGTCCGAGGGCGAAAACCCCATCGGTTTCCAGTCCAATCCGCCTTCAAGCAGCATCGGCCGCCCTGCATTGCGCGCACCCATGTGATGGCTCTCGATCTCCTCGACGAGCCGGTCATATTGCTCCGACCCCATCCCCGAAACGCCATCCGTGCCGCGATACACAATCGCCCCCGAAGGCCGCGCCGCATTGTCCAACAGTCCCTTGGACCAGCGCGAGGCTGCATTGTGCACATCCAGCGCCTGCGCCGCCGCCACCATCGGGCTCAACCCGTAATGGTCGTCCTGCGGATGAAACGCCTTCACATGACAGATTGGCGCCGCACCGTCGCCCATCTCGAACCGATGCGTCTTGCCGCCCACACCGTATTCATAGGCCACGGGCCAACCGTCCTGTCCCGGCACCAGCTTCATCCGGTCGGACCGCAACACATGCAGCTCGCCCGGCACGCCACCTGCGCCAACAGCTTCGAAATACCCATCCCCGGACAGCAAGAGCTGCCCATAGAAGGCCTCGAACAACTCTGCCTGCCCCTGCGCCGGATTCGGTCTGCGCAAAACATCCAGCAACGGATGCACCTCGTAGCGCTGCGCCTGATCCTGCAACACCAACGGCACCGCCGCAGACGCCTCGGCAATCAGCTTGACCGCCCGAAACCCCACCGGATTTCCCGTGAACCCGGTCCGCGTCAGGGACGCCGTATCCCGCGCCGACCACGCCACGCGGCCCATGTTCTGCCATGCCACCACCGGCCCCGTGGCGCTGGCCTTGGCTTCGATCCCGACCTCGTCCTTGCGTCCTCGCCGAAAGATGTCCCACACCATGCTGCTGCGCTCCTCGCAAATCCATTTCGTTTCCGGCGCGGTCGGGAAAGTCTCTCGAACCATCCCGACCGGCCGCGTGCCAGGGCCCAAAGCCCCCAAAGGCCCCCGGCACTCCAGACACAGCGTTCCCGTCCGCAGCCCGCCATACGGCGGGCCAAGCCCCCACATCACCGCTCTGTCAAATTCCGTAGCGCCTCTCGACCTGCGCCAACTCGATGAAACCAACCTATCCAGCAAAGGTTAACGGCTGGAAACCATACCGTGCGCTCAGCGCGCAACGGTGCGAATGCGCGGCACACGCCACTCGGCCGCGCGCGAGATCACGAGGTCGGTCAACGCCCAGACCAAGGCATCCAGCCGGTCCGGAGACCCCGACCCCTGGTAGCCCAATCGCGTCATCTGGCACATTTCGTCCTCAAGAGCATTGAACACACCGTAATGCGTCACGCGCCCCTGCTCGTACAACGCCGCCACTGGCTCCGCCCGCGCGCTTTTCGACTTCGACGCATGCACCCGCACCACAGGCACCATCGGATCGACCTGCCGAAGCACCGCCTCCACCATGTCACCGCCCTGATTGACCTCGGCCACCAAGGCATGTGCACCCCACCGCTCCATCGCGGTGATTGCCCGCCGCGCCCAAACCAAGGGTGACACGCCCTGTAGAGTACAATCCTCCAGCACCATCGCGCGCCAATCCTGCGGCGGTCCCACTGACACAACCCCGGCCACCACGATACCGCAGGCATCCGACCCCTTGCCGCTGCTCGCCGTCGGATCAACCGCGACCACGATCCGGTCAAACGCCGGCACCTCCGTACACCGCGCCGCTTCGAGCGCCTCCATCGACCAAAGCGCGCCTTCGGCCTGTTCCAGCAGATCCCCATCCAGTTCCTGCCGCCCAAGCCGCGTACCCGCATAACGCGCCCGCACCTCATCCAGAAACGACGACGCCAGATAGGCCCGGTTCGCCTCGGTCGGAGCGCGCGTCACCGCTGTCGACGGCGCAGCCAGCAGGTTCCGCAAGGTCTTGAGGTTCCGCGGAGTCGTGGTGACGCACATGCGCGGATCCTTTCCCAGCCGCAGCGTGAACTGCAACATGTCCCACGCCTCTTGCGCCCTTTTCCATTTCGCAAACTCGTCGACCCATGCCGCGTCAAACTGCGGTCCACGCAGCGACTCCGGATCATGCGCCGAACAAGCCACCGCCTCAGCCCCATTGGGCCAACGCAACATGCGCCGCGTCGCCAACCAGTCCGGCCTCCGGTCGGGCGGCGAACAGGCCAGGATCCCGCTGTCGCCAAAGATCATCACCTCGCGCACCTGATCCAGCGTTTCGCCGACAAGCGCCACACGCCGCGCCGCACCCTTGTCCAAAGGTCGCGATCCCTCGACCATGGTCCGCACCCATTCGGCACCGGCGCGGGTTTTCCCCGCGCCGCGCCCGCCAAGGACCACCCAGACCCGCCAGTTGCCCTTGGGGGGCAGTTGGTGCGGATGCGCCCAGAACTCGAACAGGTACGGTAACGCCAAAAGCGCCCCCGGCACCTCTTCAAGGCTCTTCAGAAACGCCTCCTTCTCGGCAACAGGCCCGGAGGCGATCAAGTCGGCACCTGACCGCAACCCGCGCCGCATCGAGGTCAAGCCCGTAGGTTCCCTCGATGGCGGCTTGTTCTCGGCGATGTCTTTCAAGTTGAACCTCCGTCTCCTTGGCGTGTTTCAGCCAGACGCGCAGATCGGCAAGCGCCTTGCTCGCCTCACTGGCCGTGCCCATTTCTCCGGCCTCTACTTTCTTGCGCAGCGCCGCCACCATCTCGCGAATGGTCCGCAACTCCTGCGCGATGGCCTCGCGCTCGGTATCAAGCGCGCTGCCGGTCTCTTCTGCAGTGATCAGAACCATGCGATCCTGCCTCCTGTGCTGAATGGATCTCCGTCCATCGACGCACCGGCAGACAACGGGAAAGTCCCGCCACCTGTTGATGCCTAGCAGGCACCGGGCAATAGACCGTCAAACAGGAAAGAAGCGCCTAATGCGCCGCGCGAACACTTAACACATTGGAAAGGTCTGTCGCAGCCGGGCACAAAACCCATGAGCAGACCACAGATTGAAGTGATTCAGGTTTTCTTAAGCACCAAAGACGGTGCTCAGAAAATCCCCCGCCGCAGCAGGTTCAGCCCAAGGATCAGGAAAACGTAAAGCACCATTTTGCGGAATTTCTCGTTTGACAGGCGCGATCTGAGCCGCGCCCCAAGCGAGAACCCGAGCAATGTCGGCACAACCAAAGCCAACGAAACCACGCCCAGCTCCGGCGCCAGGAATCCCTGCTGCACATAGGCCAGCGCAAAGGGCACGCCACCGATCAGCAGCAGCAATCCAACCGCGCGCACGAACTCGTCCTTCGGCACCTGCCGCGCGCTCATATACATGATGACCGGGGCCACCCAGACCCCGGACAGCCCGCCCAGAATGCCACCGGCTGTCCCGAATCCCAACTGCCCCAGCTTGTCGAACCGGTCCGGCAATCGCGGCATGGTGAACCGAAGGTTCAGAACCGCGAAGGATACGATGGAGAGCCCCAGCGCGAGAAAGATCACCCGATCCGAGATTTCGGCTGAAAGGACAACTGTGACGAACACGCTGACCCCAAGCGCCACAGCGAAAATCCAATAGCGCTGAAACGCGCCCCGGATATCGCCCATCGTCCAGACCTGCCACGCGTTCGACACCACGATGGGCACCAGCCCCATCGCAATCGCGGTGCGCGGATCAATGACCATCGTCAGCATGCTGATCGCCGCTGTGGGCAAACCAATACCCACCAGCCCCTTGACCGAACCGGCAATGACAAACACCACCGCTCCGATCAGCAGAAGCTCGGTCACACCCATGTCAAGATCACAGTGTCATGCAAAGGCAGGCTCAATTCTCCCGCTGCGCTTCAAGCGCCCGGTAGGCCGCCACGTTGGCGTTATGCTCGGCCAGCGTCACCGCGAAATTATGCCCATCCGCCGGATCAAGCGTCTTCGCCACGAAGAAGATGAAATCCGTGTCATCCGGGTTCAGCGCCGCCTCAATGCTCGCCCGACCCGGATTGGCAATCGGGGTCGGCGGCAATCCATCGATCACATAGGTGTTCCACGGCGTTTCGGCCCGCAATTCGCTCTGCCGGATACCGCGCCCCAGCACACCCTGCCCGCGTGTGATCCCGTAGATCACCGTCGGGTCGGTCTGCAGCCGCATCCCCTGTTCCAGACGATTGACGAACACGCTCGATACTAGGAACCGCTCATCCGGCGTGCCGGTCTCCTTTTCGATGATCGACGCCATGACCAACGCCTCTTCCGGGCTCTCATAGGGCAAACCGTCCTGACGGTTCGCCCAAGCCTCGGCCAGAATGCGCTCCTGCGCAGATTCCATCCGCGCGAGCAGTTCCGCACGACTGCTGCCCGGTGAGATCTCATAGCTGTCCGGAGCCAGCGACCCCTCGGCAGGGATCTCGGCGATTTCGCCCTCCAGAATGTCGATCTGGTTCAGTTCCTGAACGATCTGCCAGCTCGTCACACCTTCGGCCAGTGCAACCCGATACCGCGTATCCGCCTCGGTTTTGACCGATGTATACACCTCGGGCACTTCGTCCTCGGCCGGGTTGAACTCTGCGATCTCGACAAAGCGCCCAGTCGCCGGGTCCAGTTCGCGCACCTGCACCGTCGCCCGCGCAATGCTCACCCGGTAGACCACTTCGGTGCCACAGGTGCTCGCTCCACCCCGCGTGACAATGTCAACGATCTGCTCCATCGACGCGCCTTCCGGCACAAGGAACGACCCCGCCTTCAACTGCGATGTCTTGCCCGCGTAATCTGCCCCGATCCGCAAAAGTGCGGCACTCGACACCGCGCCGTCAGCAGCCAAATCCTCGGACACATTGCGAAAATTGGTGCCCCGGTCCACCTGAACGCAGATCGCCTGCTCCAATGGCCCTTCCGACACGTATTCATTCTGCGCCCAGATCAGAACGCCCCCGAACAGGAAGACGAGCACGACCAGAAAGGTCAGTGCGTTGGACGCGATGTGACGCCACATGACTTAGCGATCCACCTTTCCGAACACGACGCTGGCATTGGTGCCACCAAACCCGAACGAGTTCGACAGAGCATAGGTGATCGGGCGTTCCCGCTTGACCTTGGGCGCAAGGTCCACAGCCGTTTCCACCGCCAGTGTATCCAGGTTCAGTGTCGGCGGCGCCACCTGATCGCGGATCGCCAGGATCGAGAAGATCGCCTCGATCGCCCCCGCCGCACCCAAGAGGTGTCCGGTGGCCGATTTGGTCGAGGACATCGTCACTTTGCCCGCTGCATCCCCCATCATCCGCTCAACCGCGCCAAGCTCGATCACGTCCGCCATGGTCGATGTGCCATGCGCGTTGATATAGTCGATATCCGCGGGTTCAATCCCGGCATGCTTCAGCGCGGCGCGCATCGACCGCTCACCGCCCTCGCCATCCTCGGAGGGTGCCGTGATGTGATATGCATCGCCGGACAGGCCATAGCCGCAGACTTCAGCATACATCTTGGCACCGCGCGCCTTGGCGTGTTCGTACTCCTCCAACACAACCACACCCGCGCCTTCCCCCATGACGAACCCGTCCCGATCCGCATCATAAGGCCGGCTTGCTGCCTTGGGATCATCCGGACGCTTCGTGGACAGCGCCTTGCACGCGTTGAACCCCGCAATCCCAATCTCGGAAATCGCGGCCTCGGCACCACCCGCGACCATCACATCGGCATCCCCAAACATGATCAGCCGCGCAGCATCGCCAATGGCATGTGCGCCGGTGGAACAGGCCGTCACAACCGCATGGTTCGGCCCTTTGAAGCCGTATTTGATCGACACATTGCCCGAGATAAGGTTTATCAGCGCGCCCGGAATAAAGAACGGAGAGACCCGGCGCGGACCCTTGTCGCGGATCAATAGCGCGGTTTCGGCGATAGAGTTCAGTCCACCAATACCCGAGCCGATCATCACACCCGTGCGCAACCGGCTTTCCTCGTCCTCGGGCATCCAGCCCGCATCCGTCACCGCCTGCTGCGCCGCTGCCATGCCGAAGAGGATGAACTCGTCGACTTTCCGCTGTTCCTTCTTCTCGAGATAGGCATCGGGGTTGAAGGTCCCGTCCGAGCCATCACCATAGGGCACTTCGCAGGCATAGGTCGTGGCCAGATGGCTCGCATCGAACTTGGTGATTGTACCCGCCCCGGACTGACCGTCCAGAATGCGCGACCAACTCGCTTCGACCCCGTCTGCCAACGGTGTCACCAATCCCAAGCCCGTCACAACTACTCGACGCATGGCGTTGCCCTTCCCTCGAATGCTCTTGTCCGCTCTTACCCCGTTCGCGCCAGCGCCCGCAAGAGTCCAGCCACGCGGCAGGGTATTCTTGCCGGTTCAGCCTCCCGCCCGGCCTGTTTCCGTCAACGGAAACAGACGATGCGCAGACGCATCGTCCGCCTACCCCCAGCGATCGCCCAGATCCGCCTTCGCCCGGTCGATCCAATGCTCCTGCAACCAACCCGTCGGCTTGGCACATCGGATAACCGATCCGCGATACCCCGCAACAGCCTCAGGCATCTTGGGCCGCCCGTGAAAACACACCACCCGCGCGTCCTCAGGCAAGCGCGCGGCGTGCAGGTGATTGCCCGGAAACGGGTTGCAGTCGTACTTGAAGCTCACCACCCAATCCTCTGGAATATAGGTGAAAACCCCGTTCTCCATCGCCTTGTGCGAGGTGTAGCGCTGCTCCGACCCGCGCGCAACCTCGACCTCGCGATAAGCATCTGCCGCCAAGTCGTTATACAAAAACCCATGCACCGCCGGATCATAGCGAAACACCGACCCGTGCCCTGTAGGCCGCCCCTTGCGCGCCTCGGTCCAGTCGTGGCGCATCACCACATGCCCCGGAGCCAAGGTCAGCAGATCATCCAACCGTCCGGTGATCACAACGTCCAGATCGAACCCCAGAACCGGACCTTCCAGATCGGGGATCAGCCCGGGTTTGAACAGCGACACCTTGCGCATCGCCCCCTGCCGGTTCGCCACCTTGAGTGCCGCCGCCATCGGCTCGGCAAACGGCTCCAACGGCAGGTTCAGCACCTCGATATCCGGATGTAACCCTTCGGCATGTTCCGTCATGCACAGAAATCGCACCGGACAGGACAGGTTGCGCCGCACGCCGGAATAGAGCCGGTTCACATAGTCCGGTCCGAACAGCGTGCCCCATTTGATACAGGCGACAGTGGCATGAGATGGCATGGTCATGCGTCCGCTTAGCAACGGTTCCGTCAAATGACCAGATGTCGCTTGGCCCCCGCGCGTCCGCCGCATATACTCCAGATCAACCGAAGCTGAGATGCAGGAGGACATGATGAAGATTGTGCGCGCCCTGCGGGTGTCAGGCTGATCGCCGCACCCGGCCTGAACATATGCCTCACCGGGGCAGGTTTCTCAGCGACAGGATCACTCCCTTGACCAAGCACACACGCGCCGACCTCGGATGGTCGGACCACTTCGCGCGTCAGATCACCGAAGACGACGCAAACCTTCTCCCTGCCCGCATCTCCGAGGTGCATCGCAGCCAACTGATCGCATTGTCCGAGGCGGGCGACCTTCGGCTGATCCCCACTGACAGCGCCGGCGCGTATGCCGTGGGCGACTGGGTGATGACCGACGGCACCAGCGCGATCCGGCGGCTTGACCCCGTCACCGACCTGCACCGCCGCGCGGCGGGTCACTCCATCAGCGATCAACGCATCGCGGCCAATGTCGACACCGTGGGCCTTGTCACCTCGTGCAACGCTGATTTCAACGTCGCGCGGCTCGAACGCTATCTGGCTCTGGCGCTGGCCTCGAACGCGCTGCCCTTGGTGATCCTGACCAAGGCCGATCTATGCGATGATCCCGACAGCTTCAAACGGCAGGCCGAACGCCTGTCCCCGCTGGTCACCGCGATCACCATCAACGCCAAAGACCCCGAGGATGTGGCGCGCCTCAACGCATGGTGCAGCAAGGCGCAAACCTTGGCCCTGCTTGGTTCGTCAGGCGTCGGAAAAACCACCCTGCGCAACGCCCTCACCGGAGAGACAGAGGCGACACAGGACATCCGCGAGGACGACGCCAAGGGCCGCCACACCACCACGCACCGGGCGCTGCGCCCCACGCTGGCCGGTGGCTGGCTGATCGACACGCCGGGGATGCGCGAACTCCAGCTTTCGGGCACCAGCGACGGGCTGGAAGAGCTCTTCGACGACATCGAAATCCTCGCCGCCCAGTGCAAGTTCACCAACTGCGCGCATGACACGGAACCCGGCTGCGCGGTCAAGGCCGCCCTTGCCGATGGCACGCTCGACCCTGACCGGCTGGACCGCTGGCAGAAACTGCGGCGCGAGGATCAATACAATTCGGAAACCATCGCCGCCGCCCGCGCCCGGCAGAAATCCTTTGGCCGTGTGGTGAAAGAGGCGGTCGCGAAGAGTAAACACAAACGCGGCTATGATGACTGAGTAGCAAAACAGCGGGCCGCAGGCCCGCAATTGGCAAAGTCATTACGCGAATGCTTCACCACCCACCGAATCCGTATTTGGAAACCAACTCGGCTAGGTCGCGACCATGACAAAAGTCCTGGCTGGCCGCGCAATGATCCCTAGAAGCCGTGAAGCCTTTTTGCCCATTGGAAGCCAATGAACACACCTTTGACACGGGGAAGAATAATCAGTGCCAGAATAGTTGAAAGCCCCATCATCGACAGAGCAACCCAAATTGGTCTGGGCTCGAAAAGCGAATAAATCAAACCAAACATGGGAAAGATCAGAGCAACCACGACCATAAGCGTAAAATACGCGGGACCATCGTCGACGCTTGCGTGCTTAAGGTCCTGACCACAACAGGCGCATTCATTTTTGACCTTGAGGTACCCCGAAAGCACCTTTCCCTCCCCACAGGAGGGGCATTTCAAAGTGAACCCCCGGAAAACCGCCAGTCGCGTAT
>NZ_JAEPMO010000030.1 GCF_017643905.1 Marivita sp.
AATCACCCCGGAACAATTGGAGCTCTTCGACACCCTCGATATACCAAAACCCGCTTGATCCCTTCTCGGTAGTCACACAATGGCAGACCTGGCCATAACAATATCAATCACTTAGACGATTTGCTGTCGAACTTGGCTGGCCTCGGCCAAGGTGACCTGACCATCACCGTCCAAATCCCAGCTTTCGACGAAATGCCCGCCGGGGACATTTTGTTGGGCGGTTGCGGTTGTTGCTGCGAAAAGAAGGGCAAGAAGGATGGGGGATTTGGGCATGATGACCTCATACATATTAATTATTTGGAATATGTATTGCCGATAGATCTGATCTTCATCCCCCCAAAGTGTCGCAGGGTCTAGGCGACCAGTTCGTCGAACACATCCAAGGCCTTGCCCGCATACATCAGGCCGGGGCCACCGCCCATCTGGATGCAGGTGGCCAGCACCTCGGACACCTCTTCGCGGGTTGCTCCCAGACGGATCAGCGCTTCGGTGTGGAAGAGGATGCACGGCTCGCAACGCGTGGCTACGGCAATGCCAAGGGCCACGTATTCCTTTTCCTTGAAGGTGAGCGCCGCGTCTTTCTTGACGGTCTTGCCCAAGGCCCCGAAGGCGGCAGTCGTGTCAGGGATTGCGCCGTTGAGAGATTTTAACTGTGCTTTCATGTCGGTGAGTTTGGCTTTCCAGCTCATATCATGCTCCTGCGATGTGTTTGCCTCGCAAGAGCATTCTGGTTCGCGACGGTCTTTGATGCAGATCAGGCACGCGGGCCGGGTGCAAAAAAGAAGGCCGGACACAGCGTCCGGCCTTTGCAACTTCTGTGATCTGTTCGGCGCCTTACCCCAGCAGGCGCCGCGCGATGACCTGCGCCTGAATCTCAGCCGCCCCTTCGAAGATGTTCAGGATGCGCGCGTCACACAGGATGCGGCTGATCTTGTATTCCAGCGCGAAGCCGTTGCCGCCGTGGATTTGCAGCGCGTTGTCGGCCGCAGCCCAAGCCACACGTGCACCCAGCAGCTTGGCCATGCCTGCTTCAAGGTCGCAACGGCGGCCTTCGTCCTTTTCGCGTGCCGAGAAGTAGGTCAGCTGACGCGCGATCATGATTTCGACCGCCATCATCGCCAGTTTCGAAGCGACACGGGGGAAGTTGATCAGCGATTTGCCAAATTGCTTGCGGTCCTGCGCATACTTCATGCCTTCGTCCAGCGCAGATTGCGCGACGCCGATGGCCCGGGCGGCGGTCTGGATGCGGGCGGACTCAAACGTCTCCATAAGCTGTTTGAAGCCTTTGCCCTCTTCCATGCCGAGCAGGTTCTCGCCCTTCACTTTGAAATCGTCGAAGTTCAGCGTGTATTCCTTCATGCCGCGATAGCCGAGGACTTCGATCTCACCGCCCGAGATTCCGGGATTCTGCCAGGGCTGTTCGTCGGTGCCGGGGGTCTTTTCGGCGAGGAACATCGACAGACCACGGTAGTCGGTGGTGTCGGGGATTGTACGGGCCAGCACGGTCATTACATGCGTACGGGCCGCATGTGTGATCCACGTTTTGTTGCCGTTGATGACCCAATCGCCGTTTTCGTCTTTCACGGCTTTGGTGCGGAGCGACCCAAGGTCGGAGCCGGTGTTCGGTTCCGTAAAGACAGCGGTCGGGAGGATCTCACCAGAGGCAAGGCCCGGCAGCCATTTGGCTTTCTGTTCGTCCGTGCCGCCAGCGATCACCAACTCTGCAGCGATCTCGGACCGCGTGCCCAGAGAGCCGACACCGATATAGCCGCGCGAAAGTTCCTCGGAGACCACGCACATGGAGTTCTTGGAGAGCCCAAAGCCGCCATGTTCTTCCGGAATGGTCAGGCCGAAGACGCCCATTTCGGCCAACTCGTCGATGATCTCCATCGGGATGAGTTCGTCCTTGAGGTGCCATTCGTGCGCGTAGGGCTCCACCTTGTCGAGCGAGAAGCGGCGGAATTGTTCGCGGATCATGTCGAGTTCATCGTCAAGGCCGCAGGCCCCCACGGTCAGCTCTGCGCTGCGCTCCTGCATGAGTTCGACAAGACGCATACGGGCCGCCTGGGTATTGGCGCTCTGGGTCAGCTGCAAGACCTCTGGTGTCATCAGAACACGCATGTCGTCCTGAGACAGGCCGATGTCCTGAAGGCGGACCATTTCGCCCTGGTTCATCTGGATGCCGCCGTAGATCTGCCAGAGGTATTCGCCAAAAGCGATCTGGTGGATCAGCTGTTCGACCTCGCCAAACTTGCCATCAGCAGACAGACGTTCGGCCCAGCCCTGCATCTGGCGCAGGGATTCCACATAGGTGGCAAGCCATGCAAGGCCGTGTGCTGCCGTCTGGTTTTCTTCGATCAGGGCACCTGAAACCCGGCCATCCGCTTCGACCATACCCCGCACGCGGGCGTTCGCCACCTCGAGGATGGTGTTTGCCGGTTCGATTGCCGCACCTGTCAGCGCCAGCAGATCAGGGAGGACCGTTGCAGTGGTCAGGGTCAGGTCTTGTCCATCATGGGCCATGAATCACGTCCTTTTCAGCTTTCGCGCTCAATATCTATTTTGCAGGCGCAGCGCAACAAAAATACCAAACTGGCTCTGGATTTGTTTCAATCTTTCGTCTTGAATTGTTTCTGCGCGGCGCTAGCCGCACTGCGCGCGCAGAAACAAAAAAGGGCGAGCACACCTGAGTATGGTACGCTCGCCCTTTATTTCCAAGCGCCTTTCGACGCAGGTGCCTTAGCCGATGGCGGCGGCTTTCACGTCGTCGTCGATGAACGGCACGTATTGCGCAAAATTGTCGGCAAACATCTGCACCAGCTTGGCGGCCTGTGCGTCATATGCCTCTTTGTCGTTCCAGGTGCGGCGCGGATCAAGCAGCATGTCCGGCACACCTTCGACCTTGACCGGCACTTCGAAGCCGAAGTTGGGGTCTTTGCGGAACTCGGCCTCGGCAAGGCTCCCGTCGAGGGCGGCTGTCAGCAGGGCGCGGGTTGCCTTGATCGGCATCCGCTGTCCAGAACCGTAGGCCCCGCCGGTCCAGCCGGTGTTTACCAGCCAGCACGTCGCACCATGCGACGCGATCTTTTCGCGCAGCAGGTTGCCATAAACCTCGGGGCGGCGCGGCATGAAGGGCGCGCCGAAGCAGGTCGAGAACGTGGGCTCCGGTTCGGTGACGCCACGCTCTGTCCCGGCCACCTTGGAGGTGAAGCCAGACAGGAAGTGATACATCGCCTGTGCCGGTGTCAGCCGCGCGATTGGAGGCAGAACGCCGAACGCGTCGCAGGTCAGCATGATGATGTTTTTCGGATGTCCACCAAGCGCGCTTTCGGACGCGTTCGAAATGTAGTCGAGAGGGTAGGCGCAGCGCATGTTCGCGGTCAGGCTGTCGTCCTTGAAATCAAGCTCGAACGTCTCGGGATCGAACATCATGTTCTCGATGACTGTTCCGAACTTGGTGGTGGTCGCGTAGATCTCGGGCTCGGCCTCGGCTGACAGGTTGATCGTCTTGGCGTAACAGCCGCCTTCGAAGTTGAAGGTGCCGCGGTCGGACCAGCCGTGTTCGTCGTCGCCGATCAGAACGCGGTTCGGGTCAGCGGAGAGTGTGGTCTTGCCGGTGCCCGAAAGGCCAAAGAAGATCGCGGTGTCGACCGGGTTGCCAACGGCGTGGTTGGCCGAGCAGTGCATCGGCATGATGCCCTTTTCCGGCAACAGGTAGTTCAACAGCGAGAAGATGGATTTCTTGTTCTCGCCTGCGTATTCGGTGCCGCCGATCAGGATCAGCTTCTTGTCGAAGTTCATTGCGATCACTGTTTCGGACCGGCAGCTGTGTTTCTTGGGGTCAGCCTTGAACGACGGGCAATTGATGACCGTGAAATCAGCCGTGAAGCTGTCGAGGTCTTCGCGTTCCGGGCGGCGCATCATGTGACGGATGAAGAGGTTGTGCCACGCCAGTTCCTGAATGAAGCGCACGTCGATGGAGTGCTTGGGATCGGCGCCGCCAACGAGGTCCTGCACGAAGTATTCGCGGCCTTTCATGTGCTCGAGCATGTCGGCATAAAGCGCGTCGAACCCTTCGGGTGACATGGGCGCGTTGTTTTCCCACCAGATCGTGTCGGCCACGCTGTCAGTCTTGACGACGTGCTTGTCCTTGGGGGACCGCCCGGTGAACTTGCCGGTGGTCA
Organism: Marivita sp.; assembly: GCF_017643905.1. GTDB lineage: Bacteria > Pseudomonadota > Alphaproteobacteria > Rhodobacterales > Rhodobacteraceae > Marivita. The sequence continues at coordinate 4,185 of NZ_JAEPMO010000030.1, forward strand.
CAAGGAACGCCCCACCATTGCCCAGCGTACCTTCGCCGCGTTTGAGCGCGGCTTCGATAAGCGCGGGCTCTGTGAGGTTGTAATAGACATTGCCAAGCCCGTTGATCTGTTGATCTTCCAGCCGGAATTCCGGGTTCACCCGTCCAAATGTCATTTGCCAAGCTCCTGTAGCCGCGCGTCGTGCGGCGGTATTGAAGAGGGACTAAGAGGTCACGTCCCACCCGTGGCGGAACGCCCAGGGTATTGGCCTCTTAGCATGTCGTTTCCAAATCTGAACAGGACGCAATCGCGCAGTTAGCGCAACCAAAACGGGTTTAGCGCAACCATGGCCGCTCTCCGCTCACCGGTGTGATGCAAATTAGTCATCCGTAAGGAATTTTCCGTCTCAATAAGGCAGTCGGTGCGGAGTGATTCGCAGAATTGAGTTGGCGCAAACGGAAAAAAGCCACATAATGGCGGAAAAAAATATAATTGAGAGCAGAACAAGGAACACCATCCATGTCGAAAATCGCCCTTGTGGACGATGACAGGAATATCCTGACATCGGTCGCGATCACCCTTGAGGCTGAGGGTTTCGAGGTTGAGACCTATAATGACGGACAGGCCGCGCTGGACGCATTCAACAAGAAGATGCCGGACATGGCCGTCTTCGATATCAAGATGCCACGCATGGATGGCATGGACCTGTTGCAACGGGTGCGTCAGAAATCGAAGATGCCGGTCATCTTCCTGACGTCCAAAGATGACGAAATCGACGAAGTTCTGGGCCTTCGCATGGGTGCGGACGACTACGTCAAGAAGCCGTTTTCCCAGCGTCTTCTGGTTGAGCGCATTCGCGCGCTCCTGCGCCGCCAGGACGCGATTTCCGGCGATGCCAACGGTATCGAGGTTGAAGAGACCAAACTGATGGTGCGGGGCAACCTGACCATGGACCCGCTGCGCCATTCGGTATCCTGGAAAGGTCAGGACGTGTCGCTGACCGTGACGGAATTCCTGCTGTTGCAGGCTCTTGCGCAGCGTCCGGGTTTCGTGAAATCGCGCGATCAACTGATGGATGTGGCCTACGACGATCAGGTCTATGTCGATGACCGCACCATCGACAGCCACATCAAGCGGCTGCGCAAGAAAATGCGCACGGTCGATAACGACTTCTCGGCTATCGAAACGCTTTACGGGATCGGGTACCGTTACAACGAAGAGTGACCATGGCACTGGTTGAGGGTGTGACCCACGGCAAGGACGGCGGGCGCAAGGACGCGGATGTGGTGCTCGGGGACGATTGGGTCGCCCCCGACAGAACAGTCGAGTCCGAAGTGCGCAACAGCCGCGAAAAGCGCGGGCTGTTTTCTCTCAACCGGTCCCCCCTGACCCGCAAGATCATCACCTTCAATCTGGTTGCCCTCAACTTTCTTGTTGCGGGCATCCTGTTTCTCAACTCGTCGCGGGACACGCTGGCCGAACAAAAGGCCGAAGCGGTCCGCGTCGAGGTGGAATTGATCGCAGACGTCTTCGAAGCGCAGGCCATGCAGGCCGAGTCCGTCAATCTTGGAACGGGCGAAGGCATTGACGTGTCCGAAACGCTCGACAATCTCGAGATGAGGCGCGGCTTGCAGGTGTTCGTTTTTGACGCCGCACGGTTTCTCGTCGGAAATGTCGACGCATCGAGCGGTGCAAACGGGCTTTCTATCGCGGAAAAGCCGACCGTCATTTCCGATTTCCTTCTCACCGTCTGGAGCAGCGTGTCATCGGTCTTTCAGCCAGATGAAAGCAGGCAACCGCTGACGCTGGAAGACATCCTGCGGCGCCAGATCGAAGAGACCGATCCGACCCTCACGCGGATCGAGCGGTCTGAAGGGCCGAATGGTGAGACTATCTTCACCGCGCTCAGCCCAATCGAGGTCTACAGCGGTGTTGCTGGGACAATTGCTCTGGTCAGTTATGCGCCCGAAATCGACGCAGCGGTTCGACTTGAGCGCGAGAATGTGTTGCAGATGTTCGTGATCGCCACACTCGTGTCGATTGGTCTGAGCCTTGTTCTGGCCTCGACCATCTCAAACCCGATTTCGAACCTTGCCGATGCCGCCGAAGTGGGCCGTGATCGCAACCGTCGCAACGTGTCCTCGGGGCGCATTCGCATCCCGGACCTGACCGCGCGGCCGGACGAGATTGGGCGGCTGTCTGGTGCTTTGCGTGGCATGGTCGCCGCGTTGTATGACCGGATCGATGCGAATGAACAGTTTGCAGCCGATGTGGCGCATGAAATCAAGAATCCGCTCGCCTCTCTTCGGTCCGCTGTGGGAACCCTGCGGTTGGCCAAGCGGCCTGACCAAGTCGAACGTCTTCTGGATGTGATCGACCACGATGTCCGCCGCCTTGACCGTCTTGTCAGCGACATCTCGAACGCATCCCGCCTCGACAGCGAGTTGGTCAAGGAAGAAGAAGCCGAATTCAACCTTCTCGACATGCTGCGCAATCTGGCGCAGTTCCTTGGCGATGATGCCAAGCGGCAGGGCATCGAATTCATCGCGGATTTGCCGGATCGTCCGATCCTTGTGCATGGGCTTGAGGCCCGTCTGGCACAGGTGTTTGTCAACCTCATCACCAATGCAATCAGCTTTTGCGAAGATGGCGATGCCATCCGGATCTGGGCGCGCCGTCGGGAGAACCGTGTTTTGATCGTGGTCGAAGACACAGGCCCCGGCATTCCGGACGAAGCGCTGACCAAGATCTTCAAACGATTTTATTCTCAACGTCCTGAAACGGATTTCGGGAACAATTCCGGGCTTGGTCTGGCGATTTCCAAGCAGATCGTCGAGGCGCATGGCGGTGTGATCTGGGCCGAAAATATCCGCCTGACCGAGGCTGACGCTACATCCGAACCGCTCGGCGCGCGATTTGTCGTCGGATTGCCGGTCTAGGCCGCCACATGTCCGACCCTGAACCATTGGTTCTTCATGCAACCGCAGTCGCACTTGGTGACAAGGCTGTGCTGATTACAGGATCATCCGGCAGCGGGAAGTCTTCTTTGGCACTCGAAATGATGGCGCGCGGGGCGACGCTGGTTTCCGATGACCGTGTGATCCTGTCGCGCAGCGGGCAGACCGTGATGCTGTCCTGCCCCGAATTTCTGAGCGGCATGATCGAAGCACGTGGCGTGGGCCTCTTGCATGCCAGCTACCGGTCGCGTGTTGCGCTCGCCCTCGTGGTGGATATGGACCAGATTGAAACCGACCGATTGCCTGCGCACCGCACCATCACGCAGCTATCGCAAACGTTTCCATTGCTTCACAATGTTGCGTCAGGGCATTTTCCTGCCGCTATTTTGCAATATCTACGCTCCGACGGGCGTGCGGACATGCAGCCCTGAGCGCAGAAGCAGAGACATGGCGACACAACCCGATCCAGTTCGCGTCGTATTGGTAACCGGCCCTTCGGGTGCGGGTCGCAGCACTGCGATCAACGTCCTTGAGGACTTGGGGTTTGAGGCAATCGACAACATTCCGCTGCGCATGATCCCCCGCCTGTTCGAGGGCGAACCATCGACGCATCCGCTGGCTTTGGGCATTGATGTGCGCAATCGCGATTTTTCGCTGTCGCGCCTGTTGGACCTGCATGACGATCTGGTGCGACAGACCGATGGCCACGCCACGCTGCTCTACCTTGATTGCCGACCGGACATCCTCTTGCGGCGCTATTCGGAAACCCGCAGACGCCATCCCATGGCACAGGGCGAAACGCCCGAAATCGGGATTGCCCGCGAAATTGAACTTCTGGGACCGGTCGAAACGCGAGCCGATATCCTTATCGACACATCTCATTTGTCACCGCATGATCTCAAGGCAGAGCTGCATCAATGGTTTGCAGATGCATCCTCCCAGAAACTGTCGGTCGCTCTGCAATCATTTTCCTACAAGCGCGGCATCCCCCATGGTGTCGATATGGTGTTCGACTGCCGCTTTCTTGCAAACCCCCATTGGGAACCAGGGCTTCGCAACCAGACCGGGCTGGACGCCGACGTGCAGGACTTTGTCGCAAAGGACAGTCGCTTGCCCGTATTCCTTTCCAAAATCACCGAAATGCTGGCGTTCTTGCTGCCAGAAGTTGATCGCGAAGGTAAAACACACGTATCGATTGGGATTGGATGTACCGGCGGGCAACACCGTTCGGTTGTCGTAACGGAACGGGTCGCGCGAACCCTTGCAGAGCAGGGCTGGCGAGTGTCAATTGGCCACAAGGAACTGGCGCGCCGGGGGATGGCACCCGCTGGGAATGCAGTCGTGCCGGATCTTGGAGGGTTGGCAAAGTGATCGGCATCGTGATCGTGGCTCACGGCGGTTTGGCGCAGGAATACCTGTCTGCCGTCGAACATGTCGTTGGTCATCAACCCGGCATGGCTGCCGTTTCCATTGATGCGGACCACAATCGCGACGCCAAGCAGAACGAGATTTGCCGTCTTGCCGATGAGGTCGATAAGGGCGACGGCGTGGTGATCGTGACAGACATGTTCGGCGGGTCTCCATCGAACCTGAGTCTGAGGGCCTGTCAGCCGGAGAATCGTCGGATTGTCTACGGCGCCAACCTGCCGATGTTGATCAAACTGGCGAAAAGCCGCGACAAATCGGTGCCGGAGGCCGTTCGTGCTGCGTTGGATGCAGGGCGGAAATACATTGACAGCCAAGACATAACTCTGGATCAGAGCGTCTGATCACAAGGGTTTAGGGAGGCCCGGCACCATGTCTGCAACCGCGCAGCGCGTCTTGAAGATCGTGAACGAAAAGGGTTTGCACGCGCGCGCGTCTGCAAAGCTGGTCGAGGTGGTCGAAGGATTTGACGCAACGGCAGAAGTCCGCAAGGACGGAATGAGCGCATCCGGCGACAGCATCATGGGCCTTTTGATGTTGGCAGCCTCCAAAGGAACCTCTATTGAGGTAGTGACTTCAGGGCCTGACGCTGAGGCCCTTGCCACCGCAATCGAAACCTTGGTGGCCGATCGCTTTGGAGAAGGCAGCTGATCCTCTGGATTGGTTTGACCGACTAGGAACAGGACGGCGCACTGCCTCATGGTTGAAAGCTATCAGCATACGACATCGGACGCGCACCCTGTGGCGCAGACCGATGTTCCCTACGATAAGCGCAAGCTGAGCTACGCCAACACGTTCACCAATCCGTGGAAGGCGAACACCATCCGTGCCATGGAATGGATGACGGGCAAGATTCCGTTGTTGCGTCTGGTGCGGCGGTTTGAACGGATGGGGCCTGCCGAAGGCCAGGCCTTCTGGGGTCAGGCGCTGGGGTTGATGAACATTCGCCTTGAGACGCCGCAGGAGCAGATTGCGCGTATTCCCAAGGAAGGTCCTGTGATCGTGGTGGCCAATCATCCCCACGGTCTGGTCGACGGAATGATCCTTGCCGAATTGATCGGACGGGTTCGGACGGACTACAAGATTTTGACGCGGTCCTTGCTTACCGGTGTAACCGAGATCGAGGAGTTCATGATTCCGGTGCCATTTCCCCATGAGGAAGACGCACGGGAACAAAGCCTTGAAATGCGCAGCCGGGCGATGAGCCATCTCAAGAAGGGGGGCGTGATCGCGCTGTTCCCTTCGGGGGTGGTCGCGTCGAGCGACAGTTTCTTTGGTCCCGCCATAGAGCGTGTCTGGAATCCGTTTACCGCCAATCTGATCCAGCGGTCCGGTGCAACTGTGGTTCCGATCTTCTTTCCGGGTCAGAACTCGCGCCTGTACCAGATGGCCAGTCAGGTATCCGCGACCCTGCGGCAAGGTTTGCTGATTCACGAGGTGATACAGGCCTGCGGAAAGCCACAGGCACCGGTTGTCGGGGAACCGATTTCCGCAGATGCGATCGAGGCATTTGCGGGGCGCAGCCGCGATTTCGTCGCATCGCTGCGTGAAACGACGATGGGTCTGGGTCAGAAGCCTTAACGCGTCGGGACGGGTGTTTCGCCGCGATAATCGTAAAATCCGCGCTGCGTCTTGCGGCCCAGCCATCCTGCTTCGACATACTTGGTCAGCAGCGGGCAGGGGCGGTATTTCGTATCGGCCAAACCGTCATGCAGCACGTTCATGATTGCAAGACAGGTGTCCAAACCGATGAAATCCGCGAGTTCCAGTGGACCCATCGGGTGGTTCGCGCCCAGCTTCATCGACTGGTCAATCGAATTCACGTTTCCGACGCCTTCGTACAGCGTGTACACCGCTTCGTTGATCATCGGCATCAGGATGCGGTTGACGATGAAGGCGGGGAAATCCTCGGCTGACGCGGCGGTCTTGCCCAGTTTCTCGACGACACCGAGGCAGGTTTCGTAGGTTTCCTTGTCGGTTGCGATGCCGCGGATCAGTTCCACCAGTTGCATCACCGGAACCGGGTTCATGAAGTGAAACCCCATGAATTTTTCCGGGCGGTCGGTACGGCTCGCCAGACGTGTGATCGAGATCGACGAGGTGTTCGACGTCAGGATCGTGTGCTCACCCAGATGCGGCAGCAGGCTGTCAAAGATTTTTTGCTTGATCGTTTCCTGTTCGGTTGCCGCTTCGATGATCAGGTCGGTCTGCGCGACCTGCGGCAGGTCTTGGGTGATGACGATGCGCGCCATCGCCTGATCCCGTTCTGCTTGGGTGATCTTCTCGCGGCTGACCTGACGATCCATGTTCCGCGCGATCAGGTCCATGGCCCGCTTCAGGGCATCCTCGCTGATATCATTCAGGACAACATCATACCCGGCCAAGGCCATGACATGGGCGATCCCGTTGCCCATCTGTCCAGCCCCGACCACGCCGATTGAATTGACCGTCATGCGACTGCTCCATCCGTTTCGCCGCAACAATGACCTGTGGGGCAGGGGGCTGCAAGGCGGATCGGGGCGATGCCTCGATTTTTAGCTTTAGCGTTTTGGGAACCGAATCACGGCACCTTGATCCTTGGGTGAAGAAAAGGGTTGGGTGAATGGATATTTCCTCGACGCGCAATCAAGCTGTTGATTATGCGCCGTGTCGCTATGGTGGATCGCGATTGTGGTTTCGGGGGCCGCGACGGTCGCTGCGGTCGTCCTATGTGGCCTGTCTGGGCGGGTGCGGTGTCTACGGCCGCTACGTGGCGCGTCCATGGACGCAACTTCTCGAAGCGCGGGTTGGCTGCACCGTGGTGAACCTCGGGGTCGAGAATGCGGGCATTGACGCCTATCTCAACGATCCGGGGGCTTTGGCCACCGCTGCGAACGCGCGCGTGGTGGTGATTCAACTGACGGGCACGCACAATATCTCGAACCGGTTCTACGCAACTCATCCGCGTCGCAACGACCGGTTTCTCAAAGCCTCTCAGGCACTTATCTCGTTGTATCCTGAAATGGATTTTACCGAAGTTCACTTCACACGCCATCTGTTGTCACGCTTGCACACCATCTGTCCCGAACGGTTCGATATGGTCGCGCGTGAAGTGCAAACCGCGTGGCAGGCGCGCATGCGGTCGCTGCTTGCACAGATGACCGGGGATGTGGTCCTGCTTTGGTTTTCGTCCAATCCGCTGCGCGATACTTTTGGCCACGGTGATGACCTGTTCCTCAGCCGCGAAATGGCTGATGGGCTTGCGCCGCACGTGCGGGCTTTGATCGAGGTTCAGCCCAAGACGTGGCGTGCGCCAGATGAATTTCTTGATGTGCCGCCATTGGAGATCTCGCGGGCAGCTCATCTTCCGGGGGCGGCGGCACATGCGGAAGTGGCGGAAGCGCTGGCGCAGGCGATTATTCCGGCGCTGCAATAGAAAACGGCGCGCCTTTGACGGGCGCGCCGGTCGGTCTGGTTTACTGCTGAGATCAGCTGAGCTTTTCGGTGAGTTCCGGGACGGCCTGGAACAGGTCCGCCACAAGCCCGAAATCCGCGACCTGGAAGATCGGGGCTTCTTCGTCCTTGTTGATGGCGACGATGATCTTGCTGTCCTTCATGCCCGCAAGGTGCTGAATCGCACCCGAGATGCCGACGGCGATGTAGAGATCAGGCGCAACCACCTTGCCGGTCTGACCCACCTGCCAGTCGTTCGGGGCGAAGCCCGAGTCGACAGCAGCGCGCGACGCGCCAACGGCGGCGCCCAGGGTGTCGGCCAGCTTTTCGATCATGGCGAAGTCGCTTTCGGACCCAACGCCACGACCGCCGGAGACCACGATGCCCGCAGAGGTCAGTTCGGGACGGTCGCTTGCGGCGACCTTGTCTTCGACCCATTCGCTGAGGCCCGGATTGTCGCCGACTGCGATGGCGTCGACGGATGCCGAGCCGCCGGTCGGTGCGGCGTCAAAGGTCGACGTCCGGAACGAGATCACCTTGGTCGCATCCGAGGATTTGACGGTCTGGATCGCGTTGCCCGCGTAGATCGGGCGCCCGAACGTGTCGGCATCCACAACGGCAGTCACGTCGGTGATCACCATCACATCCAGAAGCGCTGCAACGCGCGGCAGGATGTTCTTGGCGTCCGTCGTCGCGGGGGCGACGATGTGGCTGTAATCGCCTGCAATAGATGCGATCAACGCAGAGACAGGCTCGGCCAGACGATGCCCGTAAAGCGCATCTTCGGCCAGCAGCACCTTGGACACACCTTCGATGGTCGCCGCTTCGTCAGCGGCGGCTTTAGCAGACGCGCCAGCGGCCAGAACGGTCACGTCACCCAACGCTTTGGCGGCGGTCACGGTCTTGGCGGTGGCGTCCATCGCCAGTGCGCCATCGGTGATTTCGGCAATCAGAAGAACGGCCATTACACAGCTCCCACTTCTTTGAGTTTCGCGACCAGCTCGTCGACCGAGCCCACCTTGATGCCCGCTGCACGCTCCGACGGTTCGGAGGTCTTCACGATCTCAAGGCGCGGTGTGACATCGACGCCGTAATCGGCGGCTGTCTTTTCATCGAGCGGCTTTTTCTTCGCTTTCATGATGTTCGGCAGCGACGCATAGCGCGGCTCATTGAGACGCAGGTCGGTCGAAATGATCGTCGGCATCTTGACCTTGATGGTCTGCAAGCCGCCGTCGACTTCGCGCGTCACAACCGCATGATCTCCGTCGATGTCGACATTGTTGGCATACATCGCCTGCGACCAGCCCAAGAGCGCCGACAGCATCTGGCCGGTGGCGTTCATGTCATTGTCGATGGCCTGCTTGCCGCAAAGCACCAGGCCCGGCGCTTCGTCCTTGACGATGGCGGCAAGGATTTTCGCCACGGCCAGCGGTTCGATATCGGTGTGCACGTCATCGGCGGCAACCACGAGGATTGCGCGGTCTGCACCCATCGCCAAGGCCGTGCGCAAGGTTTCCTGACTCTGCTTGACGCCGATGCTGACGGCGACGATCTCGTCGGCTTTGCCCGCTTCCTTCAGACGAATGGCCTCTTCTACGGCGATCTCGTCAAAGGGGTTCATCGACATCTTGACGTTGGCGAGATCGACACCGGACCCATCCGCTTTGACGCGAACTTTCACGTTGTAATCGATCACGCGTTTGACAGGTACCAAGACCTTCATGGGCGAGTTCCTCTCGTTGGGATCGCAGGGAAATCTGCGATTCTGACGTTTCGTTCCGGGGAAGGGATACCGAACCCTGAACAGGGGAAACAGGGCAAAATCGTCACGTTAGCGCCATCGGACGTCGCGTTTTTCAGTATTTGCCCTGAGTCATGCTGTGATGCGGCATCAATCGCAGATGTTCTGAAGGGCCCGCCATTCCTGCGCCGTCAACAGCGGAACCGCCTCGAAACCGCTTGGAGTCGCGTCCCGGGCGGCTTGAACACGGTCACCGAGGGAGGGGTGGCTGAGGAAATGCGCGACAAACGGGCTGGTTTCGCCTCCAAGTTCGCGAAACCGTTCGAACATCGTGGCCAAGGCCGATGGGGCGATCTGCGCCTCGATCAGAACAGAATGGGCAAAGACATCTGCATCCGCCTCTGCGCCCTGACTGTATTGTGCTTCGATCAGACGCTCTGCCAGTAACAGGACGGCGGCGCCCCCGGCGAAATCCCCGAACAGAAGGCCCAGAACACCCAAAGATCCGGCGGACCGCAGCGCATGGCGTGTGGGATCGCGGCTCACCACATGGCCGATTTCATGTGCAAAGACGGCGGCCACTTCTTCGGGGGTTTGCGCTTTGTCGATGAGGCCGCGGCAAAACACGATGTAATTGCCGGGCAAGGCAAAGGCGTTGATCATCTCGTGATCCAAAACCGACACCGTCAGCGTTTGCTGCTCGGGCAAGGCATTCTGCAATCGGGTTTCCATCTTGGCCAAAGCGGCCAGACCGTCTGGGTTGTCGCAGACCGGTACAGGGTTCAGCCCGGTTTGATCCAAGGCAGTGCGGATCTGGTTCAGCGTAACCTCACCCAACGCGCGCTCGCCTTCGGGTGGGATGAAGCGGGCAAGCTGGTTGGCCATCGTCGGGACCAGAACGAAAATGATCAGCGCGACCGACGCCAAAGCGGCCATGGCCCAAACGATCAGCGGGCCGCGTTTGGTCACTTTGGGTCGCTTGGTACGGTTTGGTAGGCGCGGTGCCAATGTGTGGTCCGCAAGCACGATGCGTTGAACCGGATCATTGGCCAGTTGAAGCACCATCTGGTCGCCCCCCGCCTGATCGGGAACCTCGCGGATCTCGGTCAAAGGCCAACGAATTTCCGCACCTGTATCCGCCAGCCCGACAAGCGCCTTGGTGTCTTCGTCCACGGTCAAAGCCACATGTGCCGGCGCAGCGCGGATGCCATCGAAGTAAGTCGCAGCGGCAGAGAAGGGTTCGGGGGCGCGGCCCACGCGCAGAACAGTCATAGCGATGCCCCAACGTCCAGCGCGTCGGCAAAGCCTTCGGCTTCGGCGAACTCGTCGCGCGGGCGCTGCCGGATGTCCGAGGTGGCTGAGGCAGGCGCGAGCGTGAGGGTCGAGAAATAGTGACGGATCACCGGCAAGGTGATGAACACATTGGTGAGTGCCGACCACAGCAGGAAGATAGTGAAATAGATCATCACGCTCAGCCCGATGATGACGTATCGCCCAAGACCCGCAACCGGTGCAATCACGTCCTCCAGTCCCATCTCGGTGAGAATGTCGGCGGACTGGATCAGCAAGAGTAGAAACCCGAGGACCATAAACGGGATGAAGACAGCAGCGGAGGCCAGAAGCGTGCCCAGAACGTAGATCATCAATACCCGGAATGCGCTTGGCGACAATGTGAAGCTGACGCAGTTGATCCTTTTGGTTTCAGTCAGACGCCGCAGGCTTTCGACACGGTAATAGAAGAGACCATAAAGGCCGATGAAGGTGGCGAACACGCAAATCCCTGCGCCCAGCGGGATGTTTTCCGCAAAGATAGCGCCGCCGCCGACCAAGGCGATCCCGAGTGCGAGGAACATTGGTTTCATCGCTGGATAGAGCATCGTCCACTTGCCGCCCTGTTCCATGCGGGCCGTGCCGAAAAATGTGCGGTCGGTTTTGTACTTCTCAAGCCAGAATGTCATGCGTGGCAACAGCAGACCAAGGCTGAGGAGTGTGACCGTCCAATGCAGGACCGCGCGCCACGCATAGCCCCATGCGCCTGGCTCGAGCCCGAACCGAAGGCCGCGCCAGCGGGTGCGGGCCAGGATGTATCGGCGGGCGCGATATTGGGCAAAGAACCAGAGCGGGATCACACCGACAAGGCTGGTGGCGTAGGCTGCGAAATTGTCCTGAAAGAGCGAGAAGCTCGCAAACATCAGGATCAGGTTTACGATGCCGATGTAGAAAGCCAGCACGACGACGGCAAAGAGAAACCCCAGAAGTTTTTCCATAGGGTCGCCCACGTATTCGAGCGGATAGCCTCCGGGCCGGATCGCGGACCAGTACCACCGGCGCAACCGCGTCCGCATCCAGAAACGGTAGAAACCAAGGGTCAGTACCGTCAGAAAACCTGTCTTGAGTGCCAGCCAGAACAGCGTAGTTCGGGTGCCAACGACCTCAGTGCGCAGCGTGTCCGCGTCAGGTGAAGGTGTTGTCTCTGGGGAAACCGCGCGGGGCCATACGTCCCGACCCGGCGCGCTTTCCTGCCCATTCGGCGAGGTCTGTTTCGGTTCTGGTGCGTCCGGCCGGATCGCGCCAGGTGAGGCCTTCTCCCAGGGTGAAGGTGGTTGCATCCGACAGGCCCCCGTCCTTGTACTTTTGCAGCCGCACGCCTTTCCCACGTCCCATTTCCGGGAGTTCGTCCAGAGCAAAAACCAGAACTTTGCGGTTTTCTCCGACAACGGCCACAGAGTCACCATTCACAGGTTTGCACACTTTGGCGCGTACATCACCATTGACGTTCAGAACTTGTTTCCCCGCGCGCGTCTGTGCAACCACTTCGGTTTCGGGAACGATGAACCCGTCGCCCGCGCTGGACGCCACCAGAAGTTTGCGCTCGGGATTGTGGATGAACAGCACAACGATCGCGGCTTCGTTCGGTAGGTCCACCATCAGGCGCAAGGGTTCACCCATGCCTCGCCCGCCCGGCAGGTTGGCCGCAGGGATCGTGTAAAAGCGACCATTCGAGCCGAAGACCAACAGTTTGTCGGTTGTTTCGGCGTGGAAGATAAAGCGCGGCCCGTCACCGTCTTTGAACTTCAACTCTCGGGTCAGGTCGATATGGCCCGTCATTGCCCGAATCCAGCCCATTTCCGAACAGACCACGGTGATCGGTTCACGTTCGATCATCGCCTCGATCGGCACATCCTCGACCTCGCCCGCTTCGGCGAAGGTGGTGCGGCGTTCGCCACCGGGATAATTCTTCCCAAAAGTCTTTTTGGTTTCGCGCAACTGCTCGGCGATCGCGTCCCATTGCAGATCGCCACTTTCGAGCAGGTCTTCGAGACCGGCACGCTCTTCCATCAGGCGATCACGCTCGGCGACCAGTTCCATCTCTTCGAGTTTGCGCAAGCTGCGCAGGCGCATGTTCAGGATCGCTTCGGTCTGAACCTCGGTCAAGCCCAGTTCGTCATGGCCCCCAACCATGGGCGGCGAGACATAGTCGCGCTCGTTCATGGCGCGGGGGTGATCCTTGCCCCAATCCTCGCGCATCAGCGCTGCCTTCGGGTCGTCGTCGTAGCGTATGATGTCGATCACGCGGTCAAGGTTCAGGAAGGCGACGATCAGCCCTTCCAAGACCTCAAGACGGTGGTCGATCTTGTCCATCCGGTGCTGGCTGCGCCGGATCAGGACTTCGCGACGGAAATCAAGGAAGGCACGCAGCACTTCCTTCATCGAACAGACCTTGGGCGTCAGACCATCGATCAGCACGTTCATGTTCAGACTGAAGCGCGTTTCCAGGTCGGAATTGCGGAACAGCATGTTCATGAGCACATCCGGGTCCACGTTCTTGGAGCGCGGCTCCAGCACCATGCGGATGTCATCGGCGGATTCGTCGCGGATATCGGCGAGGATCGGGACCTTCTTGGTCTGGATCAACTCGGCAAGCCGTTCGACCAGCTTGGATTTCTGCACCTGATAGGGGATTTCGGTGACAATGATCTGCCACTGACCCCGGCCCAGATCCTCGATCTCCCAACGGCAGCGCAAACGGATCGAACCGCGCCCGGTACGGTACGCCTGTGCAATTGAGTCGCGATCTTCGACGATCACACCGCCGGTTGGGAAATCCGGTCCAGGCACATAATTGAGCAGCGTGTCATCCCGCGCGTCCGGCACCTTGATCAGGTGCAGACAGGCGTCGATCAGTTCAGAAATATTGTGCGGCGGAATGTTGGTTGCCATGCCGACCGCAATCCCGCTTGATCCATTGGCCAGCAAGTTCGGGAATTGCGCGGGAAGGACAATCGGTTCTTCGAGCGTGCCGTCGTAATTGGCCCGGAAATCAACGGCATTCTCGTTCAACCCGTCCAGCAGCGCTTCGGCAACAGCAGTAAGGCGTGCTTCGGTATATCGAGCGGCAGCCGGGTTATCACCGTCGATATTGCCGAAATTCCCCTGACCGTCCACCAGCGGGTAGCGGACGTTGAAGTCCTGCGCGAGGCGCGCCATCGCGTCATAGATCGCGGCATCACCATGCGGATGGTAGTTGCCCATCACGTCGCCGCTGATCTTGGCCGACTTTCTGAAACCACCTGTGGAACTCAGACGCAGTTCGCGCATTGCATAAAGGATACGACGATGCACGGGCTTCAAACCGTCGCGTGCATCGGGCAGTGCCCGGTGCATGATCGTCGACAATGCATAGGTCAGGTACCGTTCCCCGATTGCTCGGCGGAGCGGTTCCGCAAAGTCGCGGGGGGTCATCTTGGGGTCATCGACATCATCAGCCATAGATGGTGTGATACTCAGACCCTCTGAGGCCGTAAAGCAATTGCGGGAATATTTTTTCGATTTCCCCTTCGGGTTGAACGGGGAATCAAGGTATTGCTCGGTGTGCGGTAGTCGAAAAGCCTGCCCAGGGGGTTGTTATGAATAGGTACATTCTCATCGCATTTGCGGTCATGGCGATGGCGTTTTACGAGTTGTCTGGTGGTGCGGATTTTGAGCCGGGGGACACCTCTCTGGTCATCTTCGCCGAACCCAAACCCATTGTGACCAAACCCGAGCCGCGTCCGGAGGTTGTTGCCCGCGCGAACACACGCGCTGCCGAACTGACCGACATCGCGCCGACACGGGCGCTGATCGAGCCTGTTTCGACCAACCCGGGTTCTGTTGTGACACCTGTGTCTTTGACAACGCAGGCGACAGAAGACAGCGTTGTCTCCCAGGACGTGCCTCAACCGACTGCGGTGGTCACCGACACCGTTGCTTCGATCCCTCAGGAAACACCTGATCTGCGCTTTGTGGATGGCGACCGTGTGAACATGCGCGGTGGTCCTGGGACCGATTATGCGGTTGTCGGAAAACTTTTCCGCAATGATATGGTCGAAGTTCTGAATGATGAAGGCAACGGTTGGCTGCACCTGCGTGCGACATCCACAGGGGAAGAAGGCTGGATCGCCGACTGGCTTGTGACGGCTGCCAACTGACGTGAGCGCGAAGACAATCCTGATAACCGGCTGCTCTTCGGGCATCGGACTTGATACGGCTCGACGGCTCAAGTCGTTGGGCTGGACGGTCTTCGCGTCGTGCCGTGCGCAAAAAGACTGTGATGCGCGTGCTGCCGAAGGGTTCGCCGCGCCGCAATTGGATTACGAGGACCCTGAAAGCATTGCGCGCTGCGCCGCGACGGTTCTTGAGGCCACCAACGGCGTGCTGGATGCCGTCTTCCATAATGGTGCCTACGCGTTGCCCGGCCCGCTGGAGGACATTCCCGCAGAGGGGATGCGCGCCCAGTTCGCGGCGAATTTTCTGGGCTGGCACGATCTGAACCGTCACCTGATCCCGGCGATGCGTCGTGCCGGCAACGGGCGAATCCTCTTCAATTCATCGGTTCTCGGCATTGTTGGCATGAAGTACCGTGGCCCATACGTAGCCACCAAGTTTGCGCTTGAAGGGTATGCCGATGTCTTGCGCATGGAGATGGCAGAGACCGCCATCAAGGTTGTGCTGATCGAACCGGGGCCGATCGAGACCGATTTCCGCAAGAACGCGATCAAACAATTTAAAAAATGGGTCGATTGGGAGTCCTCGGCGCGCCGTGCGCAGTATGAGGCATCATTGCTCGACATGTTGAAGAAGGGTGGGAGTTCTGGCGTGCAATGGCCTGCCTCGGCTGTGACTGATGCCGTAGTAAAAGCTCTGACCGCCTCGCGTCCCAAAGCGCGCTACCGGGTCACGACACCGACCCACGCCATGGCCATTGCCCGCCGCCTTTTGCCGACACGGGCGCTCGATTGGGTTTTGTCCAAAGGCTGACTTTTCATTCGCCTTGCGGCGCGATACGGCTACATCCCCGGGAACACCAACCGAAGGAAGACCCTGCCATGTCGCAAGACCCGCTGTTCATTGTCGTCGCTATCGCCTGTCTGGCGGTGGTGGCCATCCTGTTTTTCGGCATCGGCAGCTTTGCCAAGGGTGGAGAGTTCAACAAGAAATACGCCAACAGGGCGATGCGCTGGCGGATCATAGCGCAATTCGTGGCCGTGATGCTGATCCTGCTGTTCGTCTGGCTGCGAGGAGAGTGAACCATGGTCGTACTGAACAAGATTTACACCAAAACAGGCGATGACGGCGAAACCGCGCTGGGCAATGGGGCGCGTGTCGCGAAACATTCAATGCGCGTTACAGCGTATGGCACAGTGGACGAACTGAACTCGATTGTCGGTTTGGCGCGTCTGCAGGCAGACGACGATGTCGATGCCAGCCTGTCGCGAATCCAGAACGATCTCTTCGATCTTGGCGCGGACCTGTGCCGCCCGGATATGGAAAAGGATTCTGAGGCGGAATACACGCCGCTGCGCATCGTCGCATCACAGGTGAAACGGCTCGAGTCCGAGATCGACGCGATGAACGCCAAGCTGGAACCGCTGCGCAGCTTTATTCTGCCGGGTGGCGCGCCGCTTTCAGCCTACCTGCATCAGTGCAGGACTGTGGCGCGTCGGGCGGAGCGCTTGACGGTGGAACTGGCCACGATGGAAAGCGTGAACCCGGACGCGGTGAAATACCTGAACCGACTGAGTGACTGGTTCTTCGTGGCGGCCCGTGTTGCCAATGACGATGGCAAAGCGGACGTTCTCTGGGTGCCGGGAGCGACCCGCTAAGGCGGGCCGTTTTGGTTGACCAAAACGGGCGATGCGTCGACGCATCGCCCCGTCAGTCCCATCAGCCGTTCTTGTCGGTGACGTTTTCCTTGAACGCCACTTCGAATGCGGCCTTTTGCTCGCCCGTGGCTTCGGTCTGATACCGCGCTTTCCATTCCGACATCGGCATCCCGTAGAACGCTTCGCGCCCGGCATCCTTGTCCATTTCGATCCCGCGTTCGTTCGCGGCTTCCTGGTACCAGCGACTGAGGCAATTCCGGCAGAACCCGGTCAGGTTCATCATGTCGATGTTCTGCACATCAGGCCGGTCCTCGATCAGATGCTGGCGCAAACGGCGAAACGCGGCTGCTTCGATCTCGAGTTGGGTCTGTTCGTCCATCTTTTCTGTCCTCCGGTTCAATCCGTCACCTGCGCCAAGGCCGCTTGCAACATCGGCGCAAGGCGTTTGCCCCATCCCACTTGAGACGCTTCAGTGGCGATCAGGTCGTTTCGCAATTCGATAAGTGTGTTCAGGCGGCCATGATGCAAGGCGTGTCGGTCAATCGCATCGCCGGGCAGATGGCCGGGATAGGGCTCGTTCCGTCCAACCACCAGATCGGGTTCCGCCTGCAACGCCGCGATCAGCGGGTCGGACAGGCGGCGATCGTAAGCGTGCAGGATACCGACATGCCATGGGCGGCTTGGTCGCGCTTTAAGCTGGCGGGTGAACGAATGGATGGCCACAATCACCGTATCGTCACGCCGCGCGGCAAGCGCAGACAGAGCGTCGTGATAGGGTCGGTAATAGGCGTTGAGCCTGCGTGTCTTCTCTGCCGCGTCCGCGTTGCGATTGCCCGGAATCACCGACCCGTCGTAGAGGCGCATCAACAGGGTGGGATCGTCTTCGCCCCGGTTCGGGTCAATCACCAGGCGGGAAAAGTTCGAAAGGATCGCAGTTCCGCCCAAGGCATCCGCCAAAGCGCGGGTGACTCCGGCGGCTCCGGGATCGAATGCAATATGCCTCGACATGTCGGCCTCGGTCAGCCCGAGCGAGCCCCCAAGATCGGGCGGCACCGTATTCGTTGCATGATCGCAGGAGATCAGCCAGCGTGTGGACCGGTTCTCTCCATGCACAAAAAATGGGACATATGTCATAGGTGTGTGATCTCCCGAACGCATCAGATAGTTGAGTTGCGCAGGAAAGGGAAATGGGCAATAACCCAAACCGGAAGTTAGCGGTAACATGGTGGTGCCATCTTGCCCGACACGCGGTCACAGTTTGCCATGACCGGCAAATGGACTGCCAGAACACAGGTGAAGGATTGAATTCCCGATGAGACGTTTGCGGAGTGTGAAAATCGTGGCCACCCTTGGCCCAGCGTCAAGCAGCTACGAGATGATCCGGGCCCTGCACGAGGCAGGGGCAGATGTCTTTCGTCTCAACATGAGTCATGGCAGCCATGCCGAGATCGCCGAGCGCCATGCCATTATCCGGCAGGTCGAAAAAGATCTCGACAGCACGATCGGCATTCTGGCCGACCTTCAGGGGCCGAAGCTCCGTGTGGGCGTGTTCGCCAATGGTGAAGAG
Organism: Marivita sp.; assembly: GCF_017643905.1. Taxonomy (GTDB): domain Bacteria; phylum Pseudomonadota; class Alphaproteobacteria; order Rhodobacterales; family Rhodobacteraceae; genus Marivita. Next base: position 22,428 of record NZ_JAEPMO010000030.1, read on the forward strand.
GAACTGGAGGAGGGCGCAAGCTTCCGTCTGGACCTTGCGGAAAAGGAAGGCAGCATCGACCGTGTGACGCTGCCGCATCCCGAAATTTTTGCCGCTCTTGAGCCGGGCGCGCATCTATTGGTGAATGACGGCAAGATCCGCTTGAAAGTCGAATCCTGCGGCAAGGATTTCGCTGATTGCAAAGTGGTCACCGGCGGCACGATTTCCAATCGCAAGGGCGTCAACGTTCCGGACGTGGTTCTGCCGCTGGCGGCGCTGTCCGAGAAGGATCGCCTTGATCTCGAATTCGTCGCAGATTTGGGCGTTGACTGGCTCGCCCTGAGCTTTGTGCAGCGCGCGCAGGACGTGATCGAGGCACGCGAGCTGTGCAAAGGCCGTGCAGCCATTCTGTCGAAGATCGAAAAGCCGGCTGGCGTCAAAGCCTTCGATGAGATTCTCGAAGTGTCCGACGGGATCATGGTCGCCCGTGGCGATCTGGGTGTGGAACTTCCCGTGCAGAACGTTCCTCCGATCCAGAAGCGTCTGATCCGTCGTTGCCGCGCGGCGGCCAAGCCGGTGATCGTGGCAACACAGATGCTCGAGTCGATGATCGAGTCGCCAATGCCCACGCGTGCCGAAGTCTCCGACGTTGCGACCGCGATCTACGAAGGCTCTGACGCCATCATGCTGTCGGCGGAATCAGCGGCTGGGGCCTATCCGGTCGAGGCGGTGACCACGATGAACAACGTGGCCATCGAAGTGGAAAGCGATCCGACCTACACCGAAATCATGGAAGCCTCGCGTGTGGCCAAGCGGGCCACCGTCGCGGACGGGATCGTGGCCGCTGCACGTGAGATTGCGGAAACCACGGACATCAAGGCAATCTGCTGTTTCACATCCTCTGGCACGACCGCGCTTCTCACGGCAAGGGAGCGCCCACGCGTTCCGATCATTGCAATGACCAACCACATCCGGACGGCGCGCCGTCTGGCCCTGACTTGGGGCACGAATTGCGTGATCACCGGCGAGCTCGAGCGCTTCAAACAGGCGGTGGTCAATGCCGCTCGCGCGGCACGCGCCGGAGGCTATGCGGAGCCGACGGACCAAATCCTTGTGACGGCTGGTGTGCCGTTCAATACGCCGGGCACAACGAATATTCTTCGTGTGGCCCCTTGTGACGAACGTTTGATCTACAACACTGATCCGGAGTAACCTGCCCCCGTGTAACCAGTGGGAGCAGGTCGTAATGGATCCTGATACGCTTTTTGTTATCGGCCTCGGGCTTGGGGTGTTGTCCATTCCCGCGGTCGTATCAGCCGTCTCCAAGGGCGAAAGGCCGCGGATTGCCACGATCACGCTGATGATCGCGGGTACTATGATGGTCTGGGCCATCTCGAACAAGTCGGGCGGCTACGCGATTGAAGCCATCCCCGAAGTTGTCGCGCGGGTTCTTCGCGGCTTTACCTAAGGTGATTGTCGAGATTTGTGACGTTCGATCACTATAGATCAATCTCGTATATGCCTTTAGCACTTCTCTCAGACATATCGCCCGGATCGTGGAGGCGGCCGGGCGATGTATTGGGAGGAAGATGACATGACAGCAGAGGCGCGTCCCTGGACGGCTTTTTATGGTCCGAAGGTTCGCAAGGACATCGAGACGGCATCGTATCGCACTCTGGCGGATTTGATCCGGTCGGTGTCGAGCACATTTGGCGACGCACCAGCGTTCACGACCTGTTTGCCAAACGGCATGAACGGCACGTTGAGCTTTCGCCAAGTGGACGAGATGTCCGATGCCTTTGCGGTCTATCTGCGCGAGGTCGCAGGCTTGAACCAAGGCGATCGCGTCGCGCTTCAGATGCCGAACTGTCTGTCTTTCCCGGTCGCGGCCTTCGGCATTCTGAAGGCGGGGTGCATCCTTGTGAACGTCAACCCGCTCTATACCGCCGAAGAGATGGCAAAACAGTTCACCGATGCCGAACCACATGCACTGGTGATCGTGGATATGTTCGCCGACAAGATCCCGGCGGCGACCCAAGGCCATCCGATCCCCAACATCATCGTCACGCGGGTTGCTGAATTCTTGCCATCCCTGCCGCGCGGGATTGTCGGTTTGGTGCAAAAACACTGGGACAAGTCGGTCAAGCCTGTCGAGGTTGCCTATATTCGCCTTCCGGACGCTTTGGGCGCTGGGCGTGATCACATGCAGCGCGAACGCATTGCGCCCGACGTCTATTCCCAGACCGTGGATGCGCATGACGTCGCCTGCCTACAATATACCGGCGGGACAACCGGCGTCGCCAAGGGCGCGATGCTGACCCATGCCAACCTCATCATGAACATGGAACAGACGATGGAGATGCTGGAGGGCGTCGAGAAGGGCAAGGAAATCGCCCTGACCGCGTTGCCACTCTACCACATCTTCGCCTTTACCGTGAACATGCTGGCCTTCTACTGGCTTGGCGCGCGCAATATCCTGATCCCCAATCCACGGCCTCTGTCGAACCTCAAGCGGGCGTTTGAGAATTACAAGATCACGTGGATGAGCGGGGTGAACACATTGTTCAATGGGCTGACCAACGAGATCTGGTTTACCGACAGCCCGCCCAAAAATCTCAAATTCTCATCTGCGGGCGGTATGGCATTGCAAGCAGCCGTCGCGCAAAAATGGGAAGGCATCACGGGCAAGTCTGTTTTGCAGGGGTATGGCCTGACCGAAACTTCGCCAGTGCTGACGTTCAACCCGCTTGGCAAAACGCGGGATGGGTCCATCGGGATTCCTGTGCCCGGAACAATGGTCGTTTGTCTGGACGAAGCTGGGAACCCGGTTCCCCAAGGCCAAACCGGAGAGATCGCGGCCAAAGGCCCGCAGATCATGGCCGGGTACTGGAACAAACCCGAAGAGACCGCGCATGCGCTGCGCGATGGGTGGTTCCTAAGCGGAGATATCGGTGTCATGGACCCGGATGGCTATTTCCGCATTGTCGACCGAAAGAAGGACATGGTCGTTGTGTCGGGCTTCAACGTGTATCCGAACGAGGTCGAAGACTGCCTCGCGCAACACCCCGGTATCTTGGAGGCGGCGGTCATCGGCGTGCCCGACGATGGAACAGGTGAGGCGGTCAAAGCCTTTGTCGTCAAACGCGACAACGGCCTGACCGAAGCGGACATCCGTGCTCACTGCAAAGCGCATCTGACCGCCTACAAGGTGCCCAAGCGGGTCGAATTCCGCGATGAGCTGCCGAAATCGAACGTCGGAAAAATCCTCAGAAAAGACCTGCGCGCCGAAGAACTGGCCCGCATCGCAGCGGAGTAACGGGCATGGTTGGAGCCTTCGAACAAGCGCTGCTGGCGCTGATGATCTTCGTCATCATGCTGGGCATGGGCGCGTCCCTCACACCGCGAGACTTCTATCTGGCTTTGCGGCGCCCCTACGGTCTCGCCATCGGGGTGATCTCTCAATACGGGTTCATGCCGCTGATCGGGTTCCTGCTAGCGACGTTTCTGGTTGTGCCCGAGACCATCGCGCTGGGCATTCTCATCATGGCCTGTATGCCGGGTGGGACGACCTCGAACATCTTTACCTACTTCTCCAAGGGCAATTTGGCGCTGTCGGTTCTGATGACGGTGACATCGACTGTCACCGGTGTCGTGCTGATCCCGCTGGTGCTGGTGCTCTATGCGTCCGCGCTTGATCTCGAGATTCCGCGAGAGAACATCATCGTTACGCTGGTTCTGCTGCTTGTTCCGGTGGCCATTGGAATGGTTCTGCGAAAGCTGAGCGCCAATGTGGGAGCGGTGACAGAGTTCTTTGGCTCTGCGCTGGCACTGTTCTTTATCGTCTTCCTGATGGTCAGCTGGATACCGCGAAACTGGCAGTTCCTGCTGGAAACCACGCCTGCCACCTATTTCGCATCTATTGGTCTGGGTTTGTTTGGAATCACAATCGGCTATCTGTTTGCCCGCGCCTTGCGTCTGCATCCCCGCAATGCGCGGACCGTGGCGCTTGAGACGGGCATCCAGAACGGACCACTGGCGATAGCGATCATCGTATTCACCTTTCAGGGGTCCGAGGCGCAGGCGGTCATGGCGGTGCCCGTGCTCTATTCGCTGTTCATCGTGATCGTATCGACGTGCGTGACCTTGGTGTTCCGACGCGCCAACACGGCGGCAGAGCAGAAAATCCCGGACAGCCTGCTCTGAAACAGTTGCATTGCCCTCGAACCCCGCCTATACGGCGCGCTCTACCCGCGGGACCGGTCGAATTGGCATACCGAGTCGCGCGTTCACCGATCTGAAGACAGGAGACGGAAATGCCGAAGATGAAGACAAAGTCGAGCTGCAAAAAGCGGTTCAAGGTGACGGCCACGGGCCGCATCAAGGCAGGTCAGGCTGGCAAACGCCACGGCATGATCAAGCGCCACAAGAAGTTCATCCGCGACGCGCGCGGAACCACCACGCTGTCGAAGGCTGATGAACAGATCATCAAGCCGATGATGCCCTACGCGCGCTAAGGAGGAATTGACATGTCCCGAGTAAAAGGCGGAACCACCACACACGCCCGTCACAAGAAGGTCATCAAGGCCGCCAAAGGTTACTATGGCCGCCGCAAGAACACCTTCAAGGTTGCACGTCAGGCCGTCGACAAGGCGAACCAGTACGCCACACGCGACCGCAAGAACCGCAAGCGCAACTTCCGCGCACTGTGGATCCAGCGGATCAACGCGGCTGTGCGTCTGCATGACGAAGCGCTGACATATTCCCGCTTCATCAACGGCCTGAACCTGGCCGGCATTGAAGTGGACCGCAAAGTGCTGGCCGATCTGGCCGTGCACGAGCCCGAAGCCTTCGGCGCGATCGTCGAACAGGCCAAAGGCGCACTGGCCGCGTAAGCGACCCAGAGTTCTGAATAAAGAAAGCCCCGCTGGTTCAGCGGGGCTTTTTTCGTTTCGGCATCAGACACCCCAATCCGCCGATCCCGCAACACGACCAAAGTTTCCCTAGCGTCATAGGGTCGCTGTTGGCACTCTCAGATCAGAACAGCAAAAAATCTGGGAGGAATTTATGCTCGACTCGACATTGTCCGACACCACGCAGGCCTTTCTTGATGAATTCGGGAAGGCGCTGGAAGAAGGCGACATCACGCGCGCCCGCGAGATGTTCGCAGACGATTGCTACTGGCGCGATCTTGTCACCTTCACCTGGAATATCAAAACAGTCGAAGGCAAGGATCAGGTCGAGGATATGCTGAAACATCAGCTTGCCGCGACCAAACCGCACAATTGGGCCATCGCTGAAGGTGAGGTCGTGACCGAAGACGGCGGGATCGTGACCGCCTGGATTACCTTCGAGACAGAGGTCGCCCGAGGGTTTGGTTTGATCCGGCTGCGCGAGGGCAAAATCTGGACGCTGCTGACAACCATGGTCGAACTTAAGGGCTATGAAGAACCCAAAGGGTTTGACCGTCCGTTGGGGGCCAAGCACGGGGCCGGCAAGAACCGGACCACTTGGAAGGAAGAACGGGAGGCAGAGGCGAGCGAACTCGGCTACACCTCCCAACCCTATACGCTGATCATCGGCGGCGGGCAGGGCGGCATCGCTCTTGGCGCACGTTTGCGCCAATTGGGTGTGCCGACGATCATCGTGGAAAAGAACGACCGCCCGGGTGACAGCTGGCGCAAGCGCTACAAGTCGCTTTGCCTGCATGACCCGGTCTGGTACGACCATCTTCCATACATCAAGTTCCCTGAAAACTGGCCCGTCTTTGCCCCGAAGGACAAGATCGGTGACTGGCTGGAAATGTACACCAAGGTGATGGAGCTAAATTACTGGACCCGCACCACCGCCAAATCGGCCAACTATGACGAGGCCAAGCAGGAATGGACCGTTGTGGTCGACCGCGATGGAGAGGAAGTCACCCTGCGGCCCAAGCAACTGGTCATGGCAACGGGTATGTCCGGCAAGGCGCGCATCCCGGATTTGCCGGGAATGGACAAGTTCAAGGGCGATATCCACCATTCCTCGCAGCACCCCGGCCCGGATCGCTACAAGGGCAAGAAATGCGTTGTCATCGGGTCGAACAACTCGGCGCATGACATCTGCGCGGCCCTTTGGGAGCATGACGCCGACGTGACCATGGTCCAGCGGTCCTCGACCCACATCGTGCGGTCTGACACGCTGATGGAGATCGGTCTGGGCGACCTCTATTCCGAACGCGCCGTCAATGCGGGAATGACCACCGAAAAGGCCGATCTGATCTTTGCGTCCCTGCCCTATGCCATCCTGCACGAGTTCCAGATCCCGGCCTATGCCGCGATGAAGGAGCAGGACAAAGAGTTCTACGAAGGGTTGGAAAAAGCGGGCTTCTGGCTTGACTGGGGGGACGACGACTCAGGTCTCTTCATGAAGTATCTGCGGCGCGGCTCCGGCTATTACATCGACGTGGGTGCGAGCCAGCTGATCATCGACGGAGAGATCAAGCTCAAGCGCGGGCAGGTGACGGAGATCGTTGAAGACGGGGTCATCCTCGACACCGGCGAAAAGCTTGAAGCGGATCTGATCGTGCTGGCGACCGGCTACAACTCCATGAACGGCTGGGTGGCTGATCTGATGGGCCAAGAGATGGCTGACAAGGTGGGCAAGGTCTGGGGACTTGGGTCGAACACCACCAAGGACCCCGGCCCTTGGGAAGGTGAACAGCGCAACATGTGGAAGCCGACGCAGCAGGAAAACCTGTGGTTCCATGGCGGCAACCTGCATCAATCGCGGCACTATTCGCAGTTCCTTGCCTTGCAGATCAAGGCCCGGATGGAAGGTATCCCGACCCCGGTTTATGCGCTGCAAGAGGTGCATCACACGTCGTAATGTCGGCATTGGGGCGGGCCGTTTGGTCCGCCCCAATGCACGGAGTCGTGACAGCGGCGTTCTGGACTCGCGGTCTTAGGGCGTTACACCCAAACGCATGATGCACCGACGTACATTCCTGACAACGACAGCCGCCGCATTATGCGCGCCATTCCTTGCGCGGGCGCAGACCGACGACCTGCGCAGCGCGATTGATGCTTTGCCGCAGTTGCATTCCATTCAGGTCAGCAAGGGCGACGAAACTGTAATCGCCGAGGCGCCTCGCGGACCCGGTCTTGATCGGCTTGCTAACATCAAATCCTGCTCCAAGAGCATTGTTGCGCTCTTGCTGGGAGCTGCCATCGACCGGGGCGAGGTGGCTTCGGTGCAAGCACCGCTCTCCGAAGTCGCGCCCAATATCCTGCCTTCCAATGCCACTCCGGGGGCGGCGGACATCACTCTCGAAGACCTTGTCACCTTGCGCGCAGGGTTGGAACGCACGTCGGGTCAGAACTACGGCGCATGGGTGAATTCCCGCAACTGGCTGGCAGATGCGCTGTCGCGGCCAATGGTGGCCGAACCCGGTGGACAGATGCTCTATTCGACCGGATCGACCCATATTCTGGGCGCGGCCCTGACCGAGGCCACGGGGCAAAGCCTGCTTGCGCAGGCACGTGAGCGGATTGGACGGTCCTTGGGTATCGAAATCCCGCCTTGGACCCGCGATCCGCAGGGCTACTACATGGGCGGCAATGAAATGGCATTGCGCCCGACGGCGATGCTCAAGATCGCCAAGCTGATGCGCGATGATGGTCAATTTGAAGGGGAGCAAGTGATCCCGCAAAGCTGGGTCGCGGCCTCGACCATCCCCTATGCGCGGTCGCCGTGGTCGGGCCTTTCGTACGGCTACGGCTGGTTCCTGTCTCCGTCGGGTTACACGCTGGCGCGCGGCTATGGCGGCCAGATCATCGCATCACACAAAGCCCGCAATCTTGCCGTGGCGATCACGTCCGATCCGAACCAACCCGCCCGATCCGGCGGCTATTTCGGCGATCTGATGCGACTGTTGGATGGACCCGTTTTGGCATTGGCCTGACACGAACCTCCCTTGCCTTCGTCCGCACGCTCCGCAAGATGCATGAACCCTAACCGTGCGGAGAGATCATGCCCACAGCGCCCCTTTGGCTGCTTGTTGCCCTGCAAGCCACCGTTTCCGCTGCGTCGATGGTGGTGGAGATCGTCGCAGGGCGCATGCTGGCGCCCTATGTTGGTATGTCGCTTTATTCATGGACCTCAGTGATCGCCGTGGTCTTGGCGGGGTTTTCCGCAGGGCATTGGTGGGGCGGGCGTCTGGCAGATCGCCCCGGCATCAACCCGATGGTGGCGACCGCTTGGGCGCTGGTCGCGGCAGCAGTCACCACGGCACTGGCGGGTGTCGCCTTGCGGGCGTCGGCAGAGACTGTGCTAAGCGCTTTTCCACAACCCGTCTGGGGCATCACGGGGCTGACACTGGCCGCGTTTTTTCTGCCATCGCTGTTTGCGGGCATCCCGGCGCCCTTGCTGACGCAGGTGTCGCTGTCCGGCCCGTCGCGGCAGGGGCAGGCGCTGGGCGCGATGTTCGCTTCCGGTGCCATTGGGGCCATCGTGGGTACGCTGCTGGCGGGGTTCGTGTTCATATCGTGGCTAGGCAGTCTTTGGACTTTGACCACCGTAACACTGGTCTACACGGCAGGTGCGGCGCTGTGCTTTGTGCTGGGCAGTGGGTTGCGGGTGGTACAGGGTGCGAGCCTTGTCGCATTGGCGGCACTTGCGCTGTCCTCGGGCCTCTCAAAAGGGCCATGCACGCTGGAAAGCCGCTATTTCTGCCTGCAATCGGTCGACGTGTCAGCCGATGCTTCTCATCCGACCCGCGCCATGGTCATCGACCATTTGGTGCACGGTATATCCGCTCAGGATGCACCGGATGTGATGTTCACCGATCACGCTGCCATGCTGGACGCCTTGACCCGACTTCGTGCGCCATCTGCCGACCCCGCGACGTACCATATTGGCGGGGGCAACTATGCGTTGCCCCGCGCCTTTGCACATCGCGGCTTTACCCAGACAACGGTGGCCGAGATCGATCCGGCGGTGACCGCCCTCGCGCAGCGGGACTTCTGGTTCGATCCCACGGGTATCCGCGTCCTGCATATGGATGCGCGACGGGCGCTGCTGATAGAGGATCAACGCTATGACGTGGTCATTGGGGATGCGTTCACCGACACAGCCGTGCCGCAACATCTGGTCACCGCCGAGTTCTTTGCGCTGATCCGCGACCGGCTCACACCCGATGGCACCTATCTGATGAACGTGATCGACTATTCGGACCGGATGCAGGCGGTCGGCAGTCTGGTCGCAACGCTGCGCGGGGTATTTCCGGTGGTCGAAGTCTGGGCCGAAGCGCGGCGACCTGCGCCCGGAGAGCGCGTTGTGATGGTGATTGCCGCAGGCGTGTCGGAAACTCCGACAAACAGCTTTTCGGTGCCCGCGCCTGAACAAACCACCTTTGCCGCGCTTGGTCCCGGATTTGTGGACCAGCTTGCTGCGGCAGGCGTCTACCTGACCGACGACTACGCGCCGATAGATCGCTTGGTCGGGCCGCGCGATTAACACAACCCGACCAAGCCCATGCCAGCGCCCTCGCCGGAGTGGCGCTGGATGATCGTTTTATGCCGCCTTGAGCAGCTTGTGAGGCTCGGTCACGTCAAGGCCAAGCGCCTGACCAACCGCACCATAGGTGAGCTGACCTGCATGCACGTTCAGACCTGCCAGAAGGTGCGGATCGTCGGTACAGGCCTGCTGCCAGCCCTTATCCGCCAATGCCAGCATGAACGGCATCGTGGCGTTGCCAAGCGCGATGGTCGACGTGCGGGCAACCGCGCCCGGCATGTTGGCCACGCAGTAATGCATGATGCCATCGACCTCGTAGATCGGGTTCTCGTGCGTGGTGGCTTTCGAGGTCTCGAAGCATCCGCCCTGGTCGATGGCCACGTCCACAAGCGCGGAACCCGGCTTCATCAGGCCAAGGTCTGCTCGGCTCACCAGTTTGGGGGCAGCGGCACCGGGGATAAGCACGGCACCCACAACCATGTCGGCGGTCGTGATCATCTCGGCAATGTTCGCCTGGCTGGCGTAGCGGGTGCGGAAAGTACCTCCGAACACGTCATCGAGATAGCGCATGCGGGGCAGGGAGCGGTCAAACACGGTCACGTCTGCGCCCATGCCAGCCGCGACGCGGGCCGCATGAGTGCCGACAACGCCGCCACCAATCACGACCACCTGTGCCGGAGTGACGCCGGGCACGCCGCCCATCAGTACACCACGGCCGCCATTGGCCTTTTGCAAGGTCCACGCGCCCATCTGCGGCGCAAGCTTACCGGCAACTTCGGACATCGGTGCCAGCAGGGGCAGGCCGCCATTGCGGTCGGTCACGGTTTCATAGGCGATGGCGGTGCAACCCGACGCGAGCAGGTCTTTGGTCTGTTCGGGGTCCGGTGCAAGGTGCAGATAGGTGAACAGCAACTGGCCTTCGCGCAGCATCTTGCGCTCGACCGCCTGCGGTTCCTTGACCTTGACGATCATGTCGGCGGTCGCGAACACCTCTTCTGCGGTGTCGAGGATCTGCGCACCAGCGGCGGTGTAGGCCGCATCGTCAAAGCCTGCGCCGATGCCTGCACCTTTCTGGATCAGAACGGTGTGGCCATGTGCGACGGCTTCCTGTGCCGCGCTCGGAGTGATGCCGACGCGGAATTCCTGGGGTTTGATTTCGGTTGGGCATCCGATTTTCATGACTGTCTCCTCCGACTCTGTCTGATGACAGGATGCCCCGGATCCAGCGCAATTTCGTATGGATCTTTGGCGACTGCCAGGCCATCTTGCGAAGACCCTTCGAAGAAAGGGGCAAATTTCGGGAGGAAACTGGCGCAATGTCTTTGGATGACACGGATCGACGGATTCTCCGCGTGCTTCAGCGCAAAGGGCGCATTTCCAACGCGGAACTGGCCGAGTCGGTCAATCTGTCGGCCTCGGCCTGCCACCGTCGTGTTCAGAGACTCGAAGCGGATGGGTACATCCGGGACTATGTCGCGCTCTTGAATGCGCGCAAGCTGGGTCTGCCGACAACCGTCTTTGTCGAGATCAAGCTGAGCAGTCAGGCCGACGAGTTGCTCGAAGCCTTCGAGAAGGCAGTCGCGCGCGTGCCGGATGTTCTGGAATGTCACCTGATGGCAGGGACGGCGGATTACATTCTCAAGATCGTGGCAGAAAATACCGAGGACTTCGCCCGCATCCACCGGCAATACCTCACCCGGCTGCCCGGCGTGGCGCAGATGCAAAGCTCGTTTGCGCTGCGCACGGTGTTCAAGACCACGGCGCTTCCGGTCTAGGGTCGACCTTCGGCACAGCAAAGCAGAGCCTGCATTCCGCAGAAAACACGCTCTGGCACAAGTGGTTTGTGTCTTTGCCGCCGTTTTGGTATTCTGAATCAACACGCTGGAGTACCCGCCAGAGATGCGGCCTCCCACACTCATACCCCCGACATACGGAGATTCCATGACCCAGGTTAAAACGGGCGATACCGTTTCGATTCATTATACTGGCACGCTGTCCGATGGTTCGACTTTCGACAGTTCCGCAGGCCGCGCGCCTTTGGAATTCACGGTTGGCGCGGGCCACATCATCCCCGGTCTCGATCAGGCGATCCCCGGCATGGCTGTGGGCGACACCAAAACCGTACAGGTGCCTGCTGATCAGGCGTACGGTCAGCGCGACCCGAATGCACAGCAGGCCGTGCCGCGCGCCGACATTCCGGCTGACATTCCGCTTGAGCCGGGCACACAGTTGCAGATGCAAACACCCACGGGGCAGGTTGTCCCGGTCATGGTCGCCGAAGTCACCGAGACCGAGGTCACCTTGGACGCAAACCACCCGCTTGCCGGGCAGGATCTGACGTTCGACGTTGAGTTGGTCGAAATCAAAGCGGCCTGAGATGGGGTCTGACCGGCGGTGCCGATCAGACCAAGGCGAGCGGCATAGTCTAAAGCGGTTTGCATTTGATCTGAATCGAAAGGGGATTCACAGGAGGCTGTTTGTTTGATTCACTTCTTTTGGGAGGTGGATCATGGGCAAGCCTTACTCTTTAGATCTTCGGGAACGGATTTGCGCATACGTTGCCA
>NZ_JAEPMO010000259.1 GCF_017643905.1 Marivita sp.
CGCCAGTTGCCCTGACGATCTGGCTGATCTGGACAATCATGGGCTGGATCGACGGTTTTGTCCTGCCGCTGGTGCCGAGCCGGTTCAATCCCGAAGAGTATATCGGCATCAACCTGCGCGGCGTCGGTGTGATCTTCTTCCTCGTCTTCACGGTCTTCGTGGGCTGGGTCGCCAAAGGCCTGATCGGGCGCTCGCTGATCCGCTTTGCAGAAAGCCTTGTCGAACGCATGCCGGTGATCCGGTCGATCTATAGCGGGGTCAAACAGATCGCCGAAACGATCTTCGCCCAGTCCGAGCGGAACTTCGAAAAGGCGTGCCTGATCCAATACCCGCGCAAGGGCATCTGGGCGATTGGCTTTATCTCGACCGATGCAAGAGGCGAAATTTCCGACCGCGCCGAGACCATGGGCAAACTGATCTCGGTGTTCGTTCCAACCACACCGAACCCGACATCGGGATTTCTGCTTTTCTTTCCCGAAGAAGACGTGATCGAACTCGACATGACCATCGAGGATGCGGCGAAACTCGTGATTTCGGCGGGTCTGGTCTATCCCAATGCCAAGGACCCGTCCCAGCCTGCCAAGGCAGCCTGATTATTTTGCGTCCCGGCTTGAACGCGGTATTGATCCCACACACTTGATCAGCACGGTCTGCTGCAGTCCCGCACGCGACCCGTTGGGGTGGTTTCCTTGAACTTGATACTCGTGGCCTTTGGCCTTGTGGCGCTGCTTGTTGGCGGCGATCTTTTGGTGCGCGGCGCTGTCGGCGTGGCACGTCGTTTTGGCGTGTCTCCGCTGGTCATCGGCCTCACGCTCGTGGGTTTTGGGACCTCGGCCCCTGAGCTTGTCACCTCGCTCAGCGCCGCACTCGCCGGGGCGCCGGCCATCGCGCTCGGGAACGTCGTTGGCAGCAATATCGCCAACATCCTTTTGATCCTCGCGCTCGCCGCCCTGATCCGTCCGGTGTCGGCACAGATGGCCGGCTTGCCACGCGAAGCGGCATGGGTTGGCGGCAGCGCTCTTGGATTGGCCGTTCTGGCGGTGGCCGGACAGATTTTTTTCGTCGCCGGTATTGGTCTTCTGGCGCTTCTCGGGGTCTATCTCTGGGGTGCGTTCCGCAGCAGCGCAGTTCCGGCGCATGATGTAGATATCCCGACCGACCCGTTGCCCAAGGCGGCGATATTCCTGGTGGTCGGCCTCGCGCTCACCATCGGGGGCGCCATTGCTCTGGTCGATGGCGCAACCGGCATCGCCCGCGCCTATGGCGTGCCCGAAGCCGTGATCGGGCTGACGCTGGTCGCCGTCGGCACCTCGCTGCCGGAACTTGCAACCACCGTCATGGCGGCGCGGCGCGGGCAATCGGATGTGGCGCTCGGCAACATCCTGGGCTCCGGCATCTTCAACATCCTCGGTATTCTGGGCACCACGGCCCTTTTCGCAAAGCTGCCGATCGAAAGCAGCCTCCTGCCCGACATCGGCGTGATGCTGGCGACAACAGTTGTTCTCATCGGCCTGCTTTTCTGGCGCGGTGCCATCAGCCGCGCTTCTGGCCTCGTCTTTCTGCTGCTCTACGCCGTCTACATGACGTGGCTCAGCCAAACATTTTGACAAGATCGGCTGTCTGCCGTTGCCCCAGATCTTCCTTGTGATGCGCAAGGAATGTCCCTGCTGCGCGGCGGCCGGCCTCTTTCAAATCGGCGATCACCGATGGCACGGGGACCAGCTTGGTTGCGACCGACAAATCGTTCATCAGGTCGTCATCGGCGATCATGTGCACCCGGACATTCTTCATCGCGCCCTCCTGCACCTTGCCCTCGGCAATCAGGCGCTGGACGAATTCGATGGCCCGCAATTCGCGCAGCAGCGATGAGTTGAAACTAATCTCGTTGATCCGGTTCTGAATCTCGTTGGGCATCACCGGCACGGTATCTCGCTTCAGCGGATTGATGTTCACGATCACCACGTCATCCGGCAGATCGGCATCGAACAGCGGAAACAGCGCCGGGTTCCCGGTATAGCCGCCGTCCCAGAACGGCTCCACGATGCCGGTCTGCGGGTCTTCCACCTCGACCGCCTGAAAGAGGGTTGGCAAACAGGCCGAAGCAAGGATGCTCCTGGTGCTGATCGCCTTGCCTTTGAAAATCCGCACCTTGCCATCGCGCACCTGCGTGGCACAGACGTAGAGGCGCGGGCCTTCCATCGCGCAGACCCGCCCGAAATCGAACTGGTCAACAATCTTTTCGAGCGGGTTCTCGTAAAGCGGCCCCCAAGCATAGGGCGACATCATCCGCCCCAACGTGTCGCCCAGCATATAGGCCGGTGAAAATTCGATCCCCTTGCTGATCGCCCCCGGCGTAGGCAGCCAGGCCTGCATCCATTTCGGCACTGCCAGATCATCCAGTCGCGCCACCTGTGCCCAGAGCCAGTCGAGGTTGTCCTTTGCCCCCTGCCGCCCGTCCAGCAGCCACCCCGCCTTGAGCGCCGCGCCATTGAGCGCCCCTGCCGACGTGCCGGTGATTGCCGCGATCTCCACGTCTTCCTCTTCCAGAAGCCGGTCCAGCACACCCCAAGTGAACGCGCCATGTGCGCCACCGCCCTGAAGGGCAAGATTGATCTTTACCATACCACCACCTGCTCCTTCATCTTGCCCAATAAACTCCGGGGAGCACGAGGGGCTGGCCCCTCGTGAAAAAGGACATCACAGCGCTGTCCAGCCCCCGTCCACCGAGATCGTCGTCCCGGTGATCTGCGCCGCCGCATCCGAGCACAGGAACACCGCCGTGCCGCCGATCTGCTCGACCGTGGCGAATTCCTTGGAAGGCTGGCGCTCCAGAATGACTTTCTGCGTCACCTCTTCCTCACTCATGTCGTACTTCTTTGCCGTGTCGGGGATCTGCGCCTCGACCAGAGGTGTGAGAACATAGCCCGGACAGATCGCGTTGCAGGTGATGTGTTCCCGTGCCGTTTCCAGCGCCGTTGTCTTGGACAGGCCGACAACCCCGTGCTTGGCGGCAATATAGGCCGATTTGAACGGTGACGCTGTCAGGCCATGGGCGCTGGAGATGTTGATGATCCGGCCCCAGCCCGCCTTGCGCATCATCGGCAATGCAACTGCGGTGGTGTGAAAGGCCGAGCTGAGGTTGATGGCGATGATCGCGTCCCATTTCTCAATCGGGAACTCGTCAATCGGGGCGACATGCTGGATGCCCGCATTGTTCACCAGAATATCGCA
>NZ_JAEPMO010000264.1 GCF_017643905.1 Marivita sp.
CGCTGGAATGCGGACGCCTGCACGCTGGGGAACGATCCATCCCGCTGCTCACCGGGGGCAAGATGGCGGATCTGCCCTTGACAGGCGTTGATCTGCTGCTCGACTGCACCGGCGCCACCAAGGACCGCGCGACGGTCGAGGACGCATTGACGGCGGGCGCGCGGGCGGTTTTGATCTCTGGGCCCTCCGACATTGCCGACATCACCATCGTCAAAGGGGCAAATGACGAACAGATCGCGGATCACCGGATCGTCTCGAACGCCTCCTGCACCACCAACGCGCTGGCCCCGCTGCTACGCGATCTGGACACGCGTTTTGGCCTGATCCAAGGCCACATGACCACGATTCATTGCTATACTGGCAGCCAGCCGATGGTGGACGCCCCACGTGGCCCCGACCTTGCCCGCAACCGCGCTGGTGCCGTGAGCATGGTCCCCACCACAACAAGCGCCGCCAAGCTGATCGACCGCGTGCTGCCCGATCTGGCCGGGCGCGTGACCGGGGCCGCCGTGCGTGTGCCTGCAATCAGCGTATCTGCGGTGGATCTTGTCGTCCGCCTGAGCACCCCACCAAAAGATCCGGCCAACGCCCTGCGCGAATTGGCCGAAGCGAACCCGGTGATCGGGCTGGTCGAAGACCCCTGCGTGTCCGTTGACCTCCGTGCGCGGACGGAGTCGCTGGTGATTGCACCAAACGAGACCATGGAAACCGGCGACCAAATCCGCATTTTCGGCTGGTATGACAACGAATGGGGGTTCTCCGCCCGTATGCTCGATGTCGCGCGAATGATGCACAATCGCGCCGAATAAAGCGGGATTCTTGCCAGAACGCCCCGTTTGGCCTCTAATACTCTGCAAAGAACAGGCAAACATGCCGACCCGAGGCCATCGGAGCAGCAGATGGGCACTGAGACCGAGATCACCGTCACGGAGGGTGTTGCGCAAATTGCGCTGACGCCCGGTCCATCGTCACGGCTGACCGTGGCGATGCTTGCAGCCATCAATGATGCGCTGACGCGCCTGAGCGCTGACCCGGGAACACATATTATCATTCTGCGGGGCAAAGGCGCTGTCTTTCCCTCCGGCATCACCGTGCCGCGCGGTGGCGGCGATGACCGGAAAAATCTTCTGTCCGATGTCTGCCGTCAGATCGAACTTTGTCCGAAACCCGTGATCGCAGTGCTGACGGGCGCAGTGGTGGGGGGCGGCGTCGAACTGGCGCTTGCGGCGCATTACCGGCTCGTACATCGCCAGACCCGCATCGGTTTTCCCAATGCGCGTCTTGGGCTTGTACCCAGCGCGGGGGCCACGCAACGCCTGCCCCGGCTGATCGGTGCCGACGCCACGCTCGACCTGCTGATCGGCGGCGCTCTCGTACCCATCACAGGCGAAAAATACGCCTCGCTCGCCGACGCATTTTTCGACGACGCAACGGATGACGTGATCCAACGCTTTGTTGATGACCTGCACGCCAAGGGCGCAGGCCCCAGACCCACAGCAGACCTGCGTACAGGTTTTGCCGACGCAGCCGGGTATCAGGCAGGCCTCAATCGTGCCCGCACCGGCGTCGACGCTTCGCCAGAGGTGGCCCCAAGGAAAATCCTCGCCGCCGTCGAAGCCGCGATGCTCTTGCCCATTGACGCCGGACTGGCCTTTGAAGAGGCCGCTGCCGAGGACTGCGCAGATACGGAACAATCCAAGGCGCTGTCGCATCTGTTCCACGCTGAACAGAAGGTCGCCGCACAGGTGCGCCGCAATGATCTTCCAGACATATCGACAATCGGTGTTCTGGGCGGCAGCGCGATTGCCGGTCAGATCATTCTGGCCGCGTTGGAGGTTGGGCTGGGTGTGCGGTGGTTCATCAAGGATCCCGACCAGCAGCGCGATGCGGTGGGTCATGTCCGCCATGTGCTGCAACAGGCGGTGCAAACCGGGCGGCTGACCAACGAGCGGATGCAACGCGGCCTTGAGGCACTGCGGTTTGGCGATGCCCAAGACCTTTTGCAAGACACCCAGATCGTCCTGAGGGCAACGCGCGGTCAACGGGGTGCTCCTGTGCCGGCGGACACGGTCATCGCACATTGCCTTCCCGGCGTGGATGCCCGCCTGTCGCTGCAATTCGCCGCCCCTGCAGCAACCACCCGCTTGGTCGAAGTCATTCTTGGCCCCGAAGCGACCGAAGATCACCGCCGCCTTGGCCTTTCGCTTGCGCGGCGCATGAACAAGATGGCGATCGTGCAAACCACGGCTGGCACTGGAATTCACGACCGGCTTTTGCAGGCACTCTGGCGGGCTGCGGATGCTTTGGTGGATTTGGGGCAATCCCCCTACACCATCGACGCCGCTCTACGCGATTGGGGCATGGTGCATCCGCCCTATGAACTGGCCGACAGGATCGGGCTGGACGTGGTCAACCGCCATCCCCGCGCAGGAGGAGGACAGAACTGGTCCGGGTTTCTTCTGGAACTGGGCCGTCAGGGGCGCGCTACTGGTCGCGGGTTCTACCACCACGGCCCCGATGCCCCTACGCGGGACGCCGAACTCCTGCACAAGATCAATGAACGCCGCGCGCCGCAATCGAACCTGCCCACCGATCAGATCCGACGGCTGGTGATCGGAGCGGTGGCCAATGCCGGGGCCAAGGCATTGCGCGAGACCGTTGTGCCACGCACAGCGGAAATCGACGTGCTGTCGGTTTTCGCCCATCTCGTCCCGGCGTGGCGCGGAGGCATCATGCACGCCGTTGGTGCCGAAGGTCTGCTAAAAACCACCCGCGAGATGGACGCGCTGGATCACCCAGACAACGAACTGTGAACTCCAGATCCGGTCTTTGCGGAGTTGATCAAGTACGGGCGCAATTTCGACGAGCTATAGAGTCTAGAGCGTGTCGCCCCTGATCAGATTCAGGATTCCCATGATGCTTGCCTTGTGATTCCATGCTTTTGAGGCAGATATGGGGGTCAGTTATGGGTAAGCCACATCCTGTTGAGTTGCGTGATCGCGCCGTGCGTCTTGTC
>NZ_JAEPMO010000166.1 GCF_017643905.1 Marivita sp.
CGCATCCACGCGGTCCACCACGGGAACGACAGCGGGCATGGTGTCAATCATCCCCGCCCACATCGCGCGATATCGGATCGGTCCGACCTCGGGGAACAGCTTTTCCACCTCGGCCGCCACCTTGCGAAGCTTGCCTGCATTGGGTTTCGGGTTGAGCACGCGAATGCCCTCGAACGGGGTCACTTCATCCTCGGCCCACTGGCGTTTGGTGCCCCACGCATCGGGGTAGCCCTTGGGCGCCGCAGGCAGAAACCGCGTCCCAAACGGAGACGCCATCAACTGCGCGCGGAAATTCGGAAGAGCGCGGAATGCGTCAGGCCCGACGAAAAACTCGTGAAAGCCCCCTGCCGCCAGTGAGGCCCCGCCATCAGCCCGCGTGCGAAACGCATACTTACCCGCACCCGCAGCCCCTTGATGCGGCAGGTGAACAGGCTCGGTCGCCCCAACGCTGGCCCGCACCGACAATTGCGGGATCGACACTCCATGCGCTCGCAGGAATAACGACGACCACGCGCCGCCCGCAACCACCACATCCGAACAGGCAATGCGCCCGGCCTCGGTGAACACGCCAGTGATGCGTCCCGCCTCCAGGTCCAGCTTGCGCGCGGCACAGCCCTCGACGATCACCGCGCCTTCGCGCACCGCAATTCCGGCCAGCGCAGGCACAGCAACCCAAGGCTCGGCCCGCATGTCGGACGGCGTGGTGATTGCGCCAGTAAAACCGCCCTTGGCCAGTTCCGGGAACCGTGCCTTGAGCGCCGCACGGTCAAGCAACTCGGTGTCCAAACCCTGCGCCGTGGCGTAGGGGAGCCAGTCGGCATAGACCTGAAGTTCTTTCTCGCTCTCGGCCAGATAGGTGACACCCGAGCGCTTCAACCCGATATCGACATTGGTCTGGCTGGCAAGCTCGGTCCAGAGGCGGTTCGCCTCGACCATGATGGGAAGTTCGTCCGGGTCGCGACCCTGTTGCCGGATCCAGCCCCAGTTGCGCGAAGACTGCTCTCCCGCGATGCGCCCCTTTTCCAGCAGCACCACCCGCCGTCCCTTGCGGGCAAGATAAAGCGCCGTGCAGACGCCAATAACGCCACCGCCAATGACAACCACATCGGTCTCAGCTGGCAATGGCCCGCCAAAGGCAATCGGGCTTTGTTCGGAAATCGGAAAAGGCATCATGACGAGAGGTGATCCAGCAAACGCTCCATGAACGCCTGTCCTTTGTTGAATTGGTCAACCGTGATGAATTCATCCGGCTGGTGCGCCACGGCAATGTCACCGGGACCGCACACAACCACCGAATAACCCGCGCTTTGGAAATGACTCGCTTCGGTGCCATAGGACACGTATTGCTTGCCGTTGTCCCCGGTTAACTGCCGCACAAGCGTCTCGGCACTGCCCGCATCGTCGGACTTGAACGGCGGCAAGGCCGAGTTCGGCGTGATCTCGATCCATGTTTCCGGACGCACGGCCTGCATCTGCGCCTCGACCTCGGCCACAGCGGCGCGCAGGCTGTTGTCCCAGTGTTCCAGCGATTCACCGGGAACGACGCGGATCGTCATGATCAGTTCGCAATCCTTCGCGGTGATGTTATGCGCGGTGCCGCCTTGGATCACACCCACATGCACATTCGTGTAAGGCGGATCGAACATTGCAGCCACGTGCGCAGGCGTCGCGGCGGCGCTTTCGTCGTTCATCCAGTTGGCCCATTCGATCAGTTTGGCGCCATACATGATCGCACTCACCCCGGTATGCATAACCGAAGAGTGCACCTCGAACCCGTGAACATGAATGGTGTAGCTGACACTGCCCTTGTGTCCCGTCACTGCCTTGAGCATCGTCGGCTCGCCCACGATCACCGTATCGGCGCGGGGAACGACCCCTTGCATCGCCTCGATCAGCGGTGGCGCACCGGTGCAGCCGATTTCCTCGTCATAGCTGAGCGCGATCTGCAACGGGCGCTGCACGCCGCGATGATGCGCCTCGACCAGCGCCCAGATGGCGAGCGCGTCAAAGCCCTTCATGTCAGTGGTGCCGCGCCCGTAAAGCCTGCCATCTTTCTCGGTCACGATGAAGGGATCCGTACTCCACGGCTGGCCATCGGTTGGCACAACATCCGTGTGCCCGGACAGCACCACCCCGCCGTCGACCTCCGGCCCGACATGGGCAAAGAGCGCGGCCTTGGATGGATCGTCGGATTTCACGTGCCGGTGGCTATGGACCCCATGTTCGATCAGATACGCCTCGACCCAGTCGATCAGCGGCAGATTGGTGTCCCGGCTGACGGTGGGGAATTTTACCAAATGGTCAAGAATGGCACGCGGCGTCAGGCGGTTTTGCATAATCTCACTTTGCGGATCAGGGCAGCAGGTAGTCAGCGTAGACCGGATGATGGTCCGAAGGCCATTCGCCGTCAAACCTCTCTTGCAGAACAACCGGCCCTGCGTCCAGCGTGACGTTCGGCGTCCGCGCCAGATGGTCGATGGCCCCTAACACATGCACACCGCGATTCAGGTGATACGTGGCCCCCGGCGTACGGTCGAACACGACACCCGATTCTTCCAGAATATCCATCGTCTGCGCCCCGTGCAGCGCGTTCAGGTCGCCCACCAGAAAAACCGTTTCACCTGCGTCAATCCAAGGCTTGATCCGATCCCGTGTCAGCGCCGCAGACAAAAGCCTGTTTGACCGGCTGGAATATTCGAAATGCACATTCACCACCCTGAACCGCGCTCCGGTCCCGCGGTCTTGGAACTGCGCCCATGACGCGAAGGCAGGGAACGACCCGTTGAAAGTGCGGGAATAGATCACGTCAGGCGTATCAGAGAAGAAAAACCATCCCTGATCAATAGGTTGCAGCCTGTCTTTCAGGTAGAGCAAAGGCTGCGTCGTCGGAAATGTCCGCCAATCACCTGTTGCCGCCACTCCGTAATCGGGGTTCCCCGCAAGCAGATGATCGCGGGCAAGGTTGACGGATCCGTCATCGCCGCGCTGAAAGCTTTCCATCTCTTGCAATGCGACCACATCGGCGTTCAGCGCCTTGAACGCACTGTCCAGCGGCCCCTTGCGCCGCTCCCAATCGCCGACCGACCATGCTCCGGTTTCCCGGTCGAGCCAGATGTAGTGCACATTGTAACTGGCGATCCGCAGCGCATCGCCCTGAGGCGGCGCAACGGACACATTGCCTTCGCTCTGAGTCACGTGCAGCGCACATGCCACCAATGTCAAAAGCGCGAACACCGCAATCAGGCCGCGGCCAAGCCATCTTAGAACTCGTACCATGCGCGCACCCTAGCCGCGTTTTTACAAAGTATCAGTAGCCACTGTCGGTGATCAGCACTTTGTGACCAGGTTCCACTTCGCGGTAGATCGACGGTTCGGGTTTATAATCCAAACCGTGAATCGGCGACGGAATTGGCTTGAAGTTCAAGTCCTTCTCGGACTTGCGCTTGCGCGGGTCGGCAATCGGCACCGCTTTCATCAGGGCCTGCGTGTAAGGGTGCTGCGGATTCTCGAACACCGCACGGCGCGGGCCAAGTTCGACAATCCGTCCAAGATACATCACGCCGACATGGTGGCTGACCCGTTCGACCACCGCCATATCGTGGCTGATGAAGAGGAAGGACAGACCCAGTTCGGCCTGCAATTCCAGCATCAGGTTGAGAACCTGCGCCTGTACGGACACGTCAAGCGCCGACACCGCCTCATCCGCGACGATCAGCTTGGGATTGAGCGCCAAGGCCCGCGCAATGGCGATCCGCTGGCGCTGGCCGCCGGACAATTCGTGCGGATAGCGCTGCATGAAGCTGCGCGGCAGCTCCACCCGGTCGAACAGATTCTCGACCTTCTTCTGCATCTCCGCCCTCGACCCGATGCCAAAATTGCGCAGCGGCTCCGACACCTGATCAGACAGCTGCATCTGAGGGTTCAGCGAGGCAAAGGGATCCTGAAACACCATCTGCATATCGCGCCGGGCCTCGCGCAGTTCGGGTTGCGTCAGCGCCATGATGTTCTTGCCATCAAGGAACACGCTGCCCGACAACGGCTCGACCAGCCGCAGAATGGACCGGCCCGCCGTGGATTTGCCGCATCCGGATTCGCCCACAAGGCTCAGCGTCTGCCCCTTGTTCACCGTGAAAGACACATCCTCGACCGCGTGCACATTGGCCACGGTCTGGCGGAAGAACCCGCCTTTGACCTCAAACCGCGTGGTCAGGTTCTTGACCTCGAGAAGCACCTCGTCAGACCCGGTGATCGGTGGGACTTCGGACCCGTCGCGCCCCAGAAGCCGCATGGGTCGCGGCAGATCGGTGCCCGTCATCTCGCCCAGCTTGGGCACCGCCGCCAGAAGCGACTTGGTATAGGGATGCTGCGGGTTCTCGAAGATCTCCTGGACCGTGCCCTCTTCCACCTTGTTGCCGCGGAACATCACAACGACGCGGTCCGCCATCTGCGCCACCACGGCCATGTCGTGGGTGATGAACATCACGGCGGTGCCGGTTTCCCGCTTGAGCCTGTCCATCAGGGCCAGAATCTCGGCCTGAATGGTCACGTCCAACGCCGTGGTCGGTTCGTCCGCGATCAACAGACGTGGCTCACAAGCCAGCGCCATCGCGATCACCACGCGTTGCCGCATCCCGCCGGACAGTTCGTGCGGATATTGTTTCAACCGCCGCTCTGGTTCCGGGATGCGCACCTGCCGCATCAGATCAAGTGCGCGGGCCTCGGCCTGCGCCTTGCTCATGTTCTTGTGCAGCCGCAACCCTTCGGTCAACTGCTTGCCCACGGTGAACACCGGATTGAGCGCCGTCATCGGCTCCTGAAAGATCATGCCGATCTCGTTGCCACGGATCGTGCGCATCAAGTCCTGATCCGTTTTGGACAGGTCCACCTCGCCCGCATCCTTGCGGTCGAACAGCAATCGCCCACCCGCAATATCCCCGCCGCCAAATTCGATCAGCCGCATCAAAGACAGCGATGACACCGATTTGCCGGACCCGGATTCGCCCACCACGCAGACGGTTTCGCCGGGATTTATCTCGAACGAAACATCCTCGACGCCAACGACCGTGCCGGACTTCGTTTGGAACTCGACGCGAAGATTTTCGATTTTTGCGATGCTGCCATCCGGCATGGGCGCGGTCCTTTTACTGTCGTTGCCCAAACGCTAACCGACGCGGGGCCAGAGTCAAACGCTGTCTCGACGTCGCTCCTGTTATCGCTCCCACGGGACTTGCATTTTGCTCAAAAGCTGTTTCGATAAGCGCACAGGGGGCATAACCGACGCGTATTCCTAAAGCTTTCGAAGCAAGTTCTTGGAAACCAAAGACGAACAGGCGCCGGACGATCCCGCCAACGAAAACGACATGGGATAACTGTGTCCAACAAGGAGAGACAAATGAAACTAAAATCCCTACTTCTGGGGGCTGCTGCCGCCGTTGCGTTTGCACCTGCTGCCTTTGCGGAGCGTGGTGCCGATGGCGAGGTCAAGATCATCTATTGGCAAGCGCCCTCGATCCTGAATCCGTTCCTGTCGGGCGGTACAAAGGACGTGGAATCGGCCTCGATGATCATCGAGCCGCTGGCCCGCTATAACGAAAAAGGCGATCTGGTGCCTTGGCTGGCCGAAGAGATCCCGACCGTCGCCAATGGCGGCGTCAGCGAAGACCTGACCAAGATCACATGGAAGATCACTCCCGGCCTGCTCTGGTCGGATGGCACGCCGTTCACCTCGGCTGACGTGGCCTTTACCCATGAATACTGCACCCATCCCGAAGGCGGCTGTGCACAGCAGACCAAGTTCAATGGCGTCAGCAGCGTCGAAACACCGGACGACCTAACCGTTATCGTGAATTTCGACGGCCCGACGCCAAACCCCTATGGCCCTTTTGTTGGTGGCGAAAGCCCGATCCTGCAAAAAGCGCAGTTTGCGAGCTGTCTTGGCGCTGCAGCATCGACCTGTACCGAGCAGAACTTCAACCCGATCGGAACCGGCCCGTTCGTTGTCGACGACTTCAAGCCGAACGACGTGATCACCATGTCGGCGAACCCGAATTATCGTGATCCCGCGAAGCCCGCCTTCGCGAGCGTGACTTTCAAAGGTGGCGGCGATGCCCGCGCAGCCGGTCAGGCCGTGATGGAAACCGGCGAATTCGACTACGCCTGGAACCTCCAGCTGGCACCCGACGTGATCGCGCAGATGGAAGCAGGCGGCAAAGGTGTACCCGTCGCTGGCTTCGGCCCGCTGCTGGAGCGCATCATGGTCAACCAGACCAACCCAAGCCCGGATCTGCCCGAAGGCGAGCGCTCGACGGCTATGCACCCTCACCCGTTCCTTAAGGAACCGGCCGTCTACAAGGCGATGTCGATGGCCATCGACCGTCCGCTGTTGGTGGAAATCGGCTACGGTCAGGCCGGCAAAGTCGGCTGCTCGTGGGTTCCGGCACCCGAAGCTTTCGCCTCCACATTCGAAGGCTGTGACGTTCAGGACATCGACGGCGCCAAGGCGCTTCTGGATGGCGCAGGCATCGTCGACACCGACGGCGATGGCGTGCGCGAGCACAATGGCGTGCCGCTCTCGATCCTGTACCAGACCTCGACCAACGCCGTCCGTCAGGACTTCCAGGCGCTGATCAAGGAATGGTGGGAACAGATCGGCTTTGAAGTCGAACTGCGCAACGTTGACGCGTCGGTGTTCTTCGGCGGCGACGCGGGGTCGCCCGACACGTTCCAGAAGTTCTATGCGGACGTGCAGATGTACGCCAACACGTTCAACGGCACGGACCCGCAGTCCTACCTTGGCAACGGTCTGTGCGGCAACGCGCCTCGCCCCGAAACGCAGTGGCAGGGTGAAAACATCAGCCGCTTCTGCATGGAGGAATTCGACGCGCTGCACGCAGAGCTGACCAAGACCGCCGACATGGCCGAGCGCCAGCGCATCGGTCGTGAACTGAGCGCGATGATCACCGACAATGGCGGGATGATCCCGCTGGTGCACCGTGGCCGCCTGTCGGCCCACGCAAACAGCCTTGGTGGCGTTGTTCTGAACGTCTGGGACAGCGAACTCTGGAATGTTGCGGACTGGTATCGCATCAAGTCCAACTGATCCCTGTCAGTGATGGTAGGGTGGGCCCTGTGCCCACCCTGCTTTTCGATTTCCGCAAAAGACTTATGACCCGAGGCGCCTCCCGATGCTGACCTTCGCCGTCCGACGACTTGTTCTCGCCGTTCCGACGCTTCTGTTCATCAGTTTTGTCATTTTCATGCTTCTGCAACTTGCGCCCGGTGATCCGATGGCGCAGGTGCCCCTGACCGTCCCCGCCGAGGTCAAGGAGAAGATGCGGCAAGCCTTGGGGGTCGGCGAACCACCCTTGGTGCAATACTGGAAATGGTTGGTTCAGGTCTTCTGGATCGAACCCAAGGTCTTTATCGACTACCTGACCAATTCCAGCACCTTGGTTGGCTGGCTGCCGGACACCCAGCTTTATCAGGGTGAACTGCGCGTGATCTCGTGGCAGACCCGCAGCCCGGTGATGGACATCGTCATCCAGCGGATCCCGCAAACACTCTGGGTGGTCGGTCTTGCCTATGTGGTGGGCATCCTCATCGCCCTGCCGATCGGCATCTACTCGGCCTACCGACAGTATTCGGTGTTCGATCAGTCCGGCACATTCATCACGATGATCGGCTTTTCCATCCCGCCCTTCTTCACCGGCCCGCTGCTGATCGTGATCTTCTCGGTTCAGTTGGGATGGTTTCCGTCAATCTATGACACGACCCTGGTGGTGGACAGTTGGGCCGCCTTCAAGCTTCAGCTGCAACAGATGATCCTGCCGGTGATGGTGCTGGCGCTGCAAACCACCGCCCAGATCAGCCGGTACATGCGCGCCTCAATGCTCGACAACCTCAATCAGGACTACGTCCGCACCGCCCGCGCCAAGGGCCTGAGCGAAGCTGTGGTGGTCACGGTTCACGTCCTGCGCAACTCGATGATCCCGGTCATCACCGTGATCGCGCTCAACGTCCCGTCGATCTTTGGCGGCGCGATCATCACGGAAAACGTGTTCAAGGTGAATGGCATCGGTCAGCTTCTCATCACGGCCCTCTTTGCCAATGACCTGCCCATGGTGATGACACTGACCTTCATCTTCGCCGTTCTGATCGTGCTCTTCAACCTGATTGCCGATATCCTCTACGGCCTTCTCGACCCGAGGATCCGCTATGACTGAGCCCGTGAACGCGACCCCGACCCAGATCGAAGCACTGGCCGACAAAGGCCCGCTCGCGCCGCCGCGCAGCCAATGGAAAGACGTGTGGGATCAACTCCGCAAGCACAAGGGCGCGATGTTCGGCGGAGGCTTCCTTGTCTTTATTACGTTGGCCGTGATCCTTGGCCCCTATCTCTGGCAGGTCGACGCGCAAAAGCTCGACATCCGAAACAAGGACCTGCGCCCGATTTGGACCGCACTCTGGGATGCCAGCGCCAAGACAGCGTGGAACCGCCCCTTCGGCACAGACCAGCTGGGCCGCGACCAACTTGCGCAAATCCTGCAGGGCGGACGCACTTCGATGGCCGTGGGCTGGGCTGCAATGGTGCTGAGCTTGATCATCGGCACGGTTGTCGGCGTGCTGGCGGGGTTCGTGCGCAAGGCGGACGGGCTGCTGATGCGCCTCACCGACCTGTTCCTGTCGCTGCCGATCCTGCCGCTGCTGCTTGTGGCCGTGACCCTGTTCCGCCAACCCCTGCGCGAGGCGTTCGGGCCTGAGGGCGGCATGTTCGTTCTGATCGTCGGCATCATCGCGATCACCAGCTGGATGCCCACCGCCCGTATCGTGCGCGGCGACATCCTTGCCCTTAAGGAACGCGAGTTCATCCTGGCCGCGCGCTCCATCGGAACCACACCATTCCGCATCGTGCAACGCCACCTGCTGCCCAACGTGCTGTCTCCGATCATGGTGTCGGCCACCTTGGGCCTTGCAACGGCGATCATTACGGAGTCCGCCCTCAGCTTCCTTGGCGTCGGCTTCCCGTCGGACTTCCCGACTTGGGGCAAGATGCTGGCCGAC
>NZ_JAEPMO010000196.1 GCF_017643905.1 Marivita sp.
CCCGGACCGACCGTTCTGCTGGTGCTGTCCTACGCGCTGAGCCAGGGCAAGCGCGTGGCCATCGCCTCGGCCAGCGGTGTCGCCTTGGGCGATTTCATCGCCATGAGCCTCTCGCTCGCCGGGCTGGGCGCGCTGGTGCTGGCCTCGGCCACGCTCTTCACCGTGCTGAAATGGGTGGGTGCCATCTACCTCGTCTGGCTTGGCATCAAGCTACTGCGCTCTGCGCCCAGCGCCGCCCTTCCAATAACAGCACAAACCGTCGAGGCGCGCTCGGTCTTCGCCCATGCCGCCCTCGTCACAGCGTTGAACCCGAAATCCATCGCCTTCTTCATCGCCTTTGTGCCACAGTTCATCACGCCCAGCGCGCCGCTCCTGCCGCAATTCGCCATCCTCATCGCCACCTTCGTCACGCTGGCCGCATTAAACGCCTTCGCCTATGCGCTGGCCGCCGACCGTCTGCGCGGCTGGATCGGGCGCGAGAGCGTCATCGGCTGGCTGACCCGTGCCGGAGGGGCCGCCCTGATCGCCATGGGGGCGCTGACCGCCCTCGCCCGTCGCAGCAACTGAGACCGACATGAGCAAAAACACCAAGACCGTCAAAGACTACATCCGCACCATCGTCGACTTCCCGCATGAAGGGATCATGTTCCGCGATGTCACCACACTTTTCGCCGATGCGCGTGGGTTCCGCATGGCCATCGACCAGTTGCTTCACCCTTATGCCGGGGTCCGGTTCGACAAGGTGGTGGGGCTGGAAGCACGCGGCTTCATCCTCGGCGGCGCGATTGCGCACCAATTATCCGTCGGCTTTGTACCTGTCCGAAAGAAGGGCAAACTGCCGGGCGCGGTGATCTCGGAGGAATACACGCTCGAATATGGGGAGGCGGTTGTGGAAATCCACGACGACGCCATTCAACCGGGCGAGAAGATCCTTCTGGTCGATGATCTGCTGGCCACGGGCGGCACGGCAGAGGCGGGGCTGAAACTGATCGAACGGCTGGGCGGAGCGGTGATCGGCTGCGCCTTCATCATCGACCTGCCCGATCTTGGCGGCCGCAAAAAGCTTGAGGCAATGGGGATGGACGTGCACGCGCTCTGCGCATTCGAAGGTCTTTGACCCCGCCCCCTGCTTCTTGTTTTTCCAAATATGCTGGGGGTTTGGGGGTGAAACCCCCAAGGCCAAAGGTCAAAGCCAGCGCTGCCTTTGACGAAAAAGGGCGCAATCCTTCGAAGGATTGCGCCCGAATTTTTGAAAATTCGGTCCCGCCTCAGACGATGGTGGCTTCGGTAGCGGCCCGCAGTTCATCCTCGGTCACGCCATCCGCGGTTTCGACGATTTTCAGACCGCCCTCGTCGACCACGTCAAACACACCCAGATTGGTGATGATCCGGTCCACCACGCCTGCACCGGTCAGCGGCAGAGTGCATTCCTTGAGCACCTTGCTGTCGCCATGTTTGTTGGTGTGATCCATCACCACCACGACACGGCCAACACCTGCAACGAGGTCCATCGCGCCGCCCATGCCCTTCACGAGCTTGCCCGGGATCATCCAGTTCGCGAGATCGCCTTTTTCGTCCACTTCCATAGCGCCCAGGATCGCCATGGCAATCTTGCCGCCGCGGATCATGCCGAAAGAGGTGGCGCTGTCGAAATAGCTGGTGTGGGGCAGTTCGGTGATCGTCTGCTTGCCCGCGTTGATCAGGTCCGGGTCTTCCTCACCCTCATAGGGGAACGGACCCATGCCCAGCATTCCGTTCTCGGACTGAAGCGTCACAGTCATGCCGTCGGGGATGTAGTTTGACACGAGCGTCGGGATGCCGATGCCAAGATTGACATACATGCCGTCCTGCAATTCCTGCGCCGCGCGAGCAGCCATCTGGTTGCGATCCCATGCCATAGTGGTCTTTCCTTTGTTTGCCGTGAACGCCGCGTACTGCGGCTTTATCCCTTGAAATCCGTGAAACCGACCGGGACGTCGATCATGATCACTGTACCTGCCGCGCCGCGCACGACATTGAGCGTGCCATCCAATCCTACCAGCAGGGAGGACACCAGTCGCCCACCGACGGAATTGATTGATGGAAAGGACATCTTGCGCGGGATGCCCACCCCGTCATCCGAGATGGTCATGCGCAACCCGCCCGCAGCAAGGCGATTGACGCGCAATTCCAGATAGCCCTGATCCAAACCGTCAAAGGCATGTTGAAACGCGTTCGACACAAGTTCGAAGGTGATCAGCGCGATGCGAATCGCGGCGTCGAGATTCACCTCCAACGGTTCGACCAGAGACACAAAGCGCACGCCGGGGCGGCCTTCGTTATGGGCGATGGTGTGTGAAATGCGGGACAGCAGCGACCCAAGGTCGATCCCGTCGCGGTTCCATTGCTCATCAGCGAGCTTCATCTCTTCATAGACGAATTGCAGGCATTCCAGCCGTCGTGGCAGCACGTCCAACATCCGCAATTGGCGTTTTCGAGCCTCTGGCGAGAGAGCACCGTCTGCTTCCGCATTGTCCACCAGCGAATTGACGATCAATCCAAGGTCCTCACCGACCCGCGAACACACGGTGTCGAGGTGCAGGCGCGTCGCTTCGGACGCACGGTCCTTTTCGTCGTCGCGCAGTTCCTTCTGAATACCAAGGAAATAGACCGGTTTGCCCAAACCATCACTGATCGGTGCAATCAACAAGCGGTTCATGAACGCTTCACCCGTGGCGCGGTAATTCAGGATGTCGACGCTGACATCCTCACCGGCCTCGATGGCGTTGCGGATCATCTGCACCGCTTTCGGGTCGGTGTCCGGTCCCTGCAAGAAACGGCAGTTACGACCAATCACGCGCGACCGCTGATAGCCTGTGGTCCGTTCGAACGCATCGTTGATGTAGACGATCGGATTGTCGTCGGAATTCGGATTGGTGATCACCATTGCGACGCTCAGCCGGGAAAAGCCAGCCAGAGCCTGGCTGTCGTCCAGGACAGAGGTCAGTTTTGGTTTCTCAACAGATCGTTCCACGGCGTTTCGTATCGTTTCCTGTCTTAGGCTGCGGGTCTTGGACGGGTTGTCCGCTGTTCGATGCGCTTTTCATGCTCGCCCTGGATGATGCGATGCACATAGATACCCGGCAGATGGATGTGGTCGGGGTCAAGCTCGCCCGGCTGGACGATTTCTTCGACTTCCATGATGCAGACCTTGCCGCACATCGCAGCAGGCGGGTTGAAGTTACGGCCCGTCTTGCGGAAAACCGCGTTCCCGGTGGTGTCTGCTTTCCAGGCTTTGACGATCGACAGGTCAGCAAAGATCCCCTCTTCGAGGATGTAGGTCTGACCGTTAAATTCCTTGTGTTCCTTGCCTTCCGCGATCACCGTTCCGACGCCGGTCTTCGTGTAGAATCCGGGAATACCGGCACCGCCAGCGCGCATCCGCTCTGCCAGCGTGCCTTGCGGATTGAATTCCAGTTCCAGTTCACCGGACAGATACTGGCGCATGAATTCCGCGTTCTCGCCGACATAGGAACTGATCATCTTCCTCACCTGACGGGTCTGAAGCAGAATGCCGATGCCGAAATCATCAACGCCTGCATTGTTGGACGCGAAGGTCAGGTCCTTGACACCGCTGTCGCGGATCGCACTGAGCAACAATTCGGGAATGCCGCTCAGACCAAAGCCGCCAGCCGCGATCAGCATTCCGTCCTTCAAAACGCCCTCAAGCGCCTCGGTTGCTGATCCATAGACCTTTTGCATCGCGAAAATCCCCTGTTGTTCAACGCACCGCTGTTTTGGCGCGTCAGCGCACCCGAGTCAACGATGTCCGGGCAGCCGACGGCCTGTGTCAACTGCGCGCATCATGTGCAAAATTGCTGTGTTTCAACGTGACATTGGCTCCGCACGACGACACGATCCACATGTCTCAGGATTTCTTGGCTGCCGCCTTTTTCTTGGCCGCCGGTTTCTTTGCCGGTGCCTTTTTCTTGCTGCCTGTCTTCGAGGATTTCTCCGCGATCAGCGCAAGAGCCATCTCGATGGTAACGGCATCGGGTTCGACATCCTTGGGCAGGGTTGCATTGACCTTTTCCCATTTCACATAGGGGCCATAGCGGCCTTCCATAACCGCGATCTGACCGCCCTCCTGCGGATGTTCGCCTAGTTCCTTGAGCGGCTTTGCCGCCGATCCGCGGCCGCGGCCGGGATTTGTGCGTTTCTCAGCCAGTAGCTCGACAGCGCGGTTCATCCCGATCTCGAACACGTCCTGGAAGTCCTTGAGGTTCACGTAGATCGGTTTCGTCTCATCAGGCAGCTGGTGCATGATAAACGGTCCGAACCGTCCGAGGTTGGATTTCACCTCTCCGCCATCGGGATGCATGCCGACCACGCGCGGCAAGGTCAGCAGCGTCACGGCCTTTTCCAGGGTCATATCATCGGGCGACCAGCCGGGCAGGAAATCGCCCTTGGCCTTGGGCAGGCTGGCTCGCGGCGGTTTCTTGTTTTCCGGCGTCGCTTCGCCTTGCTGGACGTAAGGGCCGAACCGGCCGGATTTCAGCCAGACCTCTTCGCCCTGATGTTCGCCGAGCATACGCTCGTCCCCTTCGGCACCTTCACCTGCAATGGGGCGGGTATAGGTACATTCGGGATAATTGCCACAACCAACAAAGCCGCCTGTGCGCGATGTCTTGAGGTGCAACTGACCCAGCCCGCATTTCGGGCAGACGCGCGGATCGCTGCCATCGTCGCGGGGCGGGTAGAGTTGCGGCGCAAGCGCCTTGTCCAGAACATCCAGCACTTCGGTGATGCGCAGATCGGACGTTTCGGAAATGGCTGCCGAAAAGTCACGCCAGAACCGCTTGAGCAGTTCCTTGTAGTCCTTCTCTCCCGCGCTCACATCATCCAGTTCGTTTTCCAGCGCGGCCGTGAAATCGTATTCCACGTAGCGCTTGAAGAAATTGAGCAGGAAGATCGTCACGATCCGGCCCTTGTCCTCGGGGATCAGGCGGTTCTGTTCCTTGCGGACATATTCGCGGTCCTGGATCGTCGTGATGATGCTGGCATAGGTCGACGGGCGTCCGATCCCAAGCTCTTCCATCCGCTTGACCAACGTCGCCTCGGTGTAGCGGGGCGGCGGCTGGGTGAAGTGCTGATCGGGCGTGATGCTGCGCTTTTCGGCCTTTTCGCCCTGCATGATCTGCGGCAGGCGCTTGTCTTCGTCATCGACCACAGCATCGTCTCGGCCTTCTTCGTAGACGCGCAGGAAGCCATCGAACAGAACGACCTGTCCGGTGGCGCGCAAC
Organism: Marivita sp.; assembly: GCF_017643905.1. GTDB lineage: Bacteria > Pseudomonadota > Alphaproteobacteria > Rhodobacterales > Rhodobacteraceae > Marivita. Next base: position 5,283 of record NZ_JAEPMO010000196.1, read on the forward strand.
ACGACCTGTCCATCTGCGCTGCCCACATCGACCGTGGTGCGTTCGAGCCGCGCCGATTCCATCTGGCAAGCGAGGGTGCGTTTCCAGATCAGGTCATAGAGCTTGCGCTGATCTGCTTCGCTGATCTTGAGGCTGGCGGCGTCCTTGGTCATGTCTGTCGGACGGATGCATTCATGCGCCTCTTGCGCGTTCTTGGCCTTGTTCTTGTAGATACGGGCCTGCGCGGGGACATACTCGGCACCATAGCGATCCTTGATCGCGGCGCGCGCCTGATCGACAGCTTCCGGTGCCATGTCGATGCCGTCGGTCCGCATATAGGTGATGTGACCCGCCTCGTAGAGCCGTTGCGCCGCGTTCATGCACTGGCGCGCACCCATGCCGAATTTGCGGCTGGCCTCTTGCTGCAGTGTGGAGGTCATGAAGGGTGCGGACGGGTTGCGGGAAGCGGGTTTCGCCTCGACCGACTGGACGGTGAGATCGCGGCTGGTGATCGCCTGAACTGCCAGTTCGGCCTGAGTTTCGTTTTCAAGGTCGTAGCGATCCAGCTTCTTGCCCGCCAGAACGGTCAGCCGGGCCTCGTACTCCTGACCGCGCGGGGTCGAAAGCAGCGCCTTGACCGACCAGTATTCACGGGCACGGAATGCCTCGATTTCCATCTCGCGTTCGACGATGAGACGCAGGCAGACCGATTGCACGCGCCCGGCGCTGCGGGCACCGGGCAGTTTGCGCCAGAGCACCGGCGACAAGTTGAACCCAACAAGGTAATCGAGCGCGCGGCGCGCCAAGTATGCATCCACCAGCGGAATATCGATATCACGCGGGTTGGCCATGGCTTCGGTCACGGCAGCCTTAGTGATGGCGTTGAAGGTGACGCGTTTGACGTCGGTGCTGGCCTTGATCGACCGGCGTTTGGTCAGCGCCTCTTTCAGGTGCCACGAGATCGCTTCGCCTTCGCGGTCAGGGTCGGTGGCGAGGATCAGCGCGTCGTCGGACTTGAGCGCTTCGGCGATGGCGGCGACGTGTTTGCGCGACTCGGCTGCGATTTCCCACGTCATGTCGAACCCGTTTTCGGTATCGACCGATCCGTCTGTGGGTGGC
>NZ_JAEPMO010000093.1 GCF_017643905.1 Marivita sp.
AAACGATCAAGCGGTCGGGTGTTGGCGTGAACGTGTTCGACGAAATGCGGTACGACAACGCCGGCAACGAGATCCCGGATTTCGGGCTGAACAAACCGCAGTACCGTGACGCAGAAATCCTTGTCGCTGGCGACAATTTCGGCTGCGGATCGTCCCGTGAACACGCGCCTTGGGCGCTCAAGGATTTCGGCATCAAGTCGGTGATTTCGACCTCGTTTGCGGACATCTTCTACAACAACTGCTTCAAGAACGGCATTCTGCCTATCGTGCTGCCGAAAGAGGCGGTCGATGTGTTGATGAAAGACGCCGAAAAGGGCTCGAACGCGCGGATGACCGTCGATCTGGAAAACCAGACGGTCACCAGCTCTGACGGCGATGTCTTTTCTTTCGAATTGGACAGCTTCAAGAAGCATTGCCTGATGAACGGCCTCGACGACATTGGCCTGACCATGGAAAAAGCGGCTTCCATCGACAGTTTCGAAGCACAGGCCGCGCAGGCCCGCCCCTGGGTCTAAGTGCACAAGGCATGACATTCAAAAGGCCGTCCGTTCCGGGCGGCCTTTTTCGTTCGCGGTCAGGCTTTGGCGGGTGCGGATCTTTCTGCCCGGTGAAACAGTGCCACGGAAATGATGCTGACGACCACAAGCATAATTCCGAACCACCATGGGGCCCGCAGCGTTTGTGAATAGTCCGCCAACGCTCCGGCGAGGACGGGTGCGCCCATCATGGCGACGTAGTAGATCGTGAAATACACGCCCATCGCAAAGGCTCGTGATAGCGGTGGGAGTATGGTTGCGGGCATCCCAACAATGGGGCCAAAGCAAAGGCCGGACAGAAAGCCAAAGATCAGCACTGCCGCCGGAACAATTGGGATGGGCGCATACATGATCACCGGGGCGAGGACCACAAAGCTGGACAATCCAAACGTGATCACCGCATCCCTTTTTCCGGACCGGTCCGCCAGAATACCGCCGATGGGAATGGCGATGGCCAGACATAGCATAAACGCGCTGATCAGCGCGCTTGCGGTGGTCAGACCCAGCCCCCGTTCGGTCAGAAGTGCCGGTCCAAAGCTGAACACCATTGCGAGCGCGGCATTGGACAATGCCCAAGCGGTTCCGGCAAGTAGCAGCGGATAGACTGGAAAACTTGTGATTTTGACCTCGGTCACGGCTTCTGTAGCTGTGTCTGCCGGTTGATAAATCAGGACAAAAGCGATCAGCGCAACGGTGATACTGGCAAGCACGGTGATCCACGCAAGTTGCAGACCTCCGTTGGCCGAAATGATCGGCAGAGCAAACAACGCAAGCGCGATGCCGAGTGGCCATGAATTGATGAAGATCGACATCGCGGTCGAAATCTCGCGACCGACAAACCAGTCTATGACCATCTTGGTCATGACGACATTCAGTGCGACACCGCCGACCCCTGCCAACAGTCGCCCTGCAACAAGCAGACCCCACGTAGGTGCCCAGGCGATCAGAACACTGCCAAGGAACATCAGGCCCATGCTGAGGCCAACGATTCGTTTGTCGCCAAAGCGGCCCGCAATCGCGCCACCGGGAATGGCCACGACAACACCAGGAGCGAGGTACAGGCCGATCAGAAAGCCGATGTCGGCAAGGCTCAAGCCGTAGCTGTCGACAAGGAGGGGAGAGAGCGCTCCGATGGACTGGAACTGAAACCCCATTGCGGTGCGCGCCAGAAAAAGCACGGCAAGGATCGTCCAACGATTGCGCATATACGTCTCCGGCTTTTTTGGATTTAGGTCAGCACCGCCTTCATTTGTAAATGCTCATGTGGACCGAAGCGGTTTTTCGAAAGGTTTGACGCACAAGACGCCCCTACAACATGTTGTAGATACACAGGTGACTGCCACATTTCTGATCAGCCGATGATGTATTCCGGCACCAGTTATCCTGCGAAAACAATGTTTTCATGTGCAGGTGTCTTGGCTAGAGTTGAGCCGTCCCGCGAACTTGGGCAAAACTGGGGCAATAATGAGGCAGTCCGTCAATCCCGACGGCACAAATTTGGAATAAGGTCGCGGCATCGTATCGCGGCCATCCGGTTTGAAGGGAACCAGAGTGGTCAAGCGGATCATAGGATCAGCTGTGCGTGCGCTGTTGATGGCGTTCCTTGTGGTGATACCGTCATTGGTGTTGCCCGGAACCTCCAGCGATGCAGCCCAGATGGCAGCGCTTGTGGCGCTGGTTGCTGCCGTCGTCACCTTTGCCGAATATTCGAGCGAATATCCCACCTTTCTTGAGTTCCGGAACGCGCCGCCCTTCAACCGGCTGCGGTTCTTGGCGCTGTTTTTCTGCGTCTGGTTTGCCGCGCTTTTGATGGCGTCCGAAACGCACGATCCCGCCTTGCCGCCGACGTTGCTTGAAAATCTTGCATCTGGCGCGGCGTCCGTTCTGGATTTTCCCTATTCGCCGGTGCGACTCATGTCGATTGCTTTTGCGGATCTGCCTGTCTGGTTCGACGTGGCGTCTGCCACGCGGATAGCCAGCTTGTTGATGGCTGTGACGATGATCGCGCTGTTTCTCTTCTGGGTGCATGCGCGGTTCATCTTCTGGCCGATCCGCAAAATGGCGTTCAATTTCTGGATCAACCTGCCGCTTTTCGATCCGACGTCTGGGCGCGATGTGCTGTTCCGACTGAAGCGGGACGCGCATTTTAACCTCGCGTTAGGGTTTTTGCTGCCATTCCTGATCCCGGCCTTGCTGCGGATGTGGATCGGCGCGTTCGATGCCTCGATGTTGGCTTTGCCAGAGATCATGATCTGGGTGCTGTGCGCGTGGGCGTTTCTACCACTGACCTTGATGATGCGGGGGATCGCCCTGTTCCGGGTGGCCGCCCTGATCGAGGAAAAACGCCGCCGCGCCTACGCGCAGGAAGACGAATTGCAGCTGGTCTGATTTTCGCGATTTCTGCGATCCTCGCGCCAGCGCTTTCCGCGCAGGACTTGCGTGTTGCCTTGTGGCACGCGCCACTGACACGCGACGGGCCGGGAGTGCTGTTGCGCGATCTGCTCAAACAAGACGCCGCACTGGTCGCGGTCGCAGATGCCCTGTCGGATGCGGATGCCGATGTCATCGTACTCACGCGGTTCGATTATGATGCCAGTGGCACCACACTGCGCGCTTTTGCAGACCTTGTTGATGGTGGGCATACCTACATGTTGTCGCTCTGGTCGAATGCAGGCATTCCAACCTCGTACGATATGGATAGCGACGGTCGGCTGGGCGAGGCTGAAGACGCGCAGGCGTTTGGTCGTTTTCCCGGGCAAGAAGCTCTTGCTGTGCTGTCCCGGTTGCCGTTGGATTTAAACGGTTTGCAATCTTTCAACGATGTTCTTTGGCGCGATTTTCCAGGAACCTTGATGACCGATGCCGACACAGGTCGCGACGACCAACGTTTGTCCAGTGGGGGACATTGGGTTGTCCCGGTGTTTCTGTCCAGCGATGCAGGCAGCGCTTCCGTATCGCTGTTGGTCGGGCACGCCGGACCACCGGTGTTTGATGGGCCAGAGGATCGCAACGGGCGGCGCAACCGCGATGAGTTGCGGCTTTGGGAAGCCATCATTGCGGACTTGGACGGACCGTTTGTGTTCATGGCCAACACCAATCTCGATCCCGATCGTGGCGATGGCTATCGCGATGCCATGGCAGCGTTTCTTGCACTTGAACGCCTGGCGGATCCGCTGCCCCGCCAGATCACGGCCCATTGGCAGAAGCCCGGTCCGATGCGGGTGTCCTATGTTCTTCCGTCTTCGGAGTTCGGGATCAGGACCGCGCGGGTCTGGCCCGTGCGCGGAGATGAGCAGCACAGCCTGATAACGGTCGACTTGACCCTGCCCGATACGACCCTGCCTTGACCCTTTGAGCTTGCGGGTCTACGCGATGGGCAACCCTGTTGATCAAAGGAACCCATGATGAGCAACGCTTCGCTTTTGATATTGCCCGGCGACGGGATTGGCCCCGAGGTGATGGCCGAGGTGCGTAAGGTTATTGACTGGTACGGTGCCAAGCGCGACCTGACCTTCGATGTGAGCGAAGACCTTGTTGGTGGTGCCGCCTATGACAAGCATGGCACACCGCTTCATGATGACACGATGGCCAAAGCCCAAGAGGTCGATGCGGTGCTGTTGGGCGCGGTTGGCGGTCCGAAATACGACAATCTCGATTTCAGCGTGAAACCGGAACGCGGTCTTCTGCGTTTGCGCAAGGAAATGGATCTTTTCGCAAACCTCCGCCCGGCGCAGTGTTTCGACGCCCTTGCCGACTTTTCGTCTTTGAAGAAGGACGTTGTCGCTGGTCTCGACATCATGATCGTGCGCGAACTGACCTCTGGAATCTACTTCGGCGAGCCGCGTGGTATCTTTGAAGAGGGCAATGAGCGCGTTGGCATCAACACCCAGCGCTATACCGAGAGCGAGATTGACCGCGTGGCGCGTTCGGCGTTCGAACTGGCACGCCGCCGGAACAACAAGGTGTGTTCCATGGAAAAGGCCAACGTCATGGAGTCGGGCATCCTGTGGCGGGAAGTCGTGCAGAAGGTCCATGATGAGGATTACCCGGACGTAGAGCTGTCGCATATGTACGCCGACGCAGGCGCAATGCAGCTGTGTCGCTGGCCCAAGCAGTTCGACGTGATCGTGACCGACAACCTGTTCGGCGATCTGCTGTCCGACGCCGCAGCGATGCTGACCGGAAGCCTTGGTATGCTGCCTTCGGCAAGCCTTGGCTCTCCGATGGCGAACGGCCGTCCCAAGGCGCTGTACGAACCGGTACACGGCTCCGCTCCGGACATCGCCGGTCAGGGCAAAGCAAACCCGATCGCCTGTATCCTCAGCTTTGCCATGGCCCTGCGCTATTCGTTCGATCAGGGTGAAGAAGCGGCACGCCTCGAAGCCGCAATCGAGACTGTTCTTGCCAATGGCGCGCGGACGGCGGACCTGATGGGGCCGGAAGGCGGCTCGCCCATGTCCACCACTGAAATGGGTGATGCCATCATCGCGGCACTTGACGCGAGTCTCTAACCAAAGAAAGGGCCAGCTATGTCTTCGAACGTCAAAGGCGCATTGCTGGCCCTGGTCGCCTTTGGGCTCTATTCGACGCATGACGTGTTCATCAAGATCCTTGGGGCGACCTATTCGCCGATCCAGATCGTGTTCTTCAGCGTCCTGCTGAGCTTTCCTCTCGCCACCCTCATGCTGATGCGCGATGCCACTCCGGGCACACTAGTCCCGGTGCATCCCTGGTGGATGGCTGTGCGCACAGTAGCGGCCGTCATCACGGGGATCTCGGCTTTTTACGCGTTCTCGGTCCTGCCGCTGACGCAGACCTACGCGATTCTCTTTGCGACCCCGCTCATCATCACGGTCCTGTCGATCCCGATACTTGGCGAAACAGTGCGTTTGCGGCGCTGGATGGCGGTGATCGTCGGCCTGATCGGTGTTATGGTCGTGCTCCGACCCGGATCGACCGAGCTGACACTTGGTCACGCAGCAGCGATCCTTGCGGCCTTTGGGGGTGCCTTCGCGTCGATCGTCGTCCGCAAGATCGGAGCGGAAGAGCGGACTGTCGTGATGCTTCTCTACCCGATGGTTGCCAACTTCGTTGTGACAGGCCTTGCGCTGGCTTTTGTATATAAGCCGATGCCGATCGAACATCTCGGCATGCTCGCGGTGATTTCCATCATGGCCTGGATGGCTGGACGTATCATCATCGCTGCCTATCGGACTGGTGAAGCGGCGATTGTCGCACCGATGCAATATTCCCAGATCCTTTGGGCCACCGGATTCGGCCTGCTGTTTTTCGGCGAAACAACGGATGCCTACACTGCAGCAGGTGCCACGATCATCATCGCGTCCGGCATCTACATCGTGTTCCGCGAAAGCAGAGGCGGAACGTCGAAAACAACGCCGGTTCTGCGGACGCGCACGCGGTTTGCCACGCCATCCATGCCCCGTCTGAGCGACATGATGCGTTCCGGTCGCTACCGGGATGAGCCTATGAGCTCGGGTGGCCGAGACTAGGGTCGCATTCCGCAAAAATCACATGTGGTTTTGCCAAATCAAGGCTTGTCAAATCCGTACGCGGGCAGTAGTTCCCCGTGCACGGTCGGGCTGTAGCGCAGCCTGGTAGCGCACCTGCTTCGGGAGCAGGGGGTCGGAGGTTCGAATCCTCTCAGCCCGACCAGTATCCAAGACATCCGCGTTTCAGACGGTTTTGGCCGCCTTGAGCCCACCATTGGCAAACGCTGGCACATAGGCGCCAAGCTCAAGCGCCTTCTCCGGGTTCGATGCATTGCCATCGAGCGCACGGCGTTTCACCCCCTGAAGGATCGCAGCCATCCGGAAATAGGTGAAAGCCAGATAGAAGCCGAACCGGTCGATGCCCGGCAGGCCCATGCGCCGACAATACGCCTCGACGAAAGCGTGATCCTCGGGAATGCCCAGCTGATTACGATCGACACCGGCAAGTCCACGTCCCACATCGCCGGGCGGCAAGCCCCACTGCATGATGACAGCGGCCAGGTCTGCGTATGGATGGCCAAGTGTGGACAACTCCCAATCAAGGACCGCGACACAGGTAGGGCGATCCGGTGCGAACAGCAGGTTATCAATGCGGTAATCGCCATGCACCAGCGTCACGCGACCGTCATCCTCGGGCAGGTTGTCTGCAAGCCAGTCGATCAGCGCGTCCATCTCCGGCAACGCCTCGGTCTCGGTGGCGCGGTATTGCTTCGTCCAGCGATCAATCTGTCTCTGGTAGTAATTGCCGTGAGGGCCGTAGTCGTTCAGCCCGGTTGCGGACAAATCGACTGAATGGATCGCTGCCAGAACGCGGTTCATATCGTCAAAGATCGCCGATCTGTCCGGGGCCGAGACATCGGGAAGGCGTGGATCAACAAAGCTGCGACCCTGAACAAGATCCATGACATAGAACATCGACCCGATCACCGACTCGTCTTCGCACAGCGCGTGCATCCGCGCGACGGGCACGTAGGTCCCTGCCAAGGCGCTCTGGACCCGGAATTCGCGGTCGACCGCATGCGCAGATTTCAAAAGCTGCCCCGGCGGTTTGCGTCGCAGCACATAAGCCCCCGACGCTGCGGTCAGCTTGAACGTCGGATTCGATTGACCGGTTGCGAATTTCTCAACCGAGATGGGCCCGCGAAAGCCGGGGACATGCGCCGCCATCCATGTCCCGACAGCGTCGATGTCGAAAAGCGCGCTCATCCGTTGGTGTATTTGCGCAGCTCGGCGCGGGCGACCTGACGGCGGTGTACGGCGTCGGGACCATCGGCGAACCGAAGCGTGCGCAGGTGCGTCCACATCCGCCAGAGCGGCGTGTCTTGGCTGATGCCGCTGCCGCCATAAAGCTGCATCGCCTCGTCCACCACCTTGAGCGACACGAGTGGGGCCACCACCTTGATCTGGCTGATCCACGGTTGTGCCGCGCGCGTCCCTTGCGTGTCCATCATCCAGGCCGCCTTGAGGCAGAGCAACCGCGCCTGTTCAATCTCCATCCGCGCGTTGGCGATGATATCGTAATTGGCCCCCAGTTCGACCAGTGGCTTGCCAAACGCTTCGCGGTGCAGCCCGCGCCGACACATCAGTTCCAGCGCTTTTTCGGCCAGCCCGATGGACCGCATGCAATGGTGAATGCGCCCCGGTCCAAGTCGCCCTTGCGCCACTTCGAACCCGCGCCCTGCGCCCAGTACGATATTCCTGGCAGGCACGCGGACATCCGTGAACCGCAGATGCATATGGCCATGCGGCGCGTCGTCCTGTCCAAACACATGCATCGGGCGCAGCACCTCGATGCCCGGAATGTCGGGGTCCATCACGAACATCGTGTGTCGGTTGTGTTTGGCCGCATCGGGAGCGGTGCAGGCCATGAGGATGTATAACCCACACCGGGGGTCCCCTGCGCCAGAGATCCAGTATTTTTCGCCGTTCAGGACCCAGTCATCGCCGTCGCGCTTTGCTTCGAATGCAAGCTGAGCAGCATCGGAGGAGGCCACGTCGGGTTCGGTCATCACATAGGCCGACCGGATTTCACCGTCGAGCAACCGCGTCAGCCAGCGATCTTTCATCCATTGGTCGCCGTAACGTTCCAACACTTCCATGTTGCCGGTATCGGGGGCCGAGCAGTTGAACACTTCGGCAGCAAGGTGAACCTTGCCCATCTCTTCAGCCAGATAGGCATATTCAACCGTGGTCAGCCCGTGACCCTTGTCGCTGTCGGTGAGCCAGAAGTTCCACAGCCCGCGCTCTTTGGCCTTGTTCTTGAGGCCATTCAGGATCTCAAGCTGGCGGTCCGTATGCTGAAAACGGTCGCCTGAAGCGTGCTTGCCGACCTCCGCATGAAACTCATGATCCAGCGGCGCGATCTCGGTGTCCACCATCTCGCGCACTTGAGTCACAAGCGCACGCACGCGATCCGTCATTCCCAGGTCCATGGTGTCTCGCTCTCCCTACGTGACAAGTATTCGGACATTAGAAGCACTTGCCCCGGACGACCAGTGCTGACGGTTAGTGTCTTCTCTGGTTCTAAAATACTTCGGGGGTCTGGGGGCAGAGCCCCCAGTCAGTCGGATTGGCAAAGCCAATTCGAAATCACTCAGAAGTCCAGGTTCTCGACGCTCAGTGCGTTCTGTTGGATGAACTCACGACGCGGTTCGACAACATCGCCCATCAACTTGGTGAACAGATCGTCCGCCTCTGTCATGTCATCGACCTTGACCTGCAGAAGCGTGCGCGCGTCCGGGTCCAGCGTGGTTTCCCAAAGCTGGTCGGGGTTCATTTCGCCCAGACCCTTGTAGCGCTGCAGAGTCAGACCCTTCTCGCCTTCTTCAAGGATCGCATTCAGAAGGTCGAGCGGGCCGTGGATCCACTGTTTGCGGTCCTTGCGAACCAGTTGTGCTGGCTTGTCGTAGACCGCTTGCAGGCTTTCGGTAAAGCTGCCGGTCTTTCGCGCCTCGCCGGAGCGGAGCATCGGGCCGTCCAGCGTGCGCACTTCTTCGACGCCCCGCAGGATACGGGCCAGACGGAAGCCGCGATCCTGCGTGATCCGTCCTTGCCAGCCGCGCTCGTATTCCAGTGCAATCAGGTCCAGACGCGCCGCGACCTTGTCGGCCACCGCTTGCAGGTTGGCATCAACCGCGCCAGGAACGAACGCGCCAGCAATGGCGGATTGCTCAAGAATATGTCGTGGGTAATGCGTCGGGAAGGCATCCAGAACGCGTTTGAGTTGCCGCGCTTCTTCGACCACGCGCACAAGATCCTGCCCGAGGATCGTTTCGCCATTGCCCTGCAAAAGTTGTGCGCCGTCGGTGCCTTGCTGGATCAGGTAGTCTTCCATCGCAGCCTGATCCTTGAGATAGACCTCGGATTTGCCGCGCATGACTTTGTAAAGCGGCGGCTGAGCGATGTAGAGATACCCGCCTTCAATCAATTCGGGCATCTGGCGGTAGAAGAACGTGAGTAGCAGCGTACGGATGTGCGCGCCATCCACATCGGCGTCAGTCATGATAACGATCTTGTGGTAGCGCAGTTTCGAGATGTTGAATTCATCCCGTCCGATCCCGGTTCCCAGCGCCATCACGAGGTTGCCGATTTCCTGACTGCCCAGCATCCGGTCAAACCGGGCGCGTTCGACGTTCAGGATCTTACCCTTGAGTGGCAGAATGGCCTGAGTGCGGCGGTCACGGCCTGTTTGGGCCGATCCCCCCGCGCTGTCACCCTCGACGAGGAAGAGTTCGGTTTGCGACGGGTCTTTCTCTGAACAATCCTTGAGCTTGCCCGCAAGGAAGTTCACGTCCATCGCGGTTTTGCGTCGGGTCAGTTCGCGGGCTTTGCGCGCGGCTTCACGGGCCAGAGCGGCCTCGACGATCTTACCCACGATGCGCTTTGCATCGTTCGGGTTTTCCTCGAACCATTCCGCCAGCTTTTCGTTCACAAGGCTTTCGACGGCGGGACGGACTTCGGACGAGACCAGCTTGTCTTTTGTCTGGCTCGAGAATTTCGGGTCCGGCACTTTGACCGACAATACGCAAGTCAGGCCTTCGCGGGCATCGTCGCCGGTGAAGTTGACCTTTTCCTTTTTCGCAATGCCCGACGATTGCGCGTAGTTGTTGATCGTCCGCGTCAGCGCACCGCGGAAGCCCGCCATATGTGTGCCGCCATCGCGTTGCGGGATGTTGTTCGTGAAGGGCAGCACGGTTTCGTGGTAGCTGTCGTTCCACCACATCGCCACTTCGACGCCAATTCCGTCGCGGTCCCCGACCATGAAGATCGGTTCGGACATGACCGGGGCTTTGGAGCGGTCGAGGTATTTGACGAATTCCCGGACACCGCCTTCGTAAAACAGTTCGGACTTCAGAGACTCGGCCGGGCGTTCATCCTCAAGAATGATCCGCACGCCGGAATTCAGGAACGCCAGTTCGCGCAGGCGTTTCTCCAGCGTGTGGAAATCGTAGTCGAGGTTCGAAAAGGTCGTGGTCGACGCAAGAAAGCGTACCTCGGTTCCCTTGTTGCCATTGGCGTCGCCGACAACCTCGAGGTGCTTGACGGTATCGCCGCGTTCGAAGCGCGCGATATGTTCCTTGCCATTGCGCCAGACACGCAGTTCCAGCCAATCGGACAGGGCGTTCACCACCGACACACCCACACCGTGCAGACCGCCGGACACCTTGTAAGAGTTCTGGTCGAATTTGCCGCCAGCGTGCAGCTGGGTCATGATAACCTCGGCCGCCGACACGCCTTCGCCTTCGTGAATATCGACGGGAATCCCGCGCCCGTTATCCCGGACGGAAACGCTGTTGTCGGCGTGGATTTTCACCTGAACGAAGTCGGCGTGACCGGCCAGAGCCTCGTCAATCCCGTTGTCCACGACCTCATACACCATATGGTGCAGGCCCGAGCCGTCATCCGTGTCGCCGATATACATGCCCGGACGTTTGCGGACAGCTTCCAAGCCTTTGAGAACCTTGATGGAATCCGCGCCGTATTCTTCCGGTGCCTGTGCGGGGTCTGCCATGTATTTACCCTTCGTTTTTCTGCCGTTTTTATACGCCAAACCCAGAGGATTGTCACGCGACTGACACAAGATTTAGCGGTTGGTTGTTTTGTTGGGCGGACAGATTGTCAGGGTGCGGGGCATGGCGTCACGACGGTGCCGCTTTGGGCTTCTGTGACCTCGAAATACTGTGCACGATCACCCAATTCGCTGAAGAGTTCCGGCCCGGTTCCCGTCATCCAGGCTTGTGCGCCCAAAGCGCAGATCTCGTCATAGAGTGCCGCGCGCCGTCCCGCATCAAGATGGGCTGCCACCTCGTCCAGCAAGACAATCGGCGGTGCACCAAAGTCTTCGACCAAAGCGCGCGCGTTGGACAGCACGAGCGAGATCAGCAGGGCTTTCTGTTCTCCGGTCGAGCTGTCCGCGGCAGGCACGCCTTTTGCTGCAAACACACCATAGAGGTCGGCACGATGCGGGCCGACCAATGTGCGGCCGGCTGCGAGATCGCGAAAGCGGCTTTCCTCGAAGGCTGCGCGAAGGTCTGCTTCGGTCTCTGGCATCTCGCCTTCCGTCTGGATCAGGTCGAGTTGGGCCGCTGGAAATTGCGTGCTGGCCTGATCCTGCGCACTGGCGATCCTGTCCAAGGTCCGCACCCGGTTGGCATGAATGGCGGCACCCGTCTGCGCCATCTGCGCCTCAAGCGCCTTGTACCACATCGGATCCCGCACCTGATCCTTGAGAAGCCTGTTCCGTTCCCGCATCGCTTTTTCGTAGGTGAGCGAAGCATCGCCGTGATCTGGGAAAAAGCTGAGCGTCATGCGATCAAGGAACCGTCTGCGGCCTTCAGCTCCTTCAATCCACAATCTGTCCATTGACGGCAGCAACCACAAGAGCCGCACCAATTCCCCAAGCCGGGATTGTGGGGAGGGTTTGTCGTTGATTCTGACCTGACGGGGCGTGCCCTGTTCTGACTGAAAGGCAATGTCCTGAAGCCCCTCGGGCGTCTGAACCAAACCGCTCACCTTCCAACCCAACCCTTCCGGCCGACGCGTCATATCCTCGGCCGACGCACGCCGCATCCCGCGTCCGGGCGAAAACAAAGATACAGCCTCGATCAGGTTGGTCTTGCCTGCGCCGTTTGGCCCGAACAGCACAACAGGCCGCGCGTCGGGTTCAATCGACACATGCAGGTGAGAGCGGAAATGCGACAGTGTGAGGCGGTTGATATGAAGCGGCAACAGCGCCCCCGTTTACAGGTGCGGCGTCGTCACACCCGCATCGGCATGACAACGTAGACTGCGCTGGTGTCGTTCCCTTCGCGCATCAGGGTCGGATCACCCGCCGAGTTGAACATGAACACGGCGTTTTCGCGGTCCACCTGGCTGGCGATCTCCAGGAGATATTTCGCGTTGAAGCCGATCTCGAGCCGGTCATCGCCATAGGCCACGGCCAGCTCTTCCTCGGCGGCACCGCTGTCGGGTGCGTTGACCGAGAGGATCAGGCGATCCTCGTCCAACTGCAGCTTTACCGCCCGAGAGCGTTCGGATGACACTGTGGCGACACGATCCACCGCCTTGGCGAACTCGGCAGCGTCAACCTCTAGCCGACGGGTGTTGCCCTGCGGAATGACGCGCGTGTAGTCAGGGAACGTGCCGTCGATCACTTTGGAGGTGAGGGTGATGTCGGGTGTCGCAAATCGCACCTTGGTTTCCGACACGGACACGGCAATCTGCATGTCGTCATCTTCAAGCAGCTTGCGCATCTCACCTACGGTCTTGCGCGGCACGATCACGCCCGGCATGTCCGACGCGCCGTTCGGCAAAGGCGCATCGATCCGAGCAAGACGATGGCCATCAGTGGCGACACAGCGCAGAACCTTGCAGCCGTCACCATCGGCGACATGCATGTAGACGCCGTTGAGATAGTAGCGGGTTTCCTCGGTAGAGATTGCGAATTTCGATTTGTCGAAGAGGCGACGCAGAACCGGAGCCGGGGCCGAGAAGTTCGCGCTGTATTCAGACGATGCCATCACCGGGAAGTCTTCTTTCGGCAGCGTCGCGAGCGAGAAATTCGAACGACCTGCTTCGACAGTCAGGCGACCGGACGCGCTGTCTTCGGTAAGCGATACCAATGCACCGTCCGGCAGCTTACGGACAATTTCGTGCAGCGTGACGGCGGACACAGTCGTTGCGCCCGCGCGTTCAACCTGGGCCACGGCGCGGTCGACCACTTCGATATCGAGGTCGGTTGCGCGGAACTGAACCGTGTCACCTTCGGCTTCGATCAGGACGTTGGCAAGAATTGGAATGGTGTTGCGCCGTTCGACAACGGATTGCGCCTGCGACACCGCCTTGAGCAGCGTTCCGCGTTCCATGCTGAATTTCATGCGTTCATCCCCCGACTGGCCGGACGCTGACAGTAACCCGCTTCAGGGTTGCTCTCCAAGCCCTTGTTTTGCAATTTCTTGGCCGGATTGCGCGCAGGGTCAAGGGCAGGCGTGCAGTAAGACACGCAACCGCCCTGTCTGTTGTGTCTGGGACTCAGGCCTCGAGTGATCGACGCAGCAATTCCACGTCTTCAGCGATCTGAGCGTCCTGTCTCTTGAGCTCTTCGATCCGGCGGACACCATGCATCACAGTGGTGTGGTCGCGCCCCCCGAAGTGCCGGCCGATTTCGGGGAGCGACCGTGTGGTCAACTGTTTGCACAGATACATCGCGATCTGACGTGGACGGGCAAAGGTGCGAACCCGCTTGGGACCGACCAAGTCGGAGTGGCGGATGAGGTAGTGATCGGCAACTTTGCGCTGAATCTCTTCGATCGAGACTTTGCGTTCGGACACGCGAAGGATGTCGGTCAGGCATTCCTGCGTCAGATCCATAGAAATCGGTTTCCCGACCAGTGATGCAAACGCAAACAGACGGGTCAGTGCGCCTTCCAGAATACGGACATTGCTGACGATGCGCGCGGCAAGGAATTCCAGAATACCACGTTCTACCTCGAGACCGGGATAAATGCGGGCATACATTTCGGATTTCGACTGAAGAATGCCGAGGCGCAGTTCGTAATCCGTTGGATGCAGATCGACGACAAGTCCGCTTTGAAGGCGCGACCGAATACGATTCTCGAGATCCTTGATCTCGTCCGGTGCGCGGTCTGCCGAAATGATGATCTGTTTGTGCTGATCCACCAGGGCGTTGAACGTGTGGAAGAACTCTTCCTGCGTGCTGTCCTTGCCCGCGATGAACTGAACGTCGTCCACCATCAGAACATCGACGGACCGGAACAGCGATTTGAAGTCCATCATCTTGCGGTCGCGCAGCGCCTGCACAAACCGATACATGAACTGTTCGGCGGACAGGTTCAGAACATTCAGATGCGGATGGCGTGTGCGCAGCTCCCACGCGATGGCGTGCATGAGGTGCGTTTTACCAAGACCGACGCCACCGTAAAGGAACAGCGGATTGAACGTGACGGGGCCACCTTCGGCAACGCGCCGGGCTGCGGCATGTGCCAATTCGTTGGGTTTGCCGACGACGAACGAGTCAAAGGTGAACCGCTTGTCGAGCGGGGATCCGTTCAGGTTATCAAGCGACGAAGCCGGTTTTGTTTGAACCGATGGCGACGCAATGGGTTCGACGTCCTGTTCAGCTCCAGCAAGTCGGTTCGTCGCTTCTTGAGACGCTGTGACCGTGTCGAAAACAATCCGTCGAACCGATGGGTTCACACGCGTGATCTTGGACAGAAGAAGGTCACCGTAGTTCTGCGAGACGTAATTGCCAAAGAAGTTCGTAGGAACGTTGAAGCGAGCGAAACCGTCGTCAGTGCCTATAAATGCCAGTGGTTGGATCCAGCTTTGGAAGCTGTTGGCCCCCAATGTTTGATGCAGCTCATCTCGAATTGATCCCCACTGGTCTTGCGTCATTTGTCCCTGTTCCACATTCTGCACGTGCTGCCGCACATACGGTTCCCCATTTGGAAGGCACTTTCATGGCTTCCTCGAGTCACAATTTGGGGAAAGACGGTCATCAGCGTCCGGGCTTGTCCAGACGACGACAGCAACAGGGCGCGAAACACTTGGCAACAAAGTCCGCATTAGCCCATACATCTTTTTGGATCAGGCAGCTGATCTTTTATCATTTATTCCGTCAGGCCAAAATCGAGATATTTGAGGTCTCGATTCTGAATTAACGGAGCCTGTCCCCCCCAGTGCGACGTGACTCGCATTGCTTGTTTATATGGGTCGAACGAGGTCCATCAACTGAACTTCGTTGTTGACTCAGGCAAAGCTGAAAAAGAATCTCCGACCGGTGCAAAGCTGCGCAGGCGACGCAAAAAAACGCCGCCTCGGTTGAAGCGGCGTCTTGATTTTCAAAAGCTGATTTGACAGCCGACGATTCTCAGCCAAGCGCTTTGACGCGCGCTGCAAGGCGCGACACTTTGCGGGAAGCGGTGTTCTTGTGGTACACGCCTTTGGTCACGCCGCGCATGATTTCAGGCTGTGCTGCGCGGAGCGCCGTTGTTGCGGCTTCTTTGTCGCCAGAGGCAATTGCCTCTTCGACTTTGCGCAGGAATGTACGGATGCGCGAGCGTCGCGCCTTGTTGACGGCGAAGCGCTTGTCGTTCTGCTTTGCGCGCTTCTTTGCCTGGGGCGAATTTGCCATGTTATCTATCCTGGTTCGTTTCGTTCAATCGGGTTGCATATGACAGCACGCCCGGAACCATCGACCGGATCGAATCTTGCCTAGCGGGCATCACACGCATATATCGGGGGCGTATAGCGCCAGATATCCGTTATGAAAAGGCCTCTTTTCGCGCTTATCTGTCGCGGAACTGGGCCGTGCGCTTTTCAAGGAAGGCTGCCATGCCCTCTTTCTGGTCTTCCGTCGCAAAAAGCGAGTGGAACAGCCGACGTTCGACCAAAAGCCCTTCGCTGAGTGTGGTCTCGTATGCACGATTGACCGCTTCCTTGACTGCAAAGGTCGCCAGCATGGATTTTTCAGCGATCTTGGCGGCAGCGGATTGCGCCTCTTCCATAAGGGATTTCGCCGGAACGACACGGCTCACAAGGCCTGCGCGTTCCGCTTCTTCTGCGTCCATGAAGCGACCGGTCAGGTGCATGTCCATGGATTTGGACTTGCCGACAAAGCGGGTCAGTCGCTGTGTGCCGCCAATCCCTGCGACGACCCCGAGGTTGATTTCGGGTTGGCCGAACTTGGCGGTATCCGACGCAATGATGAAATCGCACATCATGGCCAGTTCGCATCCACCGCCCAGCGCGTAGCCGGACACAGCCGCAATGATCGGTTTCCGAACCCTGCAGACGGCCTGTGATTCTGATCCGAAGAAGTCGGACATGAACATCTCGACAAAGGTCTTTTCGGACATCTCCTTGATGTCGGCACCTGCGGCAAAGGCCTTGGCGGACCCGGTCAGGATGATGCACCGAACCTTTTCGTTGGAATCGGCATCTTCAAGGGCACTTGCCAGCTCGGACAACAACTGGCTGTTCAGCGCATTGAGCGCATCGGGCCGATTGAGTTTGATGGTGGCAACGTGATCTTCGATTTCGACGATGATCGTCTCATAAGCCATGAGTGAGGGCTCCGTTCGGTGATCTCAGGCGTGCAGCCTTACGCATATGATCAGGACCGTTCAAGTTATCTTTGACATGTCGGACAATAGAAGGTGGAGCGCCCAGATTGCACGATCCTGCGGATTGTCGAGGTACATCCTTCGCTGCGGCAAGGTTCCCCTTCGCGCCCATAAACGTCAAAGCTGTGTTGAAAATATCCAAGTTCTCCATCGGCTTGGCGGAAGTCGCGCAACGAAGACCCACCGGCTTCGATGGCATCGGACAGCACGCCCCGGATGACCGGGACAAGTCCGGAAATACGTGCTTTGGATACTTTTCGGGCTGCTCGTGTGGGGTGAATTTTTGATCGGAAGAGGGCTTCGCACACGTAGATATTGCCCAATCCGGCAACTGTCTTCTGGTCAAGAAGTGCGGATTTCATGGGCGTGTTCCGGTGTGCAAGCGCGCCGACGAGGTAAGTTTCGTCAAAGCTGTTGCCCAAAGGTTCGGGACCAATAGATGCCAGCAAAGGGTGCGATTCTCCGGCCTCGGTGGGGAACAGGTCCATCGCCCCGAACCGGCGTGGATCGTTGAACGTGATGCGTGCGCCGTTTTCCATGTGCAGCACGACATGGTCATGCTTTTCCGGCGCGGGGTGGTTGTGCACGAATTGACCCAACGGGTCGCCAGACACCAGCATCCGCCCTGACATCCCCAGATGGATCAGCGCGGTTTCCCCGCTGTCCAGATCGCCGAGGATGTATTTTGACCGCCGCCGCAACCGCAGCACGCGCTTGCCTGTCAGCCGCTCGGCCATGTTTTCCGGAAACGGCCAGCGCAAATCGGGCCGGTTGACCTCTGCCCGTGTGATGACAAACCCCTCCATCGCGGGTGCTAGCCCGCGTCGTACCGTCTCAACCTCTGGCAATTCGGGCATTTGCGCTGTCCTGTCTGATGTCGTCGCATTGTAACGCCGTGCGGGCGCTCTATAAGAAAGTCTGGCACGGGAAACGACAAGGCTTATGGCGGACGAAAATCAAACCACCACGCATTTTGGCTTTCAGGACGTTCCTGAGAACGAAAAGGCAGGTCGCGTTCAGGGCGTGTTCAGCTCTGTCGCGTCGAAATACGATGTCATGAATGACGCCATGTCGTTTGGGATCCACCGTATCTGGAAAGATGCGATGATGGATTGGCTTGCCCCGCGACCTGGCCAGAAGCTGCTGGATGTGGCTGGAGGCACCGGGGACATCTCCTTCCGGTTTCTGAAGCGCGCTGGGCGCGGGCATGCGACGGTTCTCGACCTGACCGAACCGATGTTGATCGAAGGCCGCAAGCGCGCCGAAGCGAATGCGATGAGCGACAGTCTTGATTGGGTTGTCGGTGATGCGATGCATCTGCCCTTCGACGACAACACTTTCGACGTCTACACAATTTCATTCGGCATCCGGAACGTGACCCGGCCGCAGGAAGCGCTGAACGAGGCGTTCCGCGTTCTGCGCCCCGGTGGGCGGTTGATGGTGCTGGAGTTCAGCCAGATCCCGAACGAGTTGATGCAGAAGGTCTATGATCTCTATTCTTTCAACATCATCCCGCGATTGGGGCAAGTGATCGCCAATGACCGTGATAGCTACCAGTACCTTGTCGAATCGATCCGCAAGTTCCCGGATCAGGACACGTTCCTTGGCATGGTGCGGCAGGCGGGGTTCGAAAACGCCAAGTACCGCAATCTGAGCATGGGCATCGCGTGCCTGCATTCGGGCTGGAAAATCTGACGTGAGAGGCCCGCACAACATCCTGCGCCTGATCCGTACGGGCGCGACGTTGGAACGTACGGGTGCGATGGGTGTCGTGCTTGACGCCTTTGACGCGCCCAAGCCTCTGCGCGTGGCCGCACGGTTGTTGGGATGGCCGTTCAAATGGCTTGGCTATTCCGGTGATCCTTCAATGCCACCCGCACCCCGCGCCCTGACGGCGCTAGGCCCGGCCTACATCAAGTTCGGACAGGTTCTCAGCACACGGCCTGACGTGGTCGGTGATGACATGGCCAAGCAGTTGCGAGTTCTGCAGGACAAGCTGCCGCCGTTTTCCGTCGCCGAGGCCAAAGCTATGGTCGAATCCGAGCTGGGTATTTCCGTCGATACGCTGTTCACGGAATTCAG
>NZ_JAEPMO010000035.1 GCF_017643905.1 Marivita sp.
GCGCATCATCGGCAATGCAACTGCGGTGGTGTGAAAGGCCGAGCTGAGGTTGATGGCGATGATCGCGTCCCATTTCTCAATCGGGAACTCGTCAATCGGGGCGACATGCTGGATGCCCGCATTGTTCACCAGAATATCGCAGGCCCCCGCCTGTTCGATCAGCGCGCGGCAGTGGTCGGGCTTCGACATATCGGCCTGGATATAGCGCACAGTGACGCCATGCTCCTTGGCGATCTCCGCAGCGAGCGCATGATCCTCGTCCCGGTCGGTGAACGAATTGATCACCACGTCCGCGCCGGCACGGGCCATTTCATGTGCAACGCCCAACCCGATCCCGGAATTCGATCCGGTGATGACAGCAGTTTTCCCTTTCAGCGACATGATCGCTCCTTCCTTGGTCTTTTGCTTGTGCAGCATGCTACATGCTGCATGTGCATAACACAAAGGAAGGATGTTGGTTCACACCTCTGGCGGCTGCGCTCCAAAAAAGCCGATGATCTCCATCAGGCGGCCATCTGCGTCGACCCGACCACAGTCGATCCCCTGGATCGGAACCGTCCCATCCGCCATCACCATGCGCCATGCAAACCGAATGCGGTCGTGATGCGCATCCACCCCCGAGGTCAGTTCGATTCGTCCTCCGGGAAATCCGGCCAAAACACGCCCGATCAGCGCATGCAGCGAATCGCGCCCCGTGCCTCGCTGCCGGGATCCTGATAAAGCCCATCGTCTGCCCACGCGATTTCCAGAAGCGCCCGCCGTTTTTCGGCATCGACTTCGCACCACGCATCGCCATAGGCCTTTAGAACTTGGGTCAAGCTGTCCATCTCACCTCTCCTGCTGCTGCGTCATCCTTGCAGAACGGCTGGTCATCAGACAGAAAAAAACCCCGGCACGAAGCCGGGGTTAAGTTATTGAGGCAGGTTTCATACAGGCAAGAAACCTATCGAGCAGTAACTCCTTTATAGGCAATTCTTCGCGGTGATCCAAGCTAAAAGTTTGAAAAGCCTCAAAAGCCCAGTTACGTTCTCAGACAACAAAATAAGGGCAGACAGGGATTGTTGCGAAAATGAGATCGGTTTTATTCCTGAAAAGGCACATCAGCATTGCCGCATTGGCACTCGCGCTTAGCGCGCAATCGGGCGCGGCAGACCCGCAGCACGGCATAGCTATGTATGGGGACCCCGAACTGCCACCGGATTTTGTGTCCCTGCCCTATGCAAACCCGGATGCGCCAAAGGGGGGACGCATCGTGACTGGTGAGGTTGGCAGCTTCGACAGCCTCAACCCGCATATCTCCAAAGGCTCGACCCCGTGGCAGCTCCGGTTCCTCGCCTATGAAAGCCTGATGGGCCGAAACTGGGACGAACCGTTCACGCTCTACGGTCTTCTCGCCGAATCGATTGAGGTGGGCGAGGATCGAGATTGGGTCGAATTTGTCCTTCGCGAAGAAGCCGCGTTCTCGGATGGCACGCCGCTTACCGTAGAAGACGTGATGTGGTCTTATGAGACCCTCGGCACAATCGGTCACCCCCGCTACCACGGCGCGTGGAAAAAAGTCGCGTCGATGGAGCAGACCGGTCCGCGCAGCATCCGCTTCACCTTCAACGAAGACGATCCGGAAATGGCGCTTCTAATCGGCATGCGCCCGATCCTGAAAAAGGCCCAGTGGGAGGGCAAGGAATTCGACGCTTCCGGCATCGACGAGGTGCCGATCTCTACCGCCCCTTACGTGATCGACGATTTCGAGGCGGGCCGCTTTGTCAGCCTCAAACGCAATCCCGACTACTGGGGCAAAGACGTCAACTTCATGCGCGGTCAGGCGAACCTGGATGAGATCCGCATGGAATTCTACGGCGACGGAACTGCCATGTTCGAGGCGTTCAAGGCCGGTGCGCTGAACTCCAGCCGCGAATTCAATGTCGAGAAATGGGACACTCAGTACGACTTCCCCGCCATCGACAGCGGCGATGTGGTCAAGTCGGTGATCCCACATGAACGTCCGTCAGGCATGACCGGGTTCGTGATGAACACCCGCCGCGACCAGTTCAAGGACTGGCGTGTGCGTGATGCGATGCTGCATGCGTTCAATTTCGAATTCATCAACGAAACCATGACCGGCTCCAAACAGCCGCGCATCACGTCCTACTTCTCAAACTCCGTGCTGGGGATGCAGGACGGCCCCGCCGAGGGACGCGAGCGCGATCTGCTCGAACCTTTCGCCGCAGACCTGCTGCCTGGCGCGCTAGACGGTTACGCCCTGCCGGTCAGCGATGGCACCGAACGCAACCGTGGCAACATCCGCGCCGCCATCGACCTGATGGAAGAGGCCGGCTACACGATCACCGACGGCCAGATGGTTGGCCCCGATGGACAGCCCTTCACCTTCGAGATCCTGCTCCAGCAAGGCAGCACCGAAGAACAGTCGATCATCGACCTGTACACCCAGTCGCTGGAACGGGTCGGCATCACTCCGACGATCACCACGATCGACGCGGCGCAGTTCAAGGAACGCACCAACAACTACGATTTCGACATGAGCTACAACCGCTGGGGCATGTCTCTCAGCCCCGGCAACGAACAGAAGCTGTACTGGGGCTGCGACGGCGTCGAAGCCCCCGGCACACGCAACTGGATGGGCATGTGTTCGCCCGCTGCCGAAGCAATGATCGACGAGATCCTCAATTCGGACACACGCGAGGATTTCATCGCGGCCACCCGCGCGCTGGACCGGGTACTCACCACGGGCCGGTATGTCATCCCGATCTACCAGTGGAACATCAGCCGCATCGCACATGCGAAACAGTTGAAATATCCGACCGACATCCCGATCTATGGCGACTGGATCGGCTGGCAGCCCGATGTCTGGTGGTGGGAAGAGGAGTGAACCATGCGAGCATGCACTCTGCTGATTGTGATCGCAGGCGCGCTCAGCGCCTGTGCCACGGTTGACGGGATCGGTCAGGATATCTCGACCACGTCCCGCACCGTACAGTCATGGTTCTGAAGCGGTTCGGCTTCTCTCAATGTTGCTGACCGTCTTGCGGGGTCGATCCCGGATCAAGACGTCAGCGATGTGACCCACAGGATGCTGGCGTCGTCGTCTGACACCGAAATCACGTTATGCCCCATCGTGGCATCGTAATAGGCACTGTCCCCGCGGCGCATCTCCACTGGTTCGTAGAACTCGGTGTAGAGCCGGATCACCCCGGTCAGGACATACAGGAATTCCTCGCCGTCATGGCGGACCCAGCCGTCAAACTCGTCGACCGACCGCGCCCGCACCCGCGCGCGATAGGGCAGCATCTGCTTCTTGGTCAGGGATTCCGCTAATAGCTCGTGCTCATAAGTGGTCGTGGCGTGGTGCTGGCCCTTTCCGTTGGGGGTCATCACCATTCGGCCATTCACCTTTTCCCGCTGCGGAGGCGTGAACAACTGCGGCACGCTGATCTGCAATCCAATGGCCAGCTTTTTCAGCGCGTCGTAGGTGGGCGACATCTGCCCGTTCTCGATCTTCGACAAGGTCGAGCGTGCCAGCCCCGCCTGCTGCGCGGCCTGTTCGAGAGTCCAGTTCCGCGCCTTGCGCAGGTCGCGCACGCGCTCGCCCAGGTTCAGCGGTTCGGGCTGATCGTGGCTTCCGGTGTCCCGCGCAATGCGGATCAGGTTCTTTGGATCATGAGTCATGAAGTCATCTATAAGCATGGCCTTCCGTTCGGGCAACCGGCGCTTGCGGCGCTGTCAATTGCGGCCTAGGGCTGTTGCCATGACCTCGCTTTTCGACACCGGCCACTGGCCGCCCTGCCCGCAGAATTTCAACCTGACCGCCCATGTTCTGGCCGCGGCTGACCGTGTGCCGGACAAGATCGCGCTGGCCGTGGTCAAACCCACCGGTGCCCAACGCTGGAGCTTTGACCGCCTGCGCAGCGCCATCCTTGGCACCGGGACCGGCTTTCTGGACAGCGGATTGAAACCGGGTGACAGGATGCTGATGCGGGTGGGCAATTCGGTCGAATTTCCGGTCGCCTATCTTGCAGCCATCGCGGTCGGTATCGTGCCCATTCCCACCTCGTCCCAGCTCACCGAGCCCGAGGTGCAGGTGTTGATCGACATGACGGGTCCGGCCGCGGTTCTGCATGACGGCCAGACCGCCTGTCCGGCAACCGTACAGGTGATCCGTACGGATCAGATGTTCGAATGGTACGGTTTGCCCCCCGCCGCCTACGACTACGGCGATCCGAACCGCCTCGCCTATATCATCTTCACCTCCGGCACATCGGGCAAACCCCGTGCCGTCTGCCACGCCCACCGCGCGATTTGGGCGCGGGGCATGATGATGGACGGCTGGTACGGATTGACCGAGTCCGACCGCCTGATGCACGCCGGCGCGTTCAACTGGACCTACACGCTGGGCACTGGCCTTTTGGACCCGTGGACAAAGGGCGCAACGGCCCTGATCCCGGCTCAAGGGGTTGATCACGCGCAGATCCCGCTCTTGCTCAAGCGCCATGAGGCAACGATTTTCGCAGCAGCGCCAGGGATTTATCGTAATGTCCTGAAATTGGGTGAGCTTGATCTTCCCAAACTGCGCCATGGTCTTTCCGCAGGAGAAAAGCTGCCCGCCTCGATCCGCGACGCGTGGCTGACCTCGACGGGCACCCGAGTCTACGAGGCGTTCGGCATGTCCGAATGCTCGACCTTCATTTCCGCGCCGCCGGGATCGCCTGACCTTCCCCCCGAAAGCCTTGGCTGGCCTCAACAGGGCCGCCGCGTGGCGATCATAGGGGACACTGGCCCCGCTCCATTCGCCACCCCCGGTATCATCGCCGTCCATCGCAATGATCCGGGATTGATGCTTGGTTATCTGAACCAGCCAGAAGAGACCGCCGCGCGCTTTCAGGGGGACTGGTTCCTGACGGGCGATATGGGGGAAATGACTGAAAACAAAGACATTCTCTATCATGGCCGGGCTGACGACATGATGAATGCAGGCGGCTACCGTGTCAGCCCGCTTGAGGTCGAAGCCGCGTTGCTGACCCATCCCGACATCCACGAGGTCGGCGTCACCGATATCGAAATCAAAGCGGACACCCGCATCGTCGCCGCCTACTACGTGGCCGATCATGCCTTGGATGCCGACAGCCTGAACGCCTTTGCCGCCGAACGCCTTGCCCGATACAAACAACCGCGTCTTTACTCGCGCATCGCGTCCCTGCCCCGCAATGCGAATAACAAACTGTTGCGCCGGGCCTTGCCGGACCAGACAACGCTCTGACCCGCGCTTATCAATCGCGTGACAGTCTGTTAGACCGTCCTCAACGACTGCAAAGGAATGACACATGGTCAAGCTCGACATCATGTCCGACCCGATTTGCCCGTGGTGCTATATCGGCAAGACCAACTTTGACCGCGCGCTGGCGCAGCGCCCGGATCATCCTTTCCTGATCACATGGCATCCGTTCCAGTTGAACCCGGACATGCCGAAAGAAGGCATGGATCGCCGCGCCTATCTCGAAGCCAAGTTCGGTGGCAAGGAAGGCGCGGTCCGCGCTTATGCGCCCGTGGTGCAACATGCCGAAAAGGCTGGGTTGAAGATCAACTTTGAAGCCATTGAAAAGACACCCAATACCTTGGATGCGCACCGCCTTATTCACTGGGCGGGGATCGAAGGCCATCAGAACGCCGTCGTCGATGCCCTGTTTACCGCATATTTCGTCGAAGGCCGCGATATCGGTGCGGCTGACGTGTTGGCCGACATCGCGGATTCCTGCGGCATGGATGCCAGTGTCGTTCTGCGCCTTCTCGCCACCGACGAAGACCGCCGCGAAATCGTAGACCGCGACGCTGCCGCGCGCGGAATGGGGGTGACATCGGTGCCGACCTTCATCGTGGCCAGCCAACATGCCGTTCCCGGCGCGCAACCGACCGAGCTTTGGCTGCAAGTCATGGACGATCTGGCGCAAACCGCGTCCTGAGCGATGCAGTTTCCCTTCCGCGTCATCACGCTGGTTGTGACCCTCGCGGCGATTGTCGCGGGTGGGACAGTGTTCTTCCGCTGGGCTGAAGGGTGGAGCTGGCTCGATTCATATTTCTTTACCGTCGTGACCCTGTCGACCGTGGGCTATGGCAATCTTGTGCCGGCAACCGCGCTTGGGAAAATCGGCACGACCGTTTTCATTTTTGTCGGCCTCGGCGTCTTTGCGGTGACCATTCAACAATTCGGCATGTTTGCCATGCGCAAACGCGAAGAGCATACCGAATGGCTTGTCGCGCGGTTTCAAGAACCAGATGAAACCGCCAATACCGACGACAATCCCAGCGAGCCTGAACCGTCCCCGGCATCGCGACACCAATAACGGTCGCCCGGTCTGTTCCCTCGGTAAAAGTGCTGTTAGGGCTGTCACCACACTTTCAGGACAGTCTCATGCAGAACGCCATGCCGCGCACAGAATTCATTGCATTGATGGCGATGCTGGCGGCAACCGTTGCGCTGTCCATCGACGCCATGTTGCCCGCCCTGCCGCAAATCGCAGAGGAATTGACGCCGGACAACATCAACAAGGCGCAGTTGATCCTGACCATGTTTGTCATGGGCATGGGGCTTGGCACCTTCTTCACTGGCCCGCTGTCTGACACGTTCGGGCGCAAACCGGTCATGCTTTGGGGGGCCGTGCTGTACACGGTCAGCGCGTTTGTCGCATCACAAGCGCAAACGCTGGAAGTGTTGCTGATCGCACGGGTGTGTCAGGGGATCGGGGCTGCCGGACCGCGCGTTGTTGCCATGGCCGTTGTGCGCGACCTCTATATGGGGCGCGGCATGGCGCAGATCGTGTCGCTCATCATGATCATTTTCACGCTGGTGCCTGCCATCGCCCCGTTTCTGGGCGCGATTGTAATCGACGCCTACAGTTGGCGCGCCGTGTTCTACGGGTTCATGATCTTTTCCGTGATTTCGGCGGTTTGGCTTGCGCTGCGCTTGCCCGAGACACTGGCGTTTGAGGATCGCCGTCCGTTCCGCTTTCACTCTTTGCGCAGCGCGGTGGTCGAGATGTTCGCCCATCCTGTCGTGCGCCTGTCGATCCTCGTGCAAAGCCTGTGCTTTTCCATGCTCTTTGCCATGCTGTCGAGCGTTCAGCAGATCTACGACATCACCTTTGGCCGCGCCGACACCTTTGCGATCTGGTTCGGCTTTGTCGCAATTGTCGCGGGCTCGTCGGGCTTTCTGAATGCCAGCCTTGTGATGCGGCTGGGCATGATGTTCCTTGTCCGCGCCATGCTGCTGGCGCAGGTTGGGTTTTCGGCCCTCATGGTGGCCATCGGCTATGCCGCCGGTGCCGGGTATATCCCGGACACGCTCTACTTCTCGCTGTTTGTGATCTGGCAAATCACCGTCTTCTTTCAGGCTGGCATGACGCTGGGCAATCTTATGGCCATCGCACAGGAACCGATGGGCCATATCGCGGGCATGGCGGCAAGCGTGATCGGAGCCGTCGCCACGGTCGTCGGCGTCACACTGGCGATCCCGGTCGGGCTTTTGTTCGACGGCACCCCGATTCCGCTGGCGGCTGCCATGTTCCTCAATGCAGTGTTGGCAT
The DNA here is from genome assembly GCF_017643905.1 of Marivita sp. GTDB lineage: Bacteria > Pseudomonadota > Alphaproteobacteria > Rhodobacterales > Rhodobacteraceae > Marivita. The sequence goes on from NZ_JAEPMO010000035.1 coordinate 7,593, forward strand.
TGTACTTGACGCAGTTGATGATGAAAGCCGAGGCGCAAATGTCGCCGTTCCTGGGCACCCACTGACCCGACAAAGGAAAGGGAACCTCCAATGTCGAAAATCAAAGTCGATAACCCCATCGTTGAAATGGATGGCGATGAAATGACCCGGATCATATGGGATTTCATCAAGAAGAAGCTGATCCTGCCCTATCTGGACATAGACCTGCTCTACTACGATCTCGGGATCGAGGAGCGGGATCGCACCAATGACCAGATCACCATCGACGCGGCAGAAAAGACCAAAGAGGTGGGTGTCGCCGTCAAATGCGCGACCATCACCCCGGACGAGGCGCGGGTCGAGGAGTTTGGCCTCAAACAGATGTGGCGATCGCCCAACGGCACGATCCGGAACATCCTTGGCGGTGTGATCTTCCGCCAGCCGATCATCTGCCGCAACGTGCCGCGCCTTGTGCCGGGCTGGACGAAGCCCATCGTCGTTGGCCGCCACGCATTTGGCGATCAGTACAAGGCTACGGATTTCAAGTTCCCCGGTGCGGGGAAACTGACGATGAAATTCGTCGGCGAAGATGGCACGGTGATCGAACGCGATGTCTATGACGCGCCGTCTGCGGGCGTGTTCATGGGCATGTACAACCTCGACGACTCGATCACCGATTTTGCGCGCGCGTCGTTCAACTACGGGCTTAACATCGGCTGGCCGGTCTACCTGTCCACCAAGAATACCATTCTGAAACAGTATGATGGTCGCTTTCTTGAGATCTTCCAGCACATCTACGACACCGAATTCCGCGACGCCTTCGAGGCCAAGGGCATCGAATACCAGCACCGCCTGATCGACGACATGGTCGCGTCTGCGCTCAAATGGTCGGGCGGGTTTGTCTGGGCCTGCAAGAACTACGACGGCGACGTGCAGTCTGACACTGTGGCACAGGGGTTCGGGTCATTGGGGATGATGTCCTCGGTGCTGATGACCCCCGACGGCAAGATCGTCGAGGCCGAAGCCGCCCACGGCACGGTCACCCGCCACTATCGCCAGCATCAGGCGGGGGAACAGACCTCGACCAATTCCATCGCGTCGATCTACGCATGGACCGGCGCGCTTAAGCACAGGGCCAAGCTGGACGAGAACATCAGCCTGCGCGCCTTTGCGGAAACGCTGGAACGGGTGGTCGTGGAAACGGTCGAAGCCGGGTACATGACCAAGGATCTGGCCTTGCTGGTCGGACCACAGCAAAGCTGGTTGACCACGATGGGTTTCCTCGAAAAGCTGGATGAACGGTTGAATTCGGCTCTGACGGGGTAAGAACGATGCGGTGGTTGGCGGTCCTTCTCTTTCTGGCAACCCCGCTCTGGGCACAGACCTATCCGGACTACGACCGGACGACGATCACCGATCGCGCCGACTTATTGACAAATGCGCAGGAGGTTGCGCTGGATGCCCGGCTGGAGGGGTTGCGGCGCGATACCGGGATCGAATTCGCGGTTCTGACCCTGCGCTCGCAAGCGCCCTATGCGCCCGCGCAATCGCTCGAGGATTTTGCAACGGGCCTCTTCAACCATTGGGGCATCGGCAACGCCACCCGCAATGACGGCATCCTTGTGCTGGTCCTGTCCGAAGACCGCGCCATGCGGATCGAACTGGGTGCAGGTTATGCCCGCGACTGGGACCGGGTGTCGCGCAATGTGATCAACCGCTCCTTCCTGCCGGCGTTCGAGCAGGGGGACTACGCCAAAGGGATCATCGACGGGGTCGAAGATGTGATCGCCTCCATCGCCCTGCCGTTCTCGGAAGGCTCTGACGCACCGGCGTCCGACGGGGAATTCACGCCGTGGATGGTCTTCGTTGCGGTCATGGGGGCGCTGCTGATCTCCGGACGCCGGTTTCTGGGCGATCTTCTGACCCGGTTTCAGAGCTGCCCCAATTGCGGAAGCCGCGCCCTGAACCGAACGCGAAAGACCTTGCGCAAGGCGACGAAGACCAGCGAAGGCGCCGGCGAGGCGATCACTCGGTGCAGTCAATGCAGCTACCGCGACGTGCGCCCCTTCACGGTGTCCCGTGTGTCGTCGTCATCCGGGGGCAGTTTCGGAGGCGGACGATCTGGCGGGGGTGGTGCCTCTGGCCGGTGGTGAGCGACTTGACATTCGGAAAATATGTCATAATTGCTGACCTATGTTTCTGCTTAGCAAACCACCCGCAGACCGTCACACGGTTCTTGAAGACATCCAGGGCATCCTGATCGGGGCTACCCTTGTGGCGCTTGCGATCCAGTTCCTGTCTCAGGCCAACCTGATCACCGGGCAAATTGCCGGGTTTGCTTTGATTACAAGCTATGCAACCAACTGGCCTTTCGGGGCGGTCTTCTTCGTACTGAACCTGCCCTTCTACATTCTTGCGGTCTATCAGCTTGGCTGGACCTTCACGCTCAAGACCTTTGCCGCGGTCGCGCTGATGTCCACGATCTCCGAGCTTTTCCCCTATGTTCTAACCCTCGACATGGTGCACCCGGCACTTAGCGCGGTGGTGGGTGGCGTGTTGGCGGGGATCGGGCTTTTGTCGCTGATCCGGCATGGGGCAACACTGGGCGGTGTGGGTGTGGTGGCGCTTTGGTTGCAGGACACACGTGGCATTCAGGCAGGAAACACGCAGCTGTTGTTTGACGTCTTCGTGTTCGGCTTCGCCTTTTGGATTCTTCCAGCGGAGGTGGTGATCTGGTCGCTTCTGGGAGCGGTGATTCTGAACCTGATCATCACCGTGAACCACCGCCGCGATCGTTACATGGCGCGATCCTGATCCGCTTCTGCACAAGAAACAGACAAAAACGACACCTTGTCGCAATCAGCGCAGATTGCGAGGCACGCTGAAGGCAGCATCTTTCCATCAATATGGAGATGCAGATGCGCGGTGATCGTTCCGCCCTGACACTTGTTCTGCGCACCATCGGGGCGCGGCGGGGACGCGCTGCCCGGGGTCGTCCCTGATCGGTTTGCCTTCTGATCCGACCCAGCATTCCCCTTCACAAGAGACATCCCATGACTGATCTGTCCCCTCGTCGCGCTGGTGGCCGTGCTGCCCGGCGTGAAGCACGCGCAAATCCGCTCGCCGACAACCTGCGCCCCATCCGTGCGGGCATGTCCGGTGGCCGTTACACGCCGCTTGACCCTGCGGATATGGACCGCATCCACAATGCCGCCCTGACCGCTCTGGAAGAGATCGGCCTATCCGAAGCCCCGGCCTCGGGCATCGAGATCATGACCAACGCCGGAGCGGTGCTGGGTGACGATGGCCGCATCCGTTTCCCGCGTGCGCTGGTCGAAGACATGCTGGCACTCACCAATCGGTCCGTGACCCTGTGCGGTCGCGATCCGCTCTATGACCTCGACCTCTCGGGCACCCGCGTCCATTACGGGACGGCTGGTGCTGCGGTGCACATGGTCGACGTGGAGACCGGACATTACCGCGAAAGCACGGTGCAGGATCTGCACGACGCCGCCCGCATCGCGGACCAGTTGGACAACATCCATTTCCTGCAGCGTCCGATGGTGGCGCGGGATATTCTGGACAACAAGGAGATGGACCTCAACACCATCTATGCTTGCTGTTCCGGTACCTACAAACATGTCGGCGTGTCCTTTACCGAACCGTCCTTTGTGCCCGACGCGTTCGAACTATTGCACCTGATCGCAGGGGGCGAAGACGCATGGCGCGCCCGGCCCTTCGTGTCGAACTCGAACTGCTTTGTCGTGCCGCCGATGAAATTCGCGACCGAGGCCTGTCAGGTCATGGAGGCCTGTATCCGCGGCGGTATGCCGGTGCTGCTGCTCAGCGCGGGTCAGGCCGGGGCGACCGCCCCTGCGTCGATCGCCGGGGCCATCGTGCAGGCGGTTGCGGAATGTCTGGCAGGTGTGGTCTATGTCAACGCCATGGCGCCCGGCCATCCGGTTATCTTCGGCACATGGCCCTTCGTGTCGGATTTGCGCACAGGTGCCATGTCGGGCGGATCTGGCGAACAGGCGCTGTTGACGGCGGGCTGCGCACAGATGCACCGCTACTATGGCCTGTGTGGAGGTGCGGCGGCAGGGATTGCCGATGCCAAGCTGCCGGATATGCAGGCGGGCTGGGAACAGATGTGTTCCAACGTCATGGCGGGGCTTGCTGGCCTGAACATGGTGTACGAGGCCGCCGGGATGCATGCCTCGCTTCTGGGCTTCTGTCACGAAAGCCTGATTTTGGGCGATGACCTGATCGGTCAGGCGATGCGCTGTGTGCGCGGGATCGAAGTGACCGAGGACGACCTGAGCCTTGAGGTCATGCGCGCCACATGTCTTGGTGGACCGGGCCATTATCTTGGCAGCGATGACACGTTGAACCGGATGCAGCGCGATTACGTCTACCCGGTTCTTGGCAACCGCGCGTCGCCCAAGGAGTGGGTGGAGCAAGGCCAGCCGATCCTCGTGAACAAGGCGACCGAGCGGAAAGAGATGATCCTGTCGAAACCCGCCCGCGCCCGGTTTGCGCCGGATGTCGACGCCGTAATCCGCAGCCGGTTCAACATTCATCTGAATTGACCTGAAGAAGTGCTCCGGGGGGCTGGTCCCCCCGGACGCTTTGGGCCATGAAGTTCCTGTCCCACAGGAGATAGCCATGCCCTATGTCATCCTCATCTTCGCCGTGCTGGCGGAAACCATCGGCACCACCGCGTTGCAGGCCAGCCAGCAGTTCAGCCGCCCCCTGCCCTCGGTCATTGTGGTGGTGGCGTATGGGGTGGCGTTCTATCTTCTCGCCATCGCGCTCAGGACCTTTCCGGTCGGTATCGCCTACGCCATGTGGTCAGGCATGGGGATCGTGTTCATCGCGGTCATCGGATTTGCGGTTTTTGGGCAGAAGCTCGATCTGGCGGCGACCCTCGGGATTGGCCTGATCATGGCGGGCATACTGGTGATCAACCTCTTCTCGGGCACCGCAACCCATTAAAAAAACGCGCACCGGAGGGACCGATGCGCGTTTCGTGCCGTACGACCAAGAGTGACCTCAGAAGCGGAAGCTGCCCCGGATCGACACCGTGTCTGCATCGACATCGACGCCTGTCCCGTCGAAATCGTCAAAGCGGTGGGCAAGGTATTCTCCACCCACGGTGAACTGCTCGGTCACTTTGTATTCGACACCCAGACCGCCAACGAAGCCGGTATCATCGCCGATATTGGTGTTCAGCTGTGCCGCACCGACGGTGGCATAAACCAATGTCTGGCCAAGGTCGTAGCCGCCACGGACCTTCGCACGCAGGATGTCGTCGACCTCGATCCCGCCCAACTGGATGTCTTCGCCGGTCTGGTAATCGAGTTCACCACCAACCACGAATTGACCGAAGTCATAGTCATAGCCACCGAAGACGCCATAGACCGCTTCGCTGTCGTCAAGACCGCCGTCGGCCTCAGCAGACAGATTGCCAAAGCTCAGACCGCCATAGGCACCTGTCCAGTCGCCACCCATCGGGGCCGGAGCCACAGTGACCGGTTCCACGATCATCGGCTCCACAGGAGCCGGATCGGCGCTGCCTGCATAAGCGGAGGTTGCTGCTGTGGCCACAAGGGCCGTTCCAAGCAGAATGCGTTTCATGAGAGTTCCTTTCTCGTTTGCCTCATTGATCACGGCAGACGAGGATGCGTCCTGCCGCGCTGTTGTCTCAACGTCGGCACCCTTGATCGCGTTTCAACGTCATGGGCAGAGCTTTCTTCAAACGGGCGGTTTTCCGGCCAAAGCCCGCCCAAAAAGCCCATGCCGTCAGTGCTTTATTGCCGGTTCCCTGTCACTCTCTCGTGAGGAACCTGTGGGGGCTGGACGGCAACACCCATATGACCGGGCTTTTTTGCTGGCCTTCCTTGACGGTCCCTTGTAACCCCCGGCCAACTCTTCCCTGTACGAGACAAAGATTCATGGACCTTCGCAACATTGCGATCATCGCTCACGTTGACCACGGCAAGACGACGCTGGTTGACGAACTGCTGAAACAATCGGGCGCGTTCCGCGCCAACCAGGCTGTCGCCGAACGTGCAATGGACAGCAACGACCTCGAACGTGAACGCGGCATCACCATTCTGGCCAAGGCAACTTCGGTTGAATGGAAAGGCACGCGCATCAACATCGTCGACACCCCCGGTCACGCCGATTTCGGCGGTGAGGTGGAGCGTATCCTGTCGATGGTTGACGGCGTTGTTCTGCTTGTGGACGCCGCCGAAGGCCCGATGCCGCAGACAAAATTCGTGACCTCCAAGGCGCTGGCGCTTGGTCTGCGTCCCATCGTGGTGCTGAACAAAGTCGACAAGCCCGACGCTGAACCCGACCGCGCGCTGGACGAGTGTTTTGACCTCTTTGCCAACCTTGACGCCAACGAGGACCAGCTTGATTTCCCGCACATGTACGCCTCGGGCCGTTCCGGCTGGGCCGACACCACGCTTGAAGGTCCACGCAAGAACCTCGATGCTCTGTTCAAGCTGATCGTCGACCACGTGCCTGCACCCAAGCAGATCAAGCACCAGAATGACGATTTCCGCATGCTGGCCACCACGCTGGGCTCCGACCCGTTTGTGGGCCGCATCCTGACCGGCCGCGTTGAATCCGGCCGTCTCAAGGTCGGTGCCACGGTTCAGGCGCTTAGCCGTGTGGGTCAGAAGATCGAACAGTTCCGTGTCACCAAGATTCAGGCGTTCCGCGGCCTTGGCATGCAGGACATCGAAGAGGCGTTGGCGGGCGACATCGTCAGCATCGCGGGCATGTCAAAGGCCACCGTGGCTGACACGATCTGTGCGCTGGCTGTGGAAGAACCGCTTGAAGCGCAGCCGATTGATCCGCCCACCATCACTGTCACCTTTGGCATCAATGACAGCCCGCTTGCCGGTCGTGATGGCAAGAAGGTGCAATCCCGCGTCATCCGTGACCGCCTGATGAAAGAGGCGGAATCCAACGTCGCGATCAAGATCAAGGACACACCCGGCGGCGAAGCCTTTGAGGTGTCGGGCCGGGGCGAACTCCAGATGGGCGTTCTGATCGAAAACATGCGCCGCGAGGGTTTTGAGCTCTCGATCTCGCGCCCGCAGGTGATCATGAAGGAAGACGAGAACGGCAAGCTGCTTGAACCGATCGAGGAAGCCACCATCGACGTTGACGATGACTATTCCGGTGCGGTGATCGAAAAGCTGACCGGCGCACGCAAGGGCGAACTGGTCGAAATGCGCCCCGCCGGTGCAGGCAAGACCCGCATCATCGCCCATGTGCCGTCACGCGGCCTGATCGGCTATCACGGCGAATTCCTGACCGACACGCGCGGCACGGGGGTTCTGAACCGCGTCTTCCATGGCTGGGCCCCGCACAAAGGCCCGATTCCGGGCCGTCGCGCGGGTGTTCTGATCTCGATGGAAAACGGTGTTTCGGTCGCTTATGCGCTTTGGAACCTCGAAGACCGTGGTCGCATGATGATTGGTGCGCAGGAAGCCGTCTACACAGGTATGATCATTGGCGAGCACAGCCGCGACAATGATCTGGAAGTGAACCCGCTCAAGGGTAAAAAGCTCACCAACGTTCGGGCCTCCGGCACCGACGAAGCCGTGCGCCTGACCACGCCGATCACGCTCTCGCTGGAAGAGGCCATCGCCTATATCAACGACGACGAACTGGTCGAAGTGACACCGAACGCGATCCGCCTTCGCAAGCGCTACCTTGACCCGCACGAACGCAAGCGGATGTCCAAGACGCCCGGATCCTGATTACGGGTCATGCTCCACAACGCAAACCGGGTCGCCCAGTCTGGCGCGGCCCGGTTTCACCACCTCCGCACACCAGCCACCATGGCCGCGCATCGCGCTGTAACCGCCATGACCCAAAGCCGCTTCCATACGTGAACACGGCGCACAGACGGTTGTGATGCAAAGATGTGCGCTGCCGACCGAAATGACGGCACCGCGCAGCGCGGACAGATTCAGACCGGACACAACCAGATTGCGTCTGAGAGTTTCCGGCGCAAGGCGCGCGTGCCCTGCAAGCGCGGCAATCACCGGGATATGTTCTGCCTGAATCAGGGTGACTGCGCGTTTTCCGGGCCGGGCGTGATCGCCGCCCAACCCATCAAGTGCGATTTCGACCTCGTTCAGAGAGACAAGATCGGCAAGCCGCGCGGCGCGCACGCCGATCCAATCCAGACATCCGTCCTGCGCATGGCGGGACATCAGGTCTTTGAGGGGGATCACTCGGTGGTTTCGACGATCAGCAATTCCCGCTCGGACGCATCGCGCGCGTGATCGAGCGCCTTCTGGTACTCCGGGCTGTTGTAGCAGGCCTCTGCCGCTTCCACCGAGGGGAACTTGGCCACCACGTTCCGCGGCCGTTCCTGCCCTTCAAGCTGCACATAGCGGCCACCACGGGCAATGAAATGCCCGCCGTGTTTGGCAATCGCGGGACCGGCCAGTTCGGCATATTTTGCGTAGGACTCGGGGTCCGTCACCGTGACATGGGCAATCCAAAGTGCGGGCATGGTTTATCCTCCCAAAACGGCTTCGGCGGCCTTGATCGCGGCGTCGGCATTCTCGGCCGAGGCACCACCGCCCTGCGCCATGTCCGGACGGCCACCGCCGCCCTTGCCACCCAATTCTGTCACAGCCGCTTTGACCAGATCAACTGCGGAAATGGCCCCAGTCAGATCCGAGGTCACGCCCGCCGCCACAGCCGCCTTGTCGCCTGTGTCTGCGATCAACAGAACCGCGCCAGATCCGATGCGTGACTTGTGTTCGTCAATCAGCGGCGGCAGGTCCTTGCCCGACACACCCGACAGCACCTGAGCGAGGAATTTCACGCCATTCACCTCGCGGGCCTCGGCACCGCCGCCCTGCCCCGAACCGCCAGCCATCGCCAGTTCGCGGCGCAACTGTGCCACCTCGTTCGACAGTGCCTTGCGCTCGTCCAGCAGCGCACGCACCCGTGCGGGCACGTCCGTGGCCTGTGCCTTCAGCTCCAGCGCCACTTCGGCCAGACGGTGATCCTGCTCGGACAGGTAGCGGAACGCATCCGCCCCGGTCAGCGCCTCGATCCGGCGGACACCCGCGCTGGATGCGGAATCGCCCAAAGTGACGAACACACCGATGTCGCCCGTGCGCCGCACATGGGTGCCGCCGCACAGCTCCAGCGAGTATGTGTTGCCATCCGCGCCCTTGCCCGAACCGGTTTGCGTGCCCATCGACACGACGCGCACCTCGTCGCCGTATTTCTCGCCGAACAGAGCCTGCGCCCCGATGGCGCGGGCGTCATCCGGGGTCATGATCCGGGTCTCGACGGGCGCGTTCTGGCGGATATAGGCGTTCACCTCGGCCTCGACCTGCCGCAGTTCGTCCTGCGTCAGTGCCTTGCCATGGCTGAAATCGAACCGCAGCCGATCCGGCGCATTAAGCGACCCGCGCTGCGCGACGTGATCGCCAAGCGCGCGGCGCAGCGCCTCGTGCAGCAGGTGCGTGGCCGAATGGTTCGCACGGATCGACGTGCGGCGGCGGTGATCCACCTCAAGCTGAACCGCCTCACCCTTCTTGAACGTCCCGCTTTTGATGGTCACGTGATGCGCGAACACCTTGCCGCCTCCCATGCGCTGGGTGTCGGTCACGTCGGCCTGATCGTCTTCGTCTTCAAGGCGGCGCAGCCAGCCCGTGTCGCCCACCTGACCACCGGATTCACCATAGAACGGCGTCTGGTTCAGCACGATCCAACCGGAGTCGCCCGTCGCCAACGCATCCACCACCGCGCCATCCCTGATCAGCGCCAGCATCTGTCCTTCGGCGGTCTCGGTGTCATAGCCAAGAAAATCAGTTGCACCGTGGGTTTCCGCCAGATCGAACCAGATCGCGAGATCGGCGGATTCGCCTGTGCCCGACCATGCTGCACGTGCCTTGGCCTTCTGTTCCGCCATCGCCGCATCGAACCCGTCGGTATCCACCGTCCGGCCCTTTTCGCGCAGCGCATCCTGCGTCAGGTCCAGCGGGAAGCCGTAGGTGTCATACAGTTTGAACGCGGCAGCGCCCGGCAGTGGGGCATCGTCGCCCAGCCCGGCCAATTCCTCGTCCAGCAGTTTGAGGCCACGATCCAGCGTCTGCTTGAACCGCGTTTCTTCCAACCGCAGCGTTTCCTCGATCAGGGCCTGTGCGCGCGGCAGTTCCGGATAGGCCGCACCCATCTGGCGAACAAGCGCCGGGACCAACTTGTGCATGACCGGATCCTGAGAGCCCAGCAAATGCGCATGACGCATCGCACGGCGCATGATCCGGCGCAGAACGTAACCGCGCCCGTCGTTCGACGGCATCACGCCATCGGCGATGAGGAACGAGGTGGACCGCAGGTGATCGGCGATCACACGATGATGCGTCTTGCCCGGACCATCGGGGTCGCTTGATGTCACATCCGCCGACGCCTCGATCAGCGCGCGCATCGTGTCGGTGTTGTAATTGTCGTGGCTGCCCTGCAAGAGCGCGCCAATCCGCTCAAGACCCATGCCTGTGTCGATCGACTGCATATCGAGCGCCCGCATCGAGCCATCCTCGAACTGCTCGTTCTGCATGAAAACGATGTTCCAGATCTCGATGAACCGGTCGCCATCTTCCTCGGGGCTTCCCGGAGGGCCACCCCAGATGTGGTCGCCATGGTCGTAGAAAATCTCGGTGCAGGGGCCGCAAGGGCCGGTTGGGCCCATCTGCCAGAAATTGTCCGATGTGGCGATGCGGATGATCCGGCTTTCCGGCACGCCGACCTTTTTCCAGATCTCGAAGGCTTCGTCATCGGTGTGGTAGATCGTGACATACAAACGCTCGGCCGGGATGCCGAAATGTTTGGTGATCAGCTCCCATGCAAACGGAATCGCCTCTTCCTTAAAGTAGTCGCCAAAGCTGAAATTCCCCAGCATTTCAAAGAAGGTATGGTGCCGCGCGGTGTAGCCCACGTTGTCGAGGTCATTGTGTTTGCCGCCCGCGCGTACACATTTCTGCGCGGTGGTCGCGCGCTTGTAGTCGCGATGTTCGACGCCGGTAAACAGGTTCTTGAACTGCACCATGCCCGAGTTCGCGAACATGAGTGTCGGGTCGTTGCGGGGCACAAGCGGACTTGAGGCGACAACCTCGTGACCCTGTTTTTCAAAGTAATTCAGAAACGTGGAGCGGATATCGTTCAGCGTGGGCATGTGTGACCTGACCTGCAAGGTATTCGGGGTCCGGGCAATCCGGGTTCGGCCTGAAATAGCCCTTGCCAGAGGGGCTGTCCACAGCAGAGGTCACGCTGAAACGGAAACAGGGTGGCGCATCCGCCACCCTGTTCAAAGTATTCTCGGATTCATGTCTGAACCCGGGGCGTTTCTGCAGTCGCCATCTGCGTGAGATCAGTTATCGATGATGTCGTCCGGTGTTTCGTCGTCATCGGACGAGGACATGTCGAAATCGAGCCCGTGAGCTGCGCGGATCTTGTCTTCGATCTCCAGCGCCATCGCGGTGTTTTCCTTGAGGAATGTCTTGGCGTTTTCGCGCCCTTGCCCGATCCGTTCGTCGCCGTAGGAGTACCAGGCACCCGATTTCTCGACCACGCCGGCCTTGACGCCAAGGTCGATCAATTCCCCGGTTTTCGAGATGCCTTCGCCATACATGATGTCGAATTCCACCTGCTTGAAGGGCGGTGCCACCTTGTTCTTGACGACTTTTACGCGGGTCGCGTTGCCGACCACTTCGTCGCGGTCCTTGATCGACCCGATGCGGCGGATGTCCAGACGGACCGAGCTGTAGAACTTGAGCGCGTTGCCGCCGGTGGTGGTTTCGGGGCTGCCGAACATCACACCGATCTTCATACGGATCTGGTTGATGAAGATGACCATGCAGTTCGAACGGGAAATCGAGCTTGTCAGCTTGCGCATCGCCTGGCTCATCAGGCGGGCATGCACACCGACGCTGCTGTCGCCCATATCGCCTTCAAGCTCGGATTTCGGGGTCAGGGCCGCAACCGAGTCGACCACCACGAGGCTGACTGCGCCGGAACGCACCAGCGTATCCACAATCTCAAGTGCCTGTTCACCGGTGTCAGGCTGGGAAATCAGCAATTCGTTCAGGTCGACACCCAGCTTTTTCGCGTATTGCGGGTCAAGCGCGTGTTCTGCATCGACAAAGGCGCAGACGCCGCCTTTTTTCTGCTCTTCGGCCACGGAATGCAGCGTGAGCGTGGTCTTGCCCGAGCTTTCAGGGCCGTAGATTTCGATGATCCGACCCTTGGGCAAACCGCCGATGCCAAGCGCGATGTCCAGACCAAGCGATCCGGTCGATGTCGCCTCGATGTCGCGCATGGCATTGTCGCCACCCAGCTTCATGATCGAGCCTTTGCCGAACTGGCGTTCGATCTGTGCCAACGCCGAATCGAGCGCCTTTTGTTTGTTCGCGTCCCGCTTGCTGTCCATGGTAAGAAGATCTGCCGTTGCCATTGCTTTTGATCCTTATTCCACACCCCGTCCGGGGCGGCAATTGCTGCTTTTGTTCGCCTCTTGTTCTCGTGCTTTATGAGATCATAACGCGAACATTTCAATGTTTATTTTCACAAGCACTGTTGCGCGCTTTGGTTAAGGAGTGGTTTATGACGCCACAAAAAGGATCGGAGCGGCGCATATGTTGGTGTTTTGGAACGAACGGCTTGTGCTGTTGTCGGTGCCCAAGACGGGCACCCATGCCTATACGCAGGCTCTTGGCCCGCGCGCGTCCATGGTGGTCACCGATCCGCCCGAGCTCAAACACGAGCCGGTCTATCGGTACAATCGATTCTTCCGCCCCATGTTCGAGAAGATGGGAGCGGCAGAGATGGAGTTGGTGGCGGTCATCCGGGAACCGCTGGATTGGCTGGGCAGCTGGTACCGATACAGGCAGCGCCCGGCGCTTGACGGTCGACCGACTTCGACCAAGGGGCACAGCTTTGACGCGTTTCTTAAAGCCAGTTGTGAGGACACTCCGCCTGCCTTCGCCAATGTCGGCAATCAGGCAAAATTCGTCGAGGCGCGGCCCAACGGAACGGCGGTGTCGCATTTCTTCCGCTACGAGGATCAGGCCGGGTTGCGCGCCTTTCTTGCCGAACGCCTTGGTGATCTGCCCGACATTCCAAGCGTGAATGTTTCACCTCGTCTCGATTTGCAGGCCTCACCCGACGTCGAAGCCCTGGTGCGGCGGGAAAGAGCGGCGGAATTTACGCTGTGGGAGTCGATTCCGGTGCGGGGCAGTCAGGGGTGAGCGTCTGCACCCGGAGTTGGTGCCGGGAGTGTCGCCAATTGCTGATTGACGATCGAGGTCAGTTCCGTCAGCGAGAACGGCTTGGCCAGGAATGCCGAGGCTTCGATCCGTGCGCCTTGTGACTTGAACACGTCTTCCGCGTAGCCGGACATGAACACCACCGGCACATCCGGCCGCATCTTGCGGGCCTTGCGCACCCAGCTTGGCCCGTCGAGGCCGGGCATGACAACATCCGTTACAAAGACATCGACCTTAAGGTCCGCGTCTTTCAGCAAATCAAGCGCGTCTTCGGCGGTGCTTGCTTCGATCACGCGGAAGCCGCGATGGGCCAAAGCGCGTGATGCAAAGGCCCGCACCGGCGCTTCATCCTCGACCAGCAGCACAACCCCTTCACCGAACCGCGTCGGTGCAGCACGTGGCGGGTCGGGCACAACAGGTTCTTCGATCACCGGATCATCGCAGACGGGGAACATGACGGTAAAGATGCTGCCCTTGCCCAAGGTGCTGTCAACAAAGATGAACCCGCCTGTTTGCTTCACGATTCCATAGACGGTGGACAGGCCAAGCCCCGTGCCTTCGCCAGTGCGTTTTGTGGTGTAGAAAGGCTCGAACACCTTTTCGAGCTTGTCCGGTGCGATGCCGACCCCATCATCCTTGACCTGCACCACCACGTAGGCTCCTTCGGGCACCCGAGCGCGCCCGTGCTGCATCGGTTTGTGCAGGACACGCTCAGAGGTTTCGATCCGGATTGTGCCGCCCTTTGTCATGGCGTCACGGGCGTTGACGACGAGGTTCAGGATCACCTGCTCCAACTGCCGCTTGTCGGCGCGAATGGGCGGCAGACCCGAGGCCTGGCGCAGATCAAGTGCCGTTTTTTCGCCTACCAGACGATTGAGCAGATGCGTCAAGTCCGACAGGATATCGCGCAATTCCAGCCGTTCAGGCCGTAGCGTCTGCTTGCGCGAAAAAGCCAGCAATTGCCCGACAAGCGCTGCTGCGCGATTGGCGTTCTGATGGATCTGAACAAGGTCGCCGTAATCCGGGTCGCCTTGATCATGCCTGAGCAGCAACAGGTCGCAATGTCCTGATATTGCAGTCAAAAGATTGTTGAAGTCATGCGCCACGCCACCTGCGAGCTGGCCAATTGCCTGCATTTTCTGACTTTGAACAAACTGGGCCTCAAGGCTCTTGAGTTCGGTTGCGTCGTTCAGCACCGCCACAAGAAGTACTTCGCCATCTTCGATAACCCGCGCCAGCGTGACCTGAACAAAAACCTCTTTGTCCGGGCGCGTCAGTCGGAGGAATTCCGACCGCCCCAGCCCCTTGCCCGAGGCGGCATCGGCCAGCCAATCCGGGATCGCCCGTCCCAGCCCTTCCATCAGGTCGGCAAGGCTGTGAGTGCTTCCGTCATCTGCATGCAGCAAGTCGCGGGCGCAGCGGTTGGCTTTGCTGATCTCGCCGCGCGGCGTCACTTTGAGCAGCGGCACCGGCAAAGCCTCAAACCCCATGTCGTCAGGCGCTGTATCCGAGGGCTGTATGTTGGGCACAAACACCACTTCTTCGCGCCCCATGCCTGCGGGATGCACGTTGATTGTGAACTCCTGCGCCTCACCCAGGGACCGCACGCGGTGGGTTTGACCCGGCCGCAAGGGGGGATCGGTGATCAGATCTTCGACAACCCGCACGCGACCGCCCGCAAGGTCCCGTGCCGCAGCATTCATCCAAAGAACCGTGCCAGCGCGCCCGACGGTCATGCTGGGGTAAGTGATCTTGGTTGCGGTCATCGGGTCGTCCCGCGCAAACACCAGTTCGAGCCGCCACATCAGTGCTGTCGGGCCAAGTTGATGCGCGACGAGCCTGAGGTGCCGATCCTTCAGGACGATTTTTTCAGAACCGATCCCCTCGACCAAAGCGTTGCTTTGCACGCGATGGATGAGACCTGACGGATCAGCCACGTGATCACCCACGATGTCGCGCAGCATCCGTTCCGGGGCGATCTTGAAGGTTCGTGATGCGACCCTGTTGGCCTGCAATATCGTTCCTTGCAGATCGGTGACGAGGCAGGGCGTTATGTCATGTTCGACCAGCAACGCCATGTGTTTCAGAGATTTTGCCGCAGACCACATTCGGATCTTCTGGTGTGCGACCAGAACGAGACACGCCAATCCGCAAGCCGCTGCGGTGGCCGAAAGTCCGGCGCGGATAAGGTCGTCAGGTGCGATGACCGCCAGACCAGCGCTGCCCAGAGCACAGGCGAACAGCCATGCAGTGGCGGGCCATGCAAGTCGGGATGCGGGTACAAAGCGGTCGTATACGGTCATCGACAAAGCCCCAAGCACAAAGGTTCCCTGTCTTTAGACCGCATGAAACTTAAGCGACGCTTAACGGGAATGCACGCTATGGTTGTATTTTGGAGTCAGGTTTTTGTCAACGTTGCAACGAAGAAGCCGTCACCGCCCTGAGACAAGTCAAACCGCTGATGCATTGCGACGCGCCATCCGGGGTGGCGCGACAGAAAACCGTCGATCTGCGCCTCGTTTTCGCAGGTGAGCACCGAACATGTCGCATAGGCCAGCGTGCCACCGGGGCGGACAAGTCCGGCGACCTGATCAAGGATCTTTGCCTGAATTCCGGTCAGTTCGTCCAAACGCTCAGGCGTGAGCCGCCATTTGCCTTCGGGTGACCGCCGCCACGATCCGCTGCCGGAACAGGGAACATCACACAGAACAAGGTCATATGTTCTCTTGGGCCGGTCCACCCGCGTCACGGTGGCCCCGGCACGATCGGCTCGGTCCGGCAGGTCCGACATCCGGCGCGGGTCAGCATCATGCGCATCGACCGGTCCACGCAGGCGCGCGGCCAGCGCCAGTGTTTTGCCGCCTCCTCCGGCGCAATAGTCGAGGCAGCGCATCCCTTCCGTCAAGGGCAAAGCGTCAACCACAGCCTGACTTGCCACATCCTGAAGTTCGACCCATCCGGTCCGAAAGGCTTCGGTCTGTGACAGGCGCCGCGCGCCCTCGATCACTTCGAGCGCGGTTTCGGACAGAGGGTGCGGAGCGGTTTCGATCCCTTCTTCAAGCAGCGCGGCCTGTGCGGAGACTACATCCGCTTTCAGCAGGTTGACCCGGACAAACACAGACGCGCGATGGCGCAGGGCTTCGGCTGTTGCATCAGCTTTGTCGGACAAGCTGCTGAGAAATTGTTCATAAACCCAATCGGGAAGATCCAGTGCTTCGACTCCGATTGGCGGATGGCCAGCCTCGCGTTCATCCTCTGACAAGGGGCTCAGCGCATACCCGTCCCCGATGAACACCGCGTCCGGATCTTCACCGGTTTGCCGCAACCTGCCAAGGACACGCGCGCGGCCTGTTTCGCCGCCACCAAGTGACGCAGTGCTGCGCCAGCAGCGCAGAATGTCATAGACATGATCGCGAATGGCCGCACGATCCTTGGAGCCCGCAAAGCGCGACTTGCGCGCCCATGTGGTCAGCGCCTTTTCCGCCGGATATCCGGCAACGATCTGATCAAGGATGCTCGCAGCGGCAGCCCATCGTGCAGCGGGAGACATGCGCGCGCGTCAGTCCGCTCAGGCCAGCCGGTAATTCGGCGACTCGCGGGTGATCTGCACGTCATGCACATGGCTTTCCTTGAGGCCGGCCCCAGTGATCTTAACGAACTGACAGTTGTTGCGCATCTCTTCGATGGTCGCACACCCGGTATAGCCCATGGCCGCCCGCAACCCGCCCACCAACTGGTGCAGCACGGCGCTGGCCGAACCTTTGTAGGGCACCTGCCCTTCGATGCCTTCGGGCACCAGCTTGTCACTGGCGGCGTCCTTTTGGAAATAGCGATCCGCCGATCCACGCGCCATGGCACCGATCGAGCCCATGCCGCGGTAGGCTTTGAAGCTGCGGCCCTGGTAGAGGATAACCTCGCCGGGCGACTCGTCCGTACCCGCGATCATGCTACCCACCATGGCGCAGGAGGCACCTGCCGCGATGGCCTTGGCGAAATCGCCCGAGAACTTGATGCCCCCATCGGCGATAACCGGAATGTCGCCTGCAGCGCGCGCGCAATCCATGATCGCGGTCAGTTGCGGCACACCCACGCCTGCCACCATGCGGGTGGTGCAGATCGACCCCGGTCCGATGCCGACCTTGACCGCATCGGCCCCTGCGTCGATCAGGGCGCGGGTCGCCTCGGCTGTCGCCACGTTGCCAGCGATCACCTGCACTTCGTTCGACAGGGTCTTGGCTCGGGTGACCGCCTCCAGCACGCCGCGAGAGTGACCATGCGCGGTGTCGATCACCACGATATCAACGCCTGCGGCCACCAGAGCCTCGGTCCGCTCGAACCCGGCATCCCCGACAGAGGTGGCGGCAGCCACACGCAACCGGCCCAGTTCATCCTTGCACGCAGTCGGGTTCAGCACCGCCTGCTGCGTATCCTTCAGGGTCAGCAGCCCGGTCAGCTTGTCATTTCCATCCACCACCAGCAGCTTTTCGATGCGGCGCGATTTCATCAGGCTGATCGCCTCGTCGCGGTCGGCGGGTTCGCGCAGGATCGCCAAGTCCTTGGAGGTCATCATCACGCTGACCGGCGTGTCGTCCGAGGTGGCAAAGCGCATGTCGCGGTTGGTCACGATGCCCACCACGCGGCCCTGCTCGTCCACCACCGGGAAGCCTGTGAAATTGTACCGCTCGATCAACGCCTTCGCATCCGCCAGCGTCTGATTGGCGCGCAGGGTCACGGGGCTGTAGACGATGCCGCTCTCGAACCGTTTGACCCGCCGCACCTCGCGCGCCTGCTGTTCGACGCTGAGGTTCTTGTGGATCACCCCCATGCCGCCGGCCTGTGCCATGGTGATGGCCATTCGGCCTTCGGTCACCGTGTCCATGGCGGAGCTCAGCAGTGGGATGTTCAGCGCGATGCGTTTCGTCACCCAGGTGCGGGTGTCGGCGGTGGACGGAAGAACCTCTGACGCCCCCGGCACCAGCAGAACATCATCAAAGGTGAGAGCCTCGCGAATCTCCATCGGAATCCCTTTCCACGGACAGCATCGTTAGGCACGTCCCTATTGCATGGGTTGCCCTTGGGGGAAAGCCCCAATCCGCTCTTTACGGCGGCAAAGCGCTGCCGCAGTCTGGCGCTGGATCAACTGGAGTGACTCCCATGGCTCATGGATACGAGGCGGGACGCCTTAACCTGCCTTTCACAGGCATCTGCACCTTTGCCCGCAGCCCGTACCAGCCGGACTGGAGCGCGATTGAAGCCGATGTGGCGATCCTTGGCGCGCCCTTTGATGCGGGCACGCAATGGCGCGCCGGTGCCCGCTTCGGCCCGCGCGGCGTGCGTGAGGCGTCGACATTGTTCAGCTTTGGCCATGCCGGGGCCTATGACCACGAAGACGACGTGACCTATCTGGCCGACACGCGGATCATCGATCTGGGCGATGCGGACATCGTGCACACCGACACGGTACAAAGCCACGCCAATATCCGCAAAGGGGTTGAAGCGATCCGCAAGGCGGGTGCTTTGCCCGTGGTTATCGGTGGTGACCATTCGATCAACATTCCCTGTATCGATGCGTTCGAGGGCGCAGATCCGCTCCACATTCTGCAAATCGACGCGCATCTCGATTTCGTCGATGAACGCCACGGCGTGCGCAATGGCCACGGCAACCCGATGCGCCGCGCCTCTGAAAAGGCGTGGGTTTCGGGCATGACACAGGTTGGCATCCGCAATGTCAGTTCTACCGCGCGCGAGGGTTATGAGGATGCCCGCGCGCGCGGGTCGGACATCCTGTCGGTGCGGCAGGCCCGCAAGCTTGGCCCCGCAGGTGTGGCAAACCGCCTGCCTCAAGGTGCACCGATCTATATCACCATCGACATCGACGCTTTCTGCCCATCGATTGCACCCGGCACGGGCACCCCCAGCCATGGTGGGTTTCTGTACTATGACGTGCTGGAACTGCTGCAACAGGTGTCGCGCAAGCACGAGGTCGTTGGAATCGACCTTGTCGAAGTGGCCCCAGATTACGACCCGACCGGATCGACCTCGATCCTCGCTGCACAGGTCTTGATGAACCTTCTCGGCTTTGTCTTTCACGCGCGAGGGCAGCGCGGCGGATAAGCCCAAACGACGGGTTTCCGCCGACCCGTCACAGCCCTGTTGCACTTGTTGGGTCGGCTGCGTTCACTTGGAAAAAACCGACTCGGCAGGCACAAAATGACCAAACCACTCGCAGGCATCACGATCCTCGACCTCACCCATGTGCTGGCCGGACCGTTCTGTTCCATGACGCTGGCTGATCTGGGCGCGCTTGTGATCAAGGTCGAACGTCCAGGCGCAGGCGACGACACACGCGCCTTTCCGCCCTTTGCCAAAGGCAAATCCGCCTATTTCGCGGCCATCAATCACGGCAAGAAATCTATCGCGCTAGACCTCAAGAAGGAGGAGGATCGCGCGATTTTCGAACGGCTCTTGCCGCGTGCCGACGTCATCCTTGAAAACTACCGCCCCGGCGTGATGGAGCGGCTGGGCTATGGCTGGGACGACCTGCATGCCGAATACCCGCGCCTGATCTACGGCGCGGTGTCCGGGTTCGGCCATACCGGGCCCGAGGCCAAACGTCCCGCCTATGACATGGTGGTGCAGGCACGCGGCGGGGTCATGTCGATCACCGGTGAAAAGGGGCGCGAGCCCGTGCGCGTAGGTGCCTCCATCGGGGATATCGTGGCGGGTATGTACCTGAGCCAGGGGGTGCTGGCAGCGCTGATGGACCGCGAACGAAGCGGTGTTGGTCGCAAGGTGGATATTTCGATGCTGGACGCGCAGCTCGCCATCCTCGAACACGCCATCGCCATCACCTCGGTCACCGGAACGCCGCCCGTTCCGACGGGGGCGCGGCATCCGTCGATTGCGCCGTTCGAGACGTTCCATGCCTCGGACGGGCTGTTCGTGATCGCCGCCGGGAACGACGTGCTCTTCGAAAAACTCTGCGTCGCGCTGAACCTGCCGTTGTCTGACGATCCGCGCTTTGCAACCAATCCGGCGCGGGTGGAAAACGCCCGCCTCCTGAAGCGCTTGATTGAGGCGGTAACCCTCGACAAAACCCGCGCTTATTGGATCGCCAAGCTGGGCGCTGCGGGCATCCCAAGCGGTCCGATCCAGGACGTGGCGCAAGTGATGCGCGATCCACAGATCCTCGCCCGCAACATGGTGGTGGACGTGCTTGACCGCAACGGACGCCCAGCCTTCAAGGCAGCAGGCAACCCGATCAAGATGTCTGGCCTTGGCGATCCAACGGTGCGCCCCGCTGCCCCCGATCTCGACGGAGACCGGGGTGAGATCCTACGCTGGCTTGAGGGCAAGAGTTAGGCGCGTTGAAACGTGCTTTCCCGGCACCGGACGCAGGCTTACTAGATCCTTAACGCCTCTGCGTCACCTTCTGCCGCACAAAAGCTTTTGAGCGGGAAGGGTCACTCCCATGCCGCGACACCAGAACTGACATTGCACTCGGATGCCCCGATACGGGGACGATCATGAGAGACCGGTCACACGAGGCCCCGTCACCGGGGTACAGGTCTAAAGCCACGGCTTTGCCAGCACGAGAGAACGGTCAGGCCCAAGGGGCGGCGCCGCTTCCACTCAGGACAGATGATCCCGACGCCCTGCCCGGTCCTGCCGCGGCGGGGTCGTCCTGCGCGCTACTTGTACTGCCCGGCGGTGATAAACTCGCCAAACGCCTCGCACCAGACCACAACCGTGTTGTAGTCTGCCACGTCGACACCTTCCGGTACTGCAAGCAAAAAGCCCGAAAAGGATTTCACATCCCCGATCAGCACCGCTTCGGCCTTGATCGGCTCGAACGCGTCCTCGTGGTCGACGAACTCCTTGGTCAGGTAGAGCTTGTAATCCGGTCCCGGCGCCAGCTTGCCCTCATGCACGATCTCTTCGGGAGTGATGCTGATCATGCCCTCGCCCCAGTGCAGGAAATCGCTGCCGCGCAAATCGCGTGTCAACTCAACCGAATAAAGCGCCCGCGCCGCCTTTTCCTCAAGCATACTGGCATCCGGCGCAGGTGCGGCGGTCAGGATCGGCAGGATGTAGATGCCAAGCGCCAGACCGGCGACAAACGCCGCGCCATGGGTGATGAGACGGAACAGGTTACGCATGGGACACTCCACCACAAAGTCCTCTTCACTCTTGCACCGGCGTCCAAGCCGGTCAACGCCGCATCCCATGCCGCTCTGCATAAACATTATGACGCAATTCACCTTTTTCCCACCGCGCGGAACGCTATGGTCCCGGTCAACCAAGACCAGAGAGAATCCCATGTCCCAACAAGACCCGCTCGTCGTCTTCACCCCCTCCGGCAAACGCGGCCGGTTTCCGGTCGGCACGCCTGTGCTCACCGCCGCGCGGCAATTGGGCGTCGATCTCGACTCTGTCTGTGGCGGGCGTGGCATCTGTTCGAAGTGCCAGATCACGCCGGGCTATGGCGAATTCTCCAAACATGGCGTCACCGCAAAGGAGGGCGCTTTGTCCGACTGGAACGCGGTTGAGGCGCGGTATGACGAAAAGCGCGGGCTGAAAGAGGGCCGTCGTCTGGGTTGTCAGGCCAAGGTGCAGGGCGACATCGTGATCGACGTGCCGCCTGAGTCCCAGGTCCACCGTCAGGTTGTCCGCAAGGCCGCCAGCGCGCGGGTGATCGAAATGGACCCGGCCACCCGGCTTTACTACATTGAAGTCGATGAGCCCGACATGCACACCCCCACCGGCGATCTGGAGCGCGTCGCCCGCGCCCTGAAGGACCAGTGGGAGATCGCACAGGTCACCTGCGCCTTCCCGGTGCTGTCCCGCCTGCAACCCGTTTTGCGGAAAGGCAAATGGGCGATCACGGTGGCACTCCACAAGACAACCAAAGACGCCACGCCGCAGATCATCGCCGCATGGCCGGGTCTGCACGAAGGCGGCCTCTACGGCCTTGCCATCGACCTTGGGTCCACCACCGTCGCGGCGCACCTGACCAATCTTGAAACGGGTGAGGTCGTGGCCTCTTCGGGCATCATGAACCCGCAGATCCGCTTTGGCGAAGACCTGATGAGCCGCGTTTCCTATGCCATGATGAACCCCGGCGGGGATCAGGAAATGACCCGCGCGGTGCGCGAGGCGATCAACATGCTGGCCGAGGAAATCGCCAAAGAGGCCGAAATCGACCCCGCCCTGATCCTTGAGACCGTCTTCGTCTGCAACCCGGTGATGCACCACCTGCTCCTTGGCATTGACCCGGTCGAACTGGGTCAGGCGCCCTTTGCGCTCGCCACGTCGAACCACCTCAACCTGACCGCCCGCGATCTCGACCTCACCGCCCTGCCCGCGTCAGCGCAGATCTACCTGCTGCCCTGCATCGCGGGCCATGTGGGGGCCGATGCCGCCGCTGTGGCGCTGTCGGAACAGCCCGGCAAATCCGACGACCTCGTTCTGATCGTCGATGTGGGCACCAATGCGGAGATCCTCTTGGGCAACACCACCCGCGTGCTGGCCTGTTCCTCGCCCCCGGGCCCCGCGTTCGAGGGCGCGCAGATCTCATCCGGCCAACGGGCCGCCCCGGGTGCCATCGAGGCGATCCGCATCGACCCCGTCACCAAGGAGCCGCGCTTTCGGGTGATCGGCTGTGACAAGTGGTCGGACGAGGACGGCTTTTGGGACGAGACCGCCGCCACCGGTATCACCGGCATCTGCGGCTCGGGCATCATCGAGGCGGTGGCCGAGCTGCGCATCGCTGGCCTCCTCGACCCCTCGGGCCTGATCGGATCGGCGGCGCAGACCGGGACCGACCGCTGCTTTGCCGAGGGCCGCACCAACGCCTACCTCATCCACGACGCCACCGCCGAGGGCGGCCCGCGCATCACCGTCACCCAAGGTGACATCCGCGCGATCCAGCTTGCCAAATCCGCGCTCTACGCGGGGGCGCGGCTGCTTATGGACGAGATGGGTGTGGACGTGGTGGACCGCGTGGTGCTGGCCGGAGCGTTCGGCGCGCATATCAGCGCGAAACACGCGATGGTGCTGGGGATGATCCCGGACGTGCCTTTGGACAAAGTCTCAAGCGCGGGCAACGCCGCTGGCACCGGCGCGCGCATCGCGCTCTGCAATCTGGCCGCCCGGGCCGAGATCGAACGCACCGTGCGCCAGATCACCAAGGTCGAAACCGCCATCGAGCCGCGCTTTCAGGAACATTTCGTCGCCGCCAACGCCATCCCCCACGCCACCGACCCCTTCCCGGAACTGGGCAAGGTGGTGGCGCTGCCCGTCGTCGGGTTCAACACGCAGGGAGATGGGAGTGATGGCGGTCGGGTTAGGAGACGGAAGCGGGGGTGAAGTTTAGTTTTTCATCTTTATTCATGACTACAACAATAATTTAGGAATCCACTCAAAGTCACAGACAATACTACTTGGCACTAAACCATCTTAGTAATTCTTTTTGAAAATCCAGCACATTATCACATTGAAATGCGTGATAATTTTCGTTGCCAGGTAAGAAGAAATACGAGCCATGAAATCCCTGAGACCACCTTCCCACAGGATCGCCATCACAGTAAACCCAGCCATTGTCACGCAATTCAGGAAGACCTTTGGGGCGATTATCCTTATTCGATAGTTTATTTTTGTTTCTGTCAAAATTCGACAAGAAGCTATAATCGAGGCTGTCAAGTGTATTCTTCTTGGCCTTTTGTTTTGTTGATTGTATTTCCTTTAGTATATCAATGAAAGTATGAGTATCAGCAAAGTAGTTTGGATAGGCTTGTCTTAGAGCTGTCATGTTGTCAACACTGACCTCCAAACTCTGCTTAGTTTCTTCGAAATCGTCATCTAAATCATCATATTCAAACATCTCACGCCATGCCGGACTTACTGAGACATCACCCGTCATTACATCCATTCTCAGAATAAATTTTGAACCAACAAGGCTACTATCGCTTTCGGCTTGATTCATAAATTCATTGAACGCGGACAACTGTTGTCGAACGCTTAACTTATTTTCAAGATACCTTATCTTCTCGATTATTTCCTTATGACTTCCTGGTAAAATTTCACTTCTAGGTAGTCCCTCAAGTTCGGCTATGTGACCACTCATTAGAGAAAAGAAACTCAACCAGTCTTCACTGCCCTCGCCAGCCTTTAAATCCTGATTGAGCATTGACCCAGCGGCTTCCACGGTAGTACTCCAAACGTGTTGAAGCTGAGTGCGTAGTTGAATTTCTACGTTGCAACCGATATGTTTTTCACCAGTGCCCTTTTCATTAAATTTTACAACGAGGTGAATACTTCTATATCCTGATGGTTTGGGTGTCGATATGTAATCATTTATTCGCCTTACATCGCCTCCATGGCGGTGTCAGCAAATTGTGTTGGCGCGAGGGCCTGAAGCGAGCAGCAGCCTGAGCGCATCAAGGTAGGAGCGGTCCGCGTTGTTCCGGGCGGCATGCCATCGGCCGTAGGCGGCAAGGTTCTTCGATGCGGGTCCGCA
>NZ_JAEPMO010000220.1 GCF_017643905.1 Marivita sp.
AGCACGAGACCTTCGGCGCAATCGGCACCCTCATAAGCGTCTTGGACACGATCAAACGCGCGAAAGATGCCAAGCTGATAGACTGATCCATCCAGCTACTGTCAAGCCGCGAACCGATGGGTGATCAGCCCGCGCTTACCGCAGGCCATGCCGCAATTGCCGAATATGTCGTTCAAACCGCTGCTGCGGCCGGGTTCGATCTGACCGCGATGGCCGGTAATGTCGTCCCCGGTTCGGCGCGCGACGACGATCTGATGGGCACTGCCGGCCCCGACAGCCTCACCGGGGAGGGCGGCAACGACACGCTTTCGGGAGGCGACGGGCTGGACATCGCGATCCTGCAGGGCGCGCAGACCCTCTACACGTTGACCATTGGCGATGAGATCACCCTGACAGACCGCAGCGCTTTGGACGGCACCGACATCCTGCGCGGGGTCGAGTTTCTTGATTTCAGCGATGGCCGCTTTGACCTGACGCGCTTTGACGATGGCGTGACCCTGACAGGTGACCAGTTTCGCAGCCTGACCGAAGTCTATGTCAGCTATTTCAACCGCGCCCCCGATGCGTTGGGATTGCTGTTCTGGGCAGATGCTTTGGCAAACGGCACAACGCTGGACCGGATTTCCGATGCATTCGCCATGTCCGAAGAAGGACTGGAGGTTTTCCCACTCGACGCGCAATTGTTCGAATTCGTCTCGTCCGTGTACCAGAACACACTTGGCCGCGCCGGCGATGATGCAGGCGTGAATTTCTGGGCCAATGCCTTGCAATCGGGTGGTGTGGGGCGCGGCGACTTCGTATTGCGCGTTCTGGAGGGCGCGCGCGCGGCCCCACCCGAAGACGCAACGCCCGAGTTCCTTGCCCAACAGGTGGCGGATCGGGCCTATCTGGACGGGAAGATCGACATCGGGCTTTACGTCGCAACGCAACTTGGTCTGAGTGATGTGGCCGCTGCCTCGGGTATCATGGCCCTTTATGACGGGTCCGGCCAAAGTGTTGCAGCCGCGATTGCCGCAGCGGACCAGACGTCCGAGGTCGCGTCGGGCATCGACGACAGCGGGCAATTCCTGATCGTGCTGGTCGGCATTGGCGATGCGCTCTCCATCGTGTAACGCGTGGATCGCCGCCTAATCCTCTGACATACCCTTGCGCAGCGCTGGCAGTTCGAGGTCGTCGTGGATTGTCACCTCATTCTCGGGTGATATCGACACAACCCGCAGATAGGGCGCTCCTGCCGACGGGTCGGTGACGTGGTTCCGGGACAGCCCGGCGACCAATGCACCCGTACCGGGCCGCCGATCCACAGCTTCTGCCAATTCGCGTCTGAACCGACATTGGAAGCTGTTGCAAATGTCAGCGCGCAGCGGGCGGTCCAACGTGCAGCCTTGCGGTCCGTGATACACGCAACTGCCGGCGGTCGATGTCGCCGGAATGCGAGACAGGTAGGCCTGCACAAGCGCTTCCGGCGTCACCTCCGGGTCTTTCCAGCGCTGACAGCTGATGGTTCCCTCCGTCAGGAAAGCGTGCCGGTCACCACCCAAGAGGCAACAATCGCCCTGACACGCGATGCAGGCGGCATTCAGAACGGCGGGTTCCTTGGTTTCCTGCTTCAACCGAGTCGCGTAATCAGCATCATCCTCGGGTGGTTCCGGGTGGGTCGATACGCCGTCAGCTTTGGCAAAGCTGGACTCGACAATGGAACGCAGATGCGCCTCGAAGGCGGCGCGTCGCGCGTCGGGCAATGGCACCTGAGGCAAGTCGATATAGGGCGCGAGGCCATGTGCGATGCGTCCCAGATGGGGTACACCGATCTTGCTTGCAGCGTCCCGAAGAACACGGCGGGTGCGGCGGTGCGAAATCGCGCGCAACTCGGCCTCTTTCCGATCTCGTTTGCGGGCAATCGCGGCTGTGACCTCGATCTTGTGGCGGGTCCGGCAATTTACGTTGTCACAGATGTCCTCGGCATCTTCCGCAAGCGGACGCCGACACAGGCGGCACAGCCGCGGTGGACCGTGGCGGAGGGGGCGGTGGAAAACGGGGTCAGCCATATGTGTACTTTCAAAAAATCTGATCGGAAATGCAGACAGGATGGCACAGAACCGGACGCGGTCAATGCATTAAAGCGGAGCGGGACAGGTGTGGAAGGATTGGAGCGGGTAGCGGGAATCGAACCCGCAACGTAAGCTTGGGAAGCTCGCGTGATACCTTTTCACCATACCCGCCCTCTGGAGCGACGGGATACTCCGCGTCCTGATCGGCGTCAAGATCGCTCCGCATGATTGCCGTGTCCAAGGGAACGATCCGGCACACCGCGCGTTGCCTGACCAACGAAACCCATAACCACAATCGAGGTCAGCATGTCGAAGATGGAAACCATCAACCCAGCCACCGAAACCCCCATCGCCACATACGAGGTGATGGACAGGGACAGCGCGGTGGCCAAGGTCGAGGCCTGCCATGCCGCGTTCCTCGACTGGCGCTGCAAGACCCATGAGGAGCGCGCGCCCTACCTGACCAAGATCGCCACGGCGCTGCGCAGCCATGCCGATGACCTGGCCAAGCTGATGACCCGCGAGGTGGGCAAGCTCTACCGCGATGGCAAGACCGAGGTGGAGCTGTGTGCGCGGATTTTCGAATACACCGCAGAACACGGCCCGACCGAACTCGCCGATGAGCCGCGCACTCATGCGGGGGGCAAGAAGGACGGGCTTGTCACCTATCAACCCATCGGCGTGATCTACTCGATCCAGCCGTGGAATTTCCCTCTCTACCAACCGGTGCGCGTGCTGGCGGCGAACCTGATGGCGGGCAATGGCGTGGTGCTGAAACACGCGTCGATCTGCACGGGAAGCGGGCTCAAACTGCGCGAGATTTGTATCGAGGCAGGACTGCCCAAGGATCTGTTCCAAGTGGTGGTCATTGACCATGACACCTCGGACGATCTGATCGCGCACAAGCTGGTGCGCGGCGTGACCATGACCGGCAGCGATGGCGCGGGTCGCCATATCGGCGCACTGGCGAGCAAGCATCTCAAGAAGACGGTTCTCGAACTGGGATCGAACGACGCCTACCTTGTGCTCGAGAAGGCCGACGTGGAACTGGCGGTCAAGACCAGCGTCATGGGGCGGCTTTTCAACAACGGCGAGACCTGTGTCTCGGCCAAGCGCTTTGTGGTGACGGACGCGGTCTATGACGCCTTTGTCGATGCCTTTGTCGAACAGATGAAGGCGATCAGGATGGGCGATCCGATGGATGAGGACACGCAGCTTGGGCCGCTTTCGAGCCAAGACCAGTTCGAC
The DNA here is from genome assembly GCF_017643905.1 of Marivita sp. Lineage (GTDB taxonomy): Bacteria > Pseudomonadota > Alphaproteobacteria > Rhodobacterales > Rhodobacteraceae > Marivita. The sequence continues at coordinate 3,300 of NZ_JAEPMO010000220.1, forward strand.
ACGGTGAAAGAGCAGGTGACCAAGAGCGTCACCAAGGGCGCAAAGCTGCTCTGCGGTGGCACGCCCAGCGACGACACCGGGCACTATTACCCCGCGACCGTGCTGGCGGATGTCACACCGGGGATGCCCGCCTATGACGACGAAATCTTCGGCCCCGTGGCGGCGGTGATCCGCGCCAAGGATGACGAGGACGCGATGCGCATCGCCAATGACAGCCGCTATGGCCTGGGCGGCGGCATCTTCTGTCAGGACGAAGAGCACGCGATGAAACTCGCCCGCGATCACTTCGACACCGGCATGGTGCGGATCAACAGCTTTGGCGCGGCGGACCCGAACATGCCGTTCGGCGGCGTCAAGGACTCAGGCTACGGCCGCGAACATGGCGGGTTCGGGATGAAGGAGTTCGTGAACATCAAGGCGATCTTCCGTCCCTGAACCGACCCCTCCCATCTGAAAGGAACTATCATGAATATTCTCGTCGCCGGGGCCACCGGCAAAACAGGCCTGCGCCTGACCCAAACCCTCTTGGCCAATGGCCACCACCCGATTGCACTGGTGCGCGACAGCTCGGACACCTCGGATCTGCCCAATGGCACCGAGACGCGTCACGGCGATCTGACCGACCTGCAACCGGGCGTCTGCGATGGCTGCGATGTGGTGGTCTTTGCCGCCGGATCGGGCAGCGGCACGGGGCCAGAGATGACCGACAAAGTCGACCGCGACGGCGCCAAGCGGCTGGTCGATCTGGCAAAGGACGCGGGCGTGTCGCGGTTTGTCATGCTCAGCACCGTGGGGGCGGGCGACCCGGACCCCGACAGCAAGCTGGGGCATTACCTGATGGCCAAGCACGAGGCGGACGAACACCTCAAGGCATCAGGACTGGACTTCGCCATCCTGCGGCCTGTGGCGCTGACGGATGAGGACGGGTCGCGCGACATCGTCTATGGCGATGCCGTGGACGTGCAGGGCGAGGCCGCCCGGGGCGACGTGGCCTATGTGCTGGCGCAGGCGGTGGACGACCCGGAGTGGCGCGGCAAGACGCTGCTGATGGCGTCGGCGTAAGTTTGGGGTGCGTGCTTTCGGTGCGCACCTTTTTTGTGTTGGGAGGTGCGTGAAATCACGCATCCTACGCTGTGTCACAACACCTGATCAAAGAGCTAGCGTCCGACCGGGTGGGCGCGGAACGCGCCCGCCATGGGGCGGACGCGTCGCCGCCGCTGCGCGACGGCGGGGGAATATATTTTCGAAACAAAAAATTTATAGTTATGCAAAGGCTCTGGACGCTGCATTGCCATACAGCCTATGATTGATTTGGGCTTCGTTAATTAACACTCGAACAAGAGCAATTCTAGATAAAATGTACAAAGCTAGCGTTGAACGTCTGTATTCGAAGAGGCAGATAAAACAAGCAGGAAAATTATTGGGAAATATTGTCCAAAAAAATCCTGAGACAATTGAGGCGTTTCAAGTTCTCCACAACTGGAGATTTCACCACGCATACCCAATGTTAAGAGAGAGAGCTAAGCTAACAAGAATAGTCAAACCTTTGGGAGGGATAACAGCAGGCAGGCTAAAGCGAACCTCATCAATACGAAAAAAACTTTTCAGGGGAACAACGAAACTTGAGCAGATGCAAGACTTGGTAGGGTGTAGAGCAATTGTCAATAGCATGGATGACATCTGTTCGATTCTTGAAAGGTATAAACTAGCTAATGATGGAGGCGGCGGTGTCAGCAAATCGTGTTGGTTCGCTCTTTGTTCTTACGTGCCAGTGAGGTATGCTGAGGCTTCCGAGGCCCGAGGAGACCCGCCATGCCCCGCTTCGATCCGACCGAATTCGGCCGCCTGCTTGCCCGCCTGAGC
>NZ_JAEPMO010000188.1 GCF_017643905.1 Marivita sp.
CAGGATCGTCTCGACCGTGGCCTCGTCCCAGTGGCGCTGCTGGCCCTCCTTTGCGGGACCGGTGGTGTCCATGCCTTTGGCACTGATCCGCAGGCGGCGACCCGCCCCGCGGCTTCCCGAGGACTTCACCTCGTCCACCGTGCCGCGGAACACCTCGCGCAGGCCTTCGCCCTGCCAGCCGAGGCTGATGGCGACCTTCGCCCCCTTGCGGGGCAGGACGATCTGACCGGAGGTGTCGTCGATGTCGAGATCGGCACTGTCGGTATGCGTGCCGACCTTGTCGGAGACCCTCAGGCTCAGCAGCACCGGTGCCAGCGCTGTCGTGATGTTTGTCCCGGCAACCGTGACGGTGAACGCTGCGCGCATGCCCCCCCTCCGCTGTTACCAGAGCCGGATTGGCGCCAGGACCTGCGCCGGATCGGGCGACGGGTCGGGAGCCGGGACCAGCAGCAGAAAGGACGTGCCCAGGGGCAAGGTTGGGCCATGCGCCGCAAGCCCCGGGTTCATCGCGTAAACCCGCTCGACGAGGCCGGGCATGGCGCGGTGGAAGCGCCGCCAGACAAGAAGCGAGACCGTCAGGCCATCGCCCTCGACGGTGATGCGCTCGGTGATGTCGGTCATGTCAGCTCCGGCAGGAAGACCCGCGCCAGGCGCGCGAAGAAGGTGGTGGCGGAGGGCGGCGCGCTGCGCGCCACCTCGATATCGATGTCGATCACGCGGCCGACCCCGCCTGCGCCCAGATGGCTCGACCGCTCCGTCACGGTGCGGATCACCACCCAGCCCATGACGGCGCCGTCGCCGCGCATCATGTAGTGCGGCGCGCCGGAGGCCCGGAGGGTGTAGAGCATGTCCAGCTCCGACAGCCCGCCGAATGTCTCGGGAAAGAGCCTGGCCTTGATCGTCCAGGTCTCCGGACCCGCGCCCACGAACTCGAGTGGGGGGCGGGCGCCCAGCACCGGCTTTTCGGCAAAACCGGCGGCGTGGCCGTGGTCATAGCTGCCCGTATTGAACGGCACGACCTCGAAGCGCAGCGGTCCCAGCATCATCAGCATCACGCAAACCTCATGCCTGTGTCGGCAAACACACCGCGGAAGGCCTCGCGCACCTCGTCGCGCATCTGCCGCCCGATCTCGCGCGAGAGCTGGGCGGGATCGACCCGCTCGGTGGTGCTGATGGTGGGGGAGATCACGATATCACCGACCGTCACCGTGATCGACGCAAGGCTCGAGGCGGCCGCTGCCTCGGACGCCACAGGCCCCTCGCCATTCGGGTGCACATAGCCGTTGCGGCTGGCCGTGATCAGTTCGGGGCCGTCTTCGCCCACGAGATAGGTGCCACCCCGGCTGATAGGACCCCCCTTGGCGCGCTGGCCGTCGATCTCTGGCACCGCGGGAGCCGGGGCTGCACCCGTTGTCGCGCCGGGGCGATTGAGCCCGCCAAGCTCCATGGAAAGAGCGCGCGCACGGGCCAGCGCTGCATCGATCGAGGCCGTGCTGACCTCAGGGGTGGCGCTGGTATCGCCCAACATGCGCAGAGCATGGGTGACCTCGTCCGCACGGGATCGGCCTTCGGCCAGATCACCCTCGACCTGATAGAGATCGGACTGAAGATGCCGTAGTTCGGCGCGCAGCGGTACCGCCAGCGTTTGCCCCATCGGGCCGTTTTGATCGATCTGTGCGATCTGCGCCTGCACTCCAGCCATCTCGTCTCGGAGCTGACCTGCGTAGGTGGAGAGATCATCAAGATATTGCTGCGTTGGCACGTCACCCGCCGACCGCGCGGTCATCAGGGCTTCGGCAGCTGCACGCTGCCCAATATCCAGCGCGCCGAGCTCGCTTTGAGAGGGAGGTGCCGGGACGGCCTGGATTTGCGCAGCGCTCTCATCCTCTCCGATCAACCACTTGAGCCAGCCCGGGGGCTCCCCGAAGTCGATCAGGCTGGACAGGTCGATCCTGCCGATGGCGGAGAGGATGCGCCCCGGGATCCCCGCGACCCAACCCAGAAAGTCGTCGAACGCCTGCACCGCCCCGTCCTTGAGCAGCTGTATCAGGGTGGCGCCTGCCTCGAACACCTCTGGCGGGATTTCCCCGAAGAGACCGCGCAGCAGCCCCATGACGAAGTTGGAATAGGCATGCCAGGCAGCGCCGATGCCGTCAAAAACTGCGTCGACAATAGAGCTGGCCGCCCCGCCCCAATCCACACCCGGACCATCGCTGGCAAGCCAGGCCGCAACACCTGTCCAGATCTCGGTGAAGGTCTCGTAGAGAAACCCGCCGACCACACCGATCAAGCGACCGACACCGGCGCCAATCGTCTCACCCACCGCGCCCCAATCCACGGTCACGGTCGAGGCCCAGTCATGAACGGCGCTGTACGCTCCGGCCATCGCCTGCACCAAGGCCGCGCCAAGGCCGTAAGCAACCTGCGGCACCCCAAGCAGGATGTTCGCCGCAGCCTGCGACCAGTCCACATCCAGACCGTCCACGAAGGTGGCCAATGACGACCAGGAATAAGATATCGCCGCAATCACCAGTTCCCCAAGACCGCTCCAACCCGCAAGCAGGCCGCTGGCCACGGTCGCGCCAACGCGGCCCCAATCCAGATCGCCCGCATAAGACGTGATCGATGCCCAAGCGGAGCGGAGCGCCACAATCGCTGCATTCGCCAAATCCGCTGATAACGCGCCAATAGACCTGCCCGCACCGGCCGCCAAGCCCCGGAGGTCCAGGTCCAGACCCGCACTCCAAGATGTGACGCGTGACCAACCCTCCGACAGCCCATCCATCAAACTGTCGACGATTTGCTTGCCCGCGCTGCGCGCCTGCGCCAGCGCCGCCTGTGGATCGACGGCCAGATTGGACAGAAAGTCGCGCAGGCCAGATGCAGCTCTCGCAAGACCCGCCACCACACCAGCCGCCGCAGTGGCCGCCGCCGAGCCCCAGCGCAGCCAAAGATCGGGATCGATCGGCCCCGTCAGCCGGTTGAACCACGACAGAGCGTCCCCCACGAGGGCGGTGAACCTCTCGAGTGCAGGGCTGGCCGCGCTCATGGCCTCCGAGAAGGACGCCTTGAACGCATCGATGCCCGCTTTGACGCCCTCCCAATTGTTGCTCAGGAACGACAGGGCCGCGCCAACCGCAAGAAGGGGTCCGGCGCGTGCGACCAGGAACAGACTGCGGAAGCCTGCAGCCAGCAGGTTCAGAGCGCCGCCCCGACCCAGCAGCCCGACAAAGGTCAGGCCAGCGAGGGCGCCCTTGAGCGCGATGAACCCCGCAATCGATCCGACAATCGCCGTGGTCACTTCCGGATAGCTGGCAGCAAACTCGGAGGCGGCAACGATGATCGGCGCAATCGCCTGTCCAAGGCGGACAAGGGCCGGGATAAGCGCGTTGCCGATGCGGATCTTGAACTCGTCCAGCAGGCTCAAGAACCGCTGCAGATGGGAATTGAACGTGTCGTTCTGTGCAGCGAACTCCGCAAAGGCCGAGCCCGCATAGCGCGATTGGTCCCCCACCATCGCCAAGGTGCCCTCGATCAGATCGAGATTGGTCAGCAGAGGGCCAAGCGCCCGGGCCTCGCTGCCAAAAAGGTCCGTGGAAATGGCCGCCTGCTGTTCCGCAGGCAGCTGGGCAATCCGGCGCAGAACATCCGTTGTTGTCGCAACGGCGTTTTCCTGCATCGACCGGGCAACCTGCTCGGCATCAAGTCCAAGCGCCTGCAGCGCATCCCGTTGCGAGCCGGTGGCGGATGCGCCGCGGGTCAGGGCAGCCCCCATGTTCCGGAAGGAGGTGGCCGCCACATCGGATTGCGCACCCGCCGCCAGCATCGCCGAGGCAAAGGCGGCGGTCTGCTCTGCGGTAAAGCCGAACATGGTGGCCTGCGCGCCGACGCTCTGCACCACGCTGAGAATGTCCGCCGCACTGGAGGCCTGGCTGTTGGACAGGTGGTTCATCGCGTCCGCGAGCAGGATGGCCTCGTCGACGGAGAGACCGAGCGCTGTCATCATGTTGGCCATCGCGGTGCCGGATTGCTCGGAGCTGATATCGAAGGCGACACCGATCTTGGCGGCCGCCGCCGTGAACCGCGTCAGGTCCGCTCCTGCGATGCCGGCTTGACCCGCGGCGGCGGCGATCTCCGCCAGACCATTGACGGCAAACGGGATCTCCCGCGAGAGCCGGAACAGCTCGTTTTGAAACGCCTCAAAGGCTTCGGGTGTCGGAAAGTCGACAACCTTTGCCACGCTGGCCATGGCCGCCTCGAACTCTGCCGCGGTCTGGATCGGACCTGCGATGGCCCCATGCAGCGTGGCATAGCTGCCCGCAACATCGATCACCCCCAGGCGGGCCCTGTCCAGCGCATCTGCATTGCGCGAGAGCGCGAGATCAAGCCGGTCCGACAGACCGAGGCGCTGGCCATTTGCCTCGCGTATCCGGTGGGTGATCCCGGCCAGGGAACCTGCGGCCTGCCGGGCGGGTTCGGTGACCCGGTCGATCAGGGAAATGATCAGCTGCGACGTCAGAACGGACATGGCTCACCTGCGCTGTGCGCCGGCCAGACGCCGGGCTTCGTTGTGCCAGAGCACGACCTCGGACCAGTCCATGTGCTCGAAGGCGGTGATGGGGGTGTTCAGCCAGTGGGCGGTTTCGGCAATGACGGAGCGCCAGTCCCGTGCGCCTTGGCCTGGGGGAAAAAACCGGCGACCTCCTCCGAGAGCTTGGTGAAGTCCTCGGCATCGAGCTCCTCGATCACCTCTGGCGGCAATCCCGTCAGGGTGGCGGCCATGACAATGCCCTGATCGAGCTTGTCTTTGATGCCGTCCAGTGCGGCGTCCATCGCCTTGAGGTCCTTGACCTTGGGGCGGGTGATCGTCACCTCGGAGACCTCGCGGTCCTCGACGGTGACGGGGTAGTGCAGGCGAAGCGTTTTGGTCTTGGGGGATGTCATGATGTACCTCACAGACCGCCGGGGATGCGCAGGATTGTGCGCTCATCTGCGTTTTGCGACACGCCGTTGACGCGCCAATCCGATGTGAAGAAGTCCCAGTAATAGGTCTCCGTGCCCTCGAAGTGCAGCTCGTAATGCAGGATCTCCGAGATCGTGTAGTCGAAGCCCTGCATCTCGCCACGTGTGAACGCTTCGGGGCTGGCGGCACCGAGGCGACCTTCAAGCACCGCCTTGGCCTCGATGGCGGCCCCACTGCGCTTGTTGCGGATCACGCCGTAGGCCGTGAACTTCTTGCGCGCGCTGGCGCCAAGGCCGAACTGGGCCAGCAGGTCCGGGTCCCAGCCCGCCAGCTTGAAGCTGGCCTCGAGCTTCTGGATGCCGACCGCCACCTCGATCTGGACGCGGGAGCCGCCCGGCTGGTGGTCCTGATAGGCTTCCTGCAGGTTGGGCAGCTGCAGCTCGGTCAGGGTGAGGTGCTTGGAGGCGGTGGGGTCGTCATCGCCGCAAAAGAGGTTTGCGGCCTCCATGAGGTATATAGTGCTCATCTGAGCCTGTCCTTTTTGTTGGGGGAGCGATCATCCGGGCGGTCCAGTCTCGCCGACACAGCTGCGCCGGGTCAGCCTGTCAGGGTTGGATGCTTGAAGGCGGTGGTATCATCACCACGACAGTATGGATTTGCTGCCTGAATGAGGCATATATTCTACATCTGGACGTCTGCTTGCTGACTGCCGGGTCAGCCGGTGATGGTGCCGACCTGTGCCAGCAGCTCGTCAAGCAGGGCGTTGAGCGCCGGGCGATAGCGGGCGGACTGGATGCCGAGATAGCGCAGGACCGGGGCTTCCTCGGCTGCGAAGGTGACGGTGAAGCGGCCCTGGCGCAGTTCTTCGGGGCTGTTCTGCGCCGGCAGGAACTTGACCTCGAAGCCGAGAATGTCGCCATCGGCCTTGAGGTTGCGCAAAGCCGTTTCCATCGTGTTCAGCACGGCCTGGATGGTCTGGCCGGTGATGTTGAAGCGGCCGAGGTAGAACCGCAGGGTGCGCAGCAGCATCAGGTGGATGTAATCGCGCCCGCGGGTGACGTTGTAGAACCGCCAGAGGTCATCTTCGCCGGCGTTGTCGGTGCCGACAAAGATAAAGCCGCCCTGACCGATGACGCTCTCGACGCCCATCTCGCCGCGCAGCAGGATGCCGATATTGGCTGCGAGCAGGCTCTGGCCCTCGGTGGCGCCATCGGTGAGCGAGAAGGCAATCGGGCGCGAGGGTCCAACGATGCCCTGCACCGGCTGGTTGGCCCAGCTGTGGAAGGGGCGGCCCTGGAAGGCATGATCCCGCCGCACGCCCACACCAATGACCGCCGGGGAGAGGGGCTGCACCACGGTCACGCCGCCGTCCAGCACGCGCACCGCCGGGTCCACCGGGATGAGGCGATCATGCGAGATCGTCTCGCGCCAGTCTAGCGCGTCCTGCAGGGTGGTGGCGGGGCCATCGACCACCGCATGCGCCAGCAGCTTTTCGCAGATCGGGGGCAGCGCTGCGCAGACGGGGTTTGCATCACCCCCCATGCGCTGGCTGGTAAAGCCCGGGGCACAAATCAGGCGGGGCGTGACGCCGAGCTCAGCGGGTGCGTTCAGGAACGCGCTGAGGCCGGTGGCGACACCGTCACCGACGATATTGGCGAGGGTATCGTCGATGGCATTCACACCATCGCCGTCGGCGACACGCACCACGACGATCTTTGCGGCCGCCTGGAACGACCCCAGCTGCGCATTCACAAGCGTGATGGCATCGCGCAGGGTGCCAGCCGCACCCAACGCTGTTAGCTTGGTGGCGTCGTCGGAATAGAGAAACACCGGCATGTTCAGCGGAAACGCGGTGGCGTCCGCGTCAGCTGCGGTGCCGATGATACCGACGACGGACATGTCGCTGGCCACAGGCGGCCGAGGCTCATTGTCGATCCGCTGGATCGACAGGCCAAAGGTAGGATCAGACATGGGGGATGTCCTTTGCATGGATG